>JAMFSC010000187.1 GCA_026225095.1 bacterium
CGCCTCGGCCAGATCGGCAAGACCTTCCGGCGCGTCGATGGCAAGCTGCTCGACGATGGCGACGTCGTCGAAGGCACCGTGCTCCTGCAAAAGGGCGAAGACTCCGACAAGGTGCTCGACAGCATCCACGACAAGGTCAAGGAGCTCAACGAGCACATCCTCCCCAGGGGCGTCACCATCGTGCCGTTCCTCGACCGCAGCACCCTGCTCGAGCTCACCACCCACACCGTCCTGCACAACCTCACCGAAGGCATCATCCTCGTCGCCATCATCCTCTTCCTGTTCCTCGGGAACCTGCGCGGCGCGCTCATCGTCGCCATCACGATCCCCTTCGCCCTGCTCTTCGCCTCCATCTGCCTCAACCTCGAACACATCCCCGCCAACCTGCTCTCACTGGGTGCGCTCGACTTCGGCATGGTCGTCGAAGGCGCGGTGGTAATGGTCGAAAACATCGTCCGGCACCTCTCCCATCAGCCCGACCCCACCTCCCACGCCCCCGGCTCCACCGAACCCGGCTCCACCGTCATCGAGCAGATCCGCCAGGCCGCCCACGAGGTCCAGCGCCCGGTCTTCTACTCCATCACGATCATCATCACGGCCTACCTGCCCATCTTTACCCTTCAATCCGTCGAAGGCCGCCTCTTCAAGCCCATGGCCTGGACGGTCGCCTTCGCCCTCCTCGGCGCGCTGATCTTCTCCATGCTCATCGCCCCGGTCCTCGCCAGCTTCCTCTTCCGCAAGGGAGCCAGCGAGTGGGAAAACCCGGTCATGCGCTGGCTCACCGGGAGCTACAGCCGCTGGCTCGCCTGGGCCATCGACCACAAGGCCGTGCCCTTCACCGCCGCCGGCCTCATGCTCGCGCTGACCGCCTACCTCGCCTTTGGCGGCCCCATCGGCTCCGAGTTCCTCCCCCATCTGGACGAAGGCGCGATCTGGGTGCGCGGCTCGCTCGCCCCATCGACCGGCCCGACCGAGAGCCGTGCCATCGCCAACAAGACTCGCGTCCTCCTCGCCAGTTTCCCTGAGGTCACCCAGGTCATCAGCCAGAACGGCCGGCCCGACGACGGAACCGACACCACCGGCTTCTTCAACACCGAGTACTTCGTCGACCTCAAGCAGAAGAAGGAGTGGCGCCCCGTCTTCAACCAGAACAAGGAAGAGCTCATCGCCGCCATGGACCGCGAGCTCGAAAAGACCCCCGGAGTCGTGTGGAACTTCTCCCAGCCCATCTCCGACAACGTCGAAGAGGCCGTCTCCGGCGTCAAGGGCGAGCTGGCGGTCAAGCTCTACGGAACCGATCTCCGCACGCTCGAACAGAAGGGCGACCAGATCGTCCAGGTCATGTCCAGCGTCAAGGGCGTCGCCGATCTCGGCCTCTTCCGCGTCATCGGCCAGCCCAACCTCAACTACATCGTCGACCGCACCGCCGCCGCCCGCTTCGGAATCAACGTCGCCGACGTGCAGGATGCAATCGAATCCGCCGTCGGTGGCTCGGCCGTCACCCAGGTCCTCGACGGCGAGGCCCGCTACGACGTCACCACCCGCTACTCGCCCCAGTACCGCGCCACCCCGGATGCCATCGGAGAAATCCGCCTCCTCGCCCCATCCGGCGAGCGCATCGCCCTCTCCCAGCTCACCCACCTCCAGGTCTCCGACGGAGCCGAGTCCATCGGCCGCGAAAACGGCGTCCGCTACATCGCCATCAAGTACAGCGTGCGCGACCGCGACCTCGGCACCACCGTCCAGGAGGCCATGTCCAGGGTCCAGAAACAAGTCGTCCTCCCCGTCGGCTACCATCTGGACTGGGCCGGCGAGTACGAGAGCCAGAAGCGCAGCTCCCGCCGTCTCATGATCGTGTGTCCCATCACGATCCTCATCATTTTCATGATCCTCTACGGCATGTTCAGCTCCTTCAAGAGCGCCATGCTGGTCCTCGCCAACGTCGCCGTCGCCCCCCTCGGTGGCCTGCTCGCCCTCTGGGTCACCGGAAACCACTTCAGCGTATCCTCAGGCGTTGGCTTCCTCGCCCTCTTCGGCGTCTCGGTCCAGACCGGCATCATCATGCTGGAATGCATCGACCAGATGCGGTCCACAGGCTATTCGGTGCGCGACGCCGCCCTCGAAGGAGCCGTCATCCGCCTGCGTCCCATCACCATGACCATGCTTGTCGCCACCCTCGGTCTCCTGCCTGCCGCCACCTCGCACGGCATTGGCTCGGATTCGCAGCGCCCCTTCGCCGTCGTCATCGTCGGCGGCCTGGTCGGCGCGCTGGTCATGGGAATCTTCCTCCTCCCCACGCTGTACGTCTGGATCACGCGCGACTCCGACGTCATGCCCCTCAATGAAATGGAGCTCGAAGCATGAACCGGCAACCGAGAATCCCAACCCATCCCATCGCGGCAACCACCCTCTCTGTCCTCCTGGCCCTGATCGCCCCATCCACTCTCGTCGCCCAGCCCGGCTCCCCCCAGTCCCCCGCCGCCACCTACGCCGCCGGGGCCAGCCTCGGTCCCGACCCACGCAAGCCCCCCACCTCCAAACCCGGCGCATACACTCTCCAGCAGATCGTCACCATGGCCCAGGCGAAGAACCCTACGCTCCTCGCCGCGCAGGCCAACCTCCGCGCCGTCCGCGCCCAGGAGGCCCAGGCAGCCGTCCGCACCAATCCATATCTCACCCTGTATGGACAAAACGTGACCCTGCCCGGCGACGGCTCCGAGGGAAACCCCTTCAGCTACTCCGCCCAGGTCTCGCGTCTCTTCGAGCGTGGCGACAAACGCCGCTGGCGCATCGACGCCGCCAAGGCTACGAGCGGCCAGACCCAGGCGCAGCTCGAAGACACCGTGCGCCAGACCGTCCTGACGATCAAACAGGCCTTCACGAAGATGCTCGTCGCCAAAGAGGCTCTTGAGCTCGCCAACGCCAGCCTCAAGGACTTCCGCCACGAGGTTGAGATCAGCCAGGATCGTTACAAGGCCGGCGACATGGCCAAACTCGACTATGAGCGCCTTGACCTCCAACTCGGCAACCTGGAATCGGACGCTGCCAACGACGAGATCAATCTCCTCCAGGCCTCCGACCAGCTCCAGACCCTGATCGGTGTCGAGACTCCCAGCCCCGAATTCGACATCACCGGCATGGTCCTTCCGCCGGCCATCTCAAACGCCCGGGCCGACCTCATCGCCTCCGCCATCGCCCAGCGACCCGACTACGCCGCCGCCCGCGCCGCAGTCGCCGCCGCCCAGGCCCAGGCCCGTCTCGCCATCGCCAACGGAACCACCGACCCCACCCTGGAAGGCGAGTACGACCGCAGCGGAAACTACAACTCCGCCGGATTCTCCGTCAACATCCCCCTGCGCTTCTTCGACAAGAACCAGGGCAACAAGGACACCGCCCGCTTCCAGGCCGACGCCTCCCGCTTCACCGAAGCCGCCACCCGCAACCAGGTCGTCTCGGATGTCGATCAGGCCTGGGTCGGCTACACCCACGCCAAGGCCCTCTCCGACCGCTTCAGCCAGCACTACCTCGATGAGAGCCAGGACATCCTCTCCATCGCCCAGTTCTCCTTCGAACACGGCGGCCTCGCCCTGATCGACTACCTCGACGCCCTCCGCGACGCCCGCCAGTCCACCTCCGACGCCCTCAACGCCTTCTCCCAGACCTGGAACGCCATCCACCAGCTCTCCGCCGCCTCCGCCACCGATCTTACCCCCTGACCGAACCATCTCTACCGTCGCCGTTCTATCTACCGTTGCCTTTCTGTCTGTCATTCCCGAAGGGAATCTGCGTTTGCTCCTGCCCTATCCTCCGGATTTCGGTGCAAATCCCGCTGTCAACCCCATGACCCACCTAAGCCATTCATTGCAAAAGAGATAAAGTTGGCCGACCAGATCCCCTCCATGTGTAACAATTAAATCAGCTCCGGGTCCGAAAACATCCGGTCCAGACTCCAAAACGGCCGCATCCAGTTCGGACTTAGGTCATTTGCTTTGAATACTTTGAGACCAGCAGGGGGGAGGGGGGTCCCCACCATGTCCGAGGCCGAACCTACCGAAAACCGCTTCCGCGCAGCCGCCGCAGCCGCAGCGCCCCCACGCCCGAAGAACCCACGACCGATCGTGGTTCTCGGGGCCGGCGGCATCGTCCGCAACGCCCACCTCCCCGCCTACGCCAAGGCCGGCTTCCCCGTCATCGCCCTCGCTGACCGCACCCAGGGAGTCGCCTCCGCGCTCGCTGCGGACTTCAGGATTCCCCACTCCTTCGAATCCGTAGCCGAAGCCATCGCCTTCGCCCCGAAGGACGCCATCTTCGACCTCGCCGTCCCCGCGGCCCAACTAATGTCGGTTCTCCCGCTCCTCCCCCCCGGTGCTGCCGTCCTCATCCAGAAGCCCATGGGCGAGACGCTCGACGAAGCCAGGACCATTCGTGACCTCTGCCGACGCAACGGCCTCATCGCCGCCGTCAACTTCCAGCTACGCTTTGCCCCCAACAACCTCGGGGCGATGGCGCTGGCCCGCGAAGGCCTCCTCGGCGACCTGCACGACCTCGAGATACAGGTCCGCACCTTCACCCCCTGGAGCCTGTGGACCTTTCTCAGCAAAGCGCCGAGGTTGGAGATCCTCTACCACTCCATCCACTACCTCGACCTCGTCCGCTCCTGGCTCGGCAACCCTCTCGGCGTTTATGCGAAGACCGTCCGCAACCCCCAGACCCCCGCCCTCTCCGCCACAAAGTCCACCATGATCCTCGACTACGGAGACTGGAAGCGCGTCTTCATCACGACGAACCACCACCACAACCTCGCCGAGTCCTCCCAGTGCAGCTTCGCGCAGTGGGAGGGAACCGGGGGCGCGATCCGCATCGACATGGGCGTCAACCTCGACTACCCCACCGGCCGCCCCGACACCCTCTCCTACATCCAGCGCGACTCACCCCAAAAAGAATGGACCAGCCTCCCCGTCAGCGGCAACTGGTTCCCAGACGCCTTCGTCGGTTCGATGGGCTCGCTCCAGGCCTTTGTAGAGGGCTCGACCGACGAGCTCCCCGCCGGCTTCGAGTCCGCATACCAGACCATGGCCCTCGTGGAGGCTGCATACCGCTCTAGCGCCCGCGCAGCCGAGACCATCCCTCTGGAGGAGTAGCTGCCATGTAAACTTTGGAGAAATCCAGAAATTTACGAGGTGTTCCTCCATGTTGAAGCCCCTCCTGCTCGCCCTCCTCTGTCTTCCGGGCGAAGTCGCATGGTCGCAGCAGCCGGCCACAATCGAACAGCAGGAACTCCCCGGCCTGGTCGAGATGTACAAGAACCTCCACGCACATCCGGAGCTCTCCCATTTCGAGCAAAACACCTCTGCGATGGTCGCCGAAGAGTTGCGCAAGACCGGCTACACGGTCACCGAACACATCGGCCTCTATCCCGATGGCTCCCACGCCTTCGGAGTCGTCGGCATCCTCAAGAACGGCCCCGGCCCGACCCTCCTGGTCCGTGCCGACATGGACGCCCTCCCGGTCGTGGAAGAGACCGGCGTCCCCTACGCCAGCCACGTGACGGCCAAAAACCCTGCCGGTCAGCAGGTTGGAGTGATGCACGCCTGCGGCCACGACATCCACACCACGGTCCTGATCGGAACCGCCCGCGCCCTCGTCGCCGCCAAAGCCCAGTGGCACGGTACGCTGATGATCGTCGGTCAACCGTCGGAAGAGACCATCGACGGCGCCAAGGCCATGATCGCCGACCATCTCTACGAGCGCTTCGGCCGCCCCGACATGGTCATCGGTCTCCACGACACCAACCAGGAACCCGCCGGCCAGGTCTCCCTCACCCCCGGCCCCGCCATGGCCAGCTCCACCTCGATCGACGTCACCATCCGCGGCATCGGAGGCCACGGAGCCCGCCCCAACCAGGGCCGCGACCCGGTTGTCCTCGCCGCAGAGTTCATCATGCAGCTCCAGACGATCGTCAGCCGCGAAGAAGATCCACGCGAACCCTCCGTCGTCACCGTCGGCGACATCCACGGCGGAACCAAACGCAACATCATCCCCAACGAGGTCAAGCTCGAGCTAACCACCCGCAGCTTCAGCGAAAAGAGCCGCCAGGTCATCCTCGACGGCATCCGCGGCATGGCCGCCGGACTGGCAATATCGGCCGGCCTCCCACCCGAACTCGCCCCGACCGTGACGGTACTGGACGGAGAATCGGCGCCCCTCGAGTATAACGATCCGGCCCTCTCCGCCCGCGTCCGCGCCACCTTGGTCAAAACCATCGGTCAGCAGAACGTCTTCGAGGACCGCCAGGAGATGGGTTCCGAGGACGTCGGCGTCTTCGGCCTGGACGGCAAGATCCCCGTCGCCTACTACCGGCTCGGAGCGATGTACCCCGACCGCTTCGCCGCCGCCAGGGCCTCAGGCAAGGAGCTTCCCGGGTGGCACACCAGCAGGTTCGAACCCGACCCCCAGCCCACCATCGAGACCGGCGTCAAGACCCTCACCGCCGTCGCGATGGACCTGCTGAAGTAGGCAACGAAAAGCGGCAGCCCCAGGGCCGCCGCTTTCTTCGAAGCTTCATCGAAGTGAAGACGGTCAGACCGTCATCACTTCCTTTTCCTTTGACTTGAACATGTCTTCGAGCACCTTGATCTGCCCGTCTGTCAGCTGCTGAACCTCCTCGGTCGCGCGCTTTTCGTCATCGGCCGAGATCAGCTTGTCCTTCATCGCCTTCCGCACCGACTCGATTCCATCGCGGCGAATATTGCGCATCGACGTCTTGTGCCCTTCGAGCACCCCCGCAAGGTTCTTCACTGCCTCCCGGCGTCGCTCCTCGTTCATTGGAGGAATGGGAACCCGGATAATCCGCCCGTCGTGCATCGGGTTGAAGCCGAGGCTGCTGGTGCGGATCGCCTTCTCGATCGCCGGCACCAGCGCGATCTCCCACGGCTGCACCAGGATCAACTGGGCCTCGGGCGTCGTCACCTGCGCGATCTGCGCAACGGGCGTGTCCGTGCCGTAGTAGTCCACCTTCACCTGGTCGAGCATGTGAACGCTCGCGCGGCCGGTGCGGGTCGACAGAAGGTTCGCACGAAAGTCTTCAATCGTCTTGTCCATGCGAGTCTTCAACTGCTGGTGCAGATCCTTTAACGCCACAATCCCTGCCATTGCCGATGCCATCGATTCTCTCCCAAACGTCGTTCTCTATCTTAGTAGAAGACGTCCCTTCCCGGCAGGCAAGCCCTTCGCTTCGCCCTTTTTCTCGTCTTTTGGGAATATCCCACCGCATTCGGCACCAGCGGCTTCCCGGGGGATGGGGCAAGCCTGCGGCGGTATCCAGCCAGGCCCGGCAGAGACGTGACTTAGTCCTGCACGGGTCCCAGGCCCAACCCTCGCCCGGCCTTCTTCTTCTTCGCCGGATAGACCTTCTCCGCTACTGGAGGTGCCAGTACCTCCTCCACCCGCTCCGCCATCGCTCCCCAGAACTTCAGGTCCGCCGGTCGCGCGGAAGGAACCCGCTGCCGCAGCGCGCAGTACCATCGCGCCCACTCCAACTCCTTCGCGCTCTTGTTCTTCAACGCAGCCTCAACCCGAACCACCTCCGACGGGGCCGCCACTAGCTTCGTCCCCCGGCAGACGTCATTCCACGCAGCCGTCGGCAAGCCTCTTCCAGATCGACGTCCTTCTTCGCGAAGCAGAACCGCAGCAGATCCTCTCCGCCCCCTGCTCGAAAGAACGCCGAGCCCGCAACAGACGCCACTCCCGTCTCCCGCAGCAGCGTCCGCGCCTTCTCCGCCGACGTCGCCCCACGGATTGCTCGCGCATCCGCCAGGATGTAGTACGCCCCCTCCGGCACATGCGGAGTCATCCCCGCCGCCCGCAACGCCTCCACCAGCATAGCCCGCTTCCCAAGATGTTCGTCCGCCAGCCCGTGATAGAAGGAGGCGGGCATCTGCTCCACCCCGTCCGCAACCCCATGCTGGAAGGGCGCGGGAGCGCACACATACGTCAGGTCATGAAAGTATCCAATCGAGCCCAGCCACTTCGCATCGGCGATCAGATACCCAACCCGCCAGCCGGTCACCGAAAACGTCTTCGAGAACCCGGACATCAGGATCGTCCGCTCCCGCAACCCTGGCAGGGACGCCGGGCTCACATGCTTCGCGTCACCATAGAGAAAATGCTCATAGATCTCGTCCGTCAGGAGGAAGAGCCCAAACTCCTCAGCGATCACGCCCAGACCTTCCAGCTCAGCACCCGTGAAGACCTTCCCCGCCGGATTCGAGGGCGTATTCACCAGGATGGCCCGCGTCTTCGCGGTGACCGCCGCCCGCACCGCGTCGAGATCCAGCCTCCAATCCGCTCCACCGAGCCCAACGACTACCGGGACCACCCTCATCCCCTTGAGCGTTCCCAGGTGGTACCCATAGAACGGCTCAAAGACGATCACCTCATCGCCAGGGTTCAGCAGCGCCAGGCAAGCCGCGTGAAATCCTCCAGTCACACCGCTGGTAATCAGCACCTCCCGTTCGGGATCGACCTCGATTCCATGCGTGCGGCCCACCTGGACCGCGATCGCCCGCCGCAGCCGCGCGATGCCATCCAGCCGCGTGTAGATATTGTGCCCATCCCGGATCGCCCGCTGAGCACCCTCGGCGACCACCGCAGGCACCTCCGTATCGCAGACCCCCTGCGCGAGATTCACCCCACCCATCGCGTCGCGGGCCACACTCATCGCCCGAATCTCCGACTGCAAGATCCGCGGAGCCAACTCACTCAACCGCAATCCCGAATCCGTCTCGACCATCATTTCGCCTCGAATGTATCCCACAGGATCCCTGGCTCGAAAACCGTACACCCCGGTCGTGGAAGGTTTACTTCAGCCCGGTCGACTGCGCCTGTTCATGCGCATGATAGCTGCTCCGTACCAGCGGTCCAGACTCCACGTGCCGGAATCCCATCCCCATCGCCTCATGTTTCAGGAACGCGAACTCCTCCGGCGTGTAGTAGCGCGACATCGGTAGATGATCCCGCGACGGCCGCAGATACTGTCCCACCGTCAGGATATCCACCTTGCGGTCGGCGAGATCGCGAAACACCGCCAGCAGCTCGTGCATCTCCTCGCCCATCCCGACGATGATCCCTGTCTTTGTGACGATCGTATTCCCTCGCTCGGCCGCGATCGTCTTCGCGTTGGCGAGAAAAGCCAAAGACCGTTCGTACCGGCCACCGCTCTTCGCGACCCGGTAGAGCCGTGGAACCGTCTCAATATTGTGGTTCAGGATCTCCGGCCGAGCCTCGACCACAAGCCGCAGCGCCGCGTCCACTCCCTGAAAGTCCGGCGTCAACACCTCGACCCGGCACCCGGGGGCCTGGGACCGGATCTCCTGAATCACGGAGACAAACGCCCGCGCCGCCCCCAGATTGTCATCGTCCCGGTTCACGCTCGTAATCACGGCATGAGCGATCCCAAGCTGCGCGACCGCATAGGCCACCCGGCGCGGCTCATCCTGATCGATCGGCTCAGGCCTACCTTTTGGAACCGCACAGAACCCGCACCGCCGGGTACACAGATTTCCCAGCATCATAAAGGTGGCGGTCTTGTGATTCCAGCACTCTCCGATATTCGGACACTGCGCACTCTCGCACACCGTGTTCAGATTCAGCTCACGCGCCAGCTTCTTCAGATTGTGAAACGTCTCTCCCATCGGGGCTCTGGCCTTCAGCCACTCCGGCTTCCTCGCCGGCTTCCGGGGAGAGAGGTCGATCTGCACGAGTTCAGCGGCAGGGGTCATCCATTCAATTCTATCCGACGGCGTGCTCTCCCTATTTCACCGTAAGACTTAGCATCGTCGTCGCACTCACCCCGGTGCCGCTCGCCGTCACGGTCACATTGTAGAGGCCCGTTCCGGTTCCCGAACTCGAGAGTACCGTCCCAACTGTTCCACCGCAGCCCGTGACGGTCGCAGCCCCCAGAAGCAGGAACGCCAGCGACACAACAAGCGCAGGCAGCCGGCCAAGTCGAGCGCGAACTGCCCGGCGCCGGCTGGCTGGAATCAGCAACGCCAGCAGCAGCGCGAGCGACAAGCGCCGCATCGGGGAGCCGAGATCATTTCGATTCGAAGCAAGTTGACCTGACGGGGAGGCAGCCTTGGTAAGCGACGTTCCGATGCTGACGACGCTCGTCGCGGAGTCATTGGCAGCCAGCGTGATGGAACTCGGCGTGACGCTGCAGAGCGGCATTCCCGTAACCGTGCCACTAACTGAGGTTACGGCACAGGAAAGGCTCACGAGACCACTGAACCCCCCCGCCGCCTGCACCTTCACGGTGCTGGAATTTCCAGACGTCGCGCCGCTGTTGATCACGATCGCGCTCGGAGAAGAAGTAAGCGAAATCCCCGGGAGGCTCTCATTTCCAGGAGTTACGACGAAGGCGAGCCCGGGCGCTATGGCAAACGCGTAGCTTGCATCGCCGCTGTACGTCGCGGTGATCGTATAGGTGCCAGCCGTAGGGAATGAAACTGCCGGAGTGGTGGCGACCCCGTTCACGATCTGGACCGCGCTCCCAAGGGAGGCTCCATTTGAATAGAATTGTACGGTTCCGCTGGGTAGCGGCGAACCCGTCAACCTGGCCATGAAGACCGCACTTTGGCCGGCGATCACAGTACCCGGAGACGCCGTGATCACAAAGCTCGGCACAGGAACCGGCACCGCAGCCACCACAAAAGGAAGGCTTTGCGACGTTGCCGAGGTAAAATTCGCATCTCCGCTATACGTCGCGGTGATCGCGTAAGTCCCCGCAGTGGGAAAGGTTACCGCAGAGGTGGACCCGACCCCTCCGGACAGCGCCACGGCCCCACCCACCGCCGTGCCGTTTGAGAAGAATTGAACGGTTCCACTTGGTGTTGGGTTACCAGATACGGTCGCGGTGAACACCACGCTCTGACCCGCTTGAATACTCGATGGCGTCGCTTGGACGAGGAACCCCGACACGGCGACCGGAGCGGGCGTTACGGCAATCTGGACCGGATGGTCCGTGATGGACCCAGCAAAGTTGAGGTCACCCGGATAGGCCGCAGATACCGTGTAAACGCCGGGCGTCGCGAAACTCGCTGAGAGCCCGGAAACAATATTCCCGTGTAGGCTCCCGACGGCAACCGGCTGCCCGTTGAAGTAGATATAGACGTTGCCTGTGGGCGTGCCGGCGCCTGACGGTGAGAGGGTCGCCGTGAACGAGACCTGCTGGCCGGCTGCAACCGTCGTCGGAGTCGCTGCGATGGCAAGGCTGGTCGCTGAAGGCGGTGGAAGTAACGCCGCAGCGTTTACGAAGTTACTCACATCGAGCGAGCCCAGACCTGTCAGAGTGTCATACCCGACCTGCAACGTATCGCCCGCCAAGCCACCCGTTGGGCTTGAAGGCCCGGCGGTGCTGTTATTGCAAAGGTTCGGAGTCGTCGAGGTGCAATCGGCTGAGCTCGATAAAGGGGTCACATCATGGAAGGCCGCTGGCGTTGTTGCAGCCAGGAGATAAAGCATCGGGTTAATGTTGCCGAGCCCAGCCTGGGGCTGTCTCGCCAGACGCTGGCCCAGGATGGCCGCTATTCCCGCCATGCTTCCTGGTCCCCCCGGCCCTCCAGCGAACCCTAACTTTTTCCCGGCCGCACAATCCGCCCCCAAGGCAGCAAAACATCCAAAATAAGCGTCGTGCTCAGCTCCTGAGAACGCAATATCCGGGATATTTCGTCCAGCGTTGTTTGGAACTCCTAAGCCAGTTTGCCATGATGGCTTCGCAATGTACGCGCTCGTCCCGGATCCAGTCCCCGCGATCTGGTAGACTGTTGTGCCACCGTCTATGTAAACACTATCGTTCCAGGCACCCTCTGGAATGTAATGTTGGGCCGAATTCAAAGTCCCGCTGGCATTCGTTCCGGACCAGTACATCGAGTCGTTGCCCGCTTCCGCGAACTCGGTTGCTCCGACACAGGTGACGTAGGAACTCGAGCAGAGAAAGTTCCCCATCGCCTTGAACTCGCTGTCGGTGGGCGCTGTAAACGGCAGGTTGGAGCACCCCGCCGCGCCGGTCGAACCCGCCGTGACAAAGGTTGAAATTCCTTCCGCAGCCGCCTGAGCAAAGAGCCCGTCGTAGAGCGCCACGTCCGCAGGTGACACCATAGTCTCACAATCGCTATAGCTGATCGACATGACCGGATCGAGGCGGACGTCAAGGTTATAGCGAAGAGCTGCGGCAATCCCGCCCGACGAAGCTCCTGCGATGATCAGATCCACGTCAGCGCCTGGGGCCGTCGTCAGCACCCGGCCGACTTCAAATGTCGATTGATACTGGTCTTCCAGTACGATTCCAGGATCCGAATTCGGAACCACAACCGTAGTCGGTGCCCTTTGGGGAACTCCGGTGTAATACTCCAGCTCCGTGATATCGGAGTCGACGATATGCGATTTGCCCAGCACCGCTACGCGAACTCCCCTTCCGTCATAACCTGCCCCCGTCGCGCCGACTACGTCGTAGATCGTCGCAAAGTCCCCGGGTGTGAGCGAATGGACTCCGGTATTCGGGTCGGTATACAGCGGGCGAGGCGCAGAGGAGCGGCTCTCCTCGGATGCCAGCTGCATCGTTTGGACCGGCCCGGTGAAGGTTGCGGGTTGAAGCGTTAGCTCAGTGAGCCCCGCAACACCAGAGATAACCTTGGAAAGCGCCTGAGGGATCGCAGGCTCCGTTGCAGGGGCCACGCGCGTCCGGCCGTTCACCTGATATCGTCCGAGTGTGACCTTGAGCGCGGAGGCGACCCGCGCGGACGGTCCTGCCACCTCCATCGACGTCCGGGTTGGGGAGACGGACGAAACCTGCAGGCCCTGGCTCCTGACCCATCGTGAGATAGCCTCAATCTCATCCATCGCCGGACCATACCGCGCACCGATCTCAAGCGGCGTCAGCCAATGCCGGTATTGCGCGGAGGAGGGGCTTTGCTGCTCCTCGAGCAGTTGCTGAAAAGCCATCTGGTCCTGTGGCGCCCGGGAAAGAAGCAGCGTTACCCGAATCGGGGTATCATCCGCAACCGCGCCGACGCGATTCGCGTTTGATACCCATGCAGGTACATATCCAGTCAGGCTAGCTGTGGCGGTGAGATCCGCACTTGGCGCGATTCGGCTGGGGCGTGGGAGACTCTCCGCGTGAAGAGACAGAAGTCCAGCCAGAAATACCAGTAAAAAATGTTTGTAACTCAAAGAGGTGCGCATCTCCATGCTGTCACTCGCCAAACCGTAGATTCGAATCAACGATCCACTTATTAGTCAGACACGGAAAGTAGTACAAAGATGCGTTCCAGCAGAGCACTTGGCTCGTTCGTGCTCGGCACAGGAACGATACGACGCAGGCTGGATTCGACGGGTAGCTTAGTCCCGGCTATGAGTCATACGGTCAATTTTGATCATAGCGGAGCATCGCGATTGCTCCCAGCTTGAATGGCCGCATAAAATCTGCGTCCCATCAACGCAGGTCCGCCACCTTCGCGCCCTCGCCAGTACGTTCGCTCGACAGCTTCGCATGGAATGTGTAACTTCCAGCCGTCAAATCATAAACGCTCTCGCCGTCGGCGTGAATCCGGCTGTCCTCGCCAATTGCAACTCCACCCGATCGAAATGAATTTGCATTGCTTTTGGCCACCTCAAGACGCGCGGAGGCATTCGGAGGGATTGTAACGGTCCATGTCACATCGCCGCCCATCACCTTCCACCGCGAGACAATCGGCCCATAGGAAGAATCGTACTTGAAGTCCAGGTGGCCAAGCCGCGCGTCGAAGTTAGGGTGGAGAGCAATAGTGTGAAAGCCGGGATCGCTCGCGATCGTATCGACCCCGGCAGCGTAGCGATACATCCACTCCGCGACCGCTCCATATGCGTAGTGGTTATAGGAGTTCATGCTGGGGTCATCGCGCATCTGGTCGCCGTTCCAGCGCTCCCATGTCGTCGTCGCTCCATGATCGATGAGGTAACCCCACGAAGGATATTCCTTGTTGAGCAGAAGGCGATATGCAACATCACTATGCCCGGTATCGGACAGAACCTCCAGCAGATAGGGCGTACCCAGAAAGCCCGTACCCAGCAGCCAGTGATTCTGCTCGATCTTCCGGACGAGTTTCTCCGCCGCCGCGGCCCGAAGCTCCTTCGGCATCAGATCCATGTGCAGCGCCAGCACATATCCGGTCTGCGTCTCGATGACCCGGTTCTTATCGTTCGATACATCGCTTCCGTTCATCGTCGGCGGAGGGATGCTCGGAAACGCATCGTTCGCTCCAACAAAGCCGTCGGAACGCACATAGGCCTTCTGAAATGCACCCTTGATCTTCGCAAACAGGTCAGCGTATCCCTGCGCCTCCACCTTGCGTCCGGTCGCGAGAGCCATCTGCTCCATCAGCGACACGTCATAGGCCCAGTATGCCGTCGCTACCAGATCTTCCGGCGTAGTGATCGTCGGCGTCAGCCAATCGCCAAAGGCAGCACCAAACCCCTTGCGCCACAGATAATCAGGATTGCCCTTTTCGATCGCCGCGACGTAGCTGACCATGCCCTGCCAGTTTTCATCGATGATCTTTGGGTTCCCGCTCTGGATCCATCCCGTCCACGGCACAATCACCCCTGCGTCGCTCCACGCCGCGCCATAGCCTGGATTGGGAGAGCTGGTGCCTGGCGCAAAGATGCCATACATCGCCGTGCCCACCTGGGTTCCATGAAGGTCGGCCGCGAACTTCTCGCTGAAGCTTGTCAGATCCATATTGAAGGTCGCGGTCCTCCAGAAGACCTGTGCATCCGCGCTCCAGCCCAGCCGCTCATCGCGCTGGGGGCAATCGGTCGGAACGCCGACGAAGTTCGATCGCTGACCCCAGAGCACGTTGCTCCAAAGCTGATTCACCATCGTGTCGCCCGACGAAAACGTAGTCGTAAACGGAGCCGCCGTGTGCAGCACGACCGCCTTCACCGCCTCCAGCCCGGGCTTCGCATCCGTACCTGTGATCTCCAGATACCGGAACCCATGGAAGGTGAACTGCGGCTGATAAAACTCGGGTTTGCCCCCTCCCGCAAGAATAAAGTGATCGGTCGCCTTCGCCGTGCGAAGATTCTCGACATACATGGTGCCGTCGGCGTTCAGCACCTCGGCAAAGCGCAGCCGAATATCCTGCCCACGCCTTCCTGCGATCTGCAGCCGGGGAACGGCACTCATATTCTGCCCGAAGTCGTATACATAAACACCGGGAGCTGGATGGGTAATCTGCTTCGCCGTCATCACGCGTTCTTCGCGGATCGGCTCAAAGTATTGCGCGATCACCCGCGGCCCCCTGGGCGTGACAACGGTGGCAGGCCTCCAGCTTTCATCGGCAAAACCCGCCACATCCCAGCCCGCCTTCGCGGCACGCGCGTCATAGGTCTCTCCGTCATAGATCTCGGCAAAGGTGATCGCGGAATCCTCCGCCTTCCACGTCTCGTCCGTCGCAACCCACTCGACCGATCCATCCACGTGTTCGATTCGGAGTTGCGCCTTCAGCGCCGGCTCGGTCGAGCCATAGTTATTGCCCTGGCGGAACCACATCAGCGGCGTGCTGTACCATCCGGGCGCCAGGTAAGCCGCGAGTGCGTTGTTGCCTTGCCGCATCTGCTTCGTCACGTCATACACCTGGTACGGCACATGTTCGCGAAAGTCCATCCACCCGGGCGCTAGGACCTGGTCTCCGACCACCTGTCCGTTCAGGTGGAACTTATACGCTCCCAGCGCCGTCGCATAAAGCCGGGCCGATGCAATGGGCTTACTCTCCGCGAACGGGCGACGTAAGGAGGCTACCGGTCCGGTCGGCCACGGAAGGCCCTCGCTGCTTGCTCCGAAAGCGTCCGACTTCGATGGGAACCGTTCCGCCGCGCTCCACGTCCCATCGTGACCGGATGCCCCAAACCAGTCCCCGCCTGCGTTCAGCTTCGCCTTCCAGCCATCGCTTGCGCTGCTGATCAAATCCGTCGATCCATCCTGGTAGACAACATACAGACACATGCTCATCCGCGTCTGCGTATCGTCCGCACCGAGCTGCCGACCACCCACGTTGTAGTGGGTCACCTCGATCGCAATCGTGTTCTTGCCCGCATGAAGCGCAGACGTCACATCCTGCTTCTCATAGGTGCCCCACGGCGCCTGACTCCACTTGGGCAGCGGCTCGGCCTTGCGAACCTGTACCCCATTCACCCATGCCGATGTTGCATCCTCGCCGGTTTCAAATAGATCCGCTCGTGCAACCTGCTTTCCCGCTGTGAACTCGTAGCGAAAGTCATGCCGCGTATCCCCCTTCGCCGCGTACCCCGCCACCTTGGCATTGGTGATCCATGCCGCTCCCGATTCCCGCACGCGATGCAGCTCCTCCGGTTCATGTCCGATCCACTTGGCGCGCCAGTTCGAAGGGTCCATCAGCCCCGTCTCCCACCATGTACTATCGCTGACCGGATAAGGCTTGCCCTCCTGATCCCAAACCTTCACACGCCAGAAGTACCGATGCGAGGGATCGAGCGCGGCCCCCGAATACGGAACGCCCGACGACTGCGCCGACTCCACCCGACCGCTATCCCACAGATCCGCCTTACCAGGAACACTCGAAACCATGATCTCGTACGCCGTCTGACGAGCGCCCGTCCTGCCATCGGCCAACCGCCACGAGAGCATCGGCCTTGCTGTATCAATTCCAAGAGGCTCGACCAGCGAATCGCAGCGCAACCCGTTCGGCTTTCCCACCCCTACGGTCGCGGCCGCACCCGCAGAAGTCATCGCGGCGAACGACATCGCCCAGAAAAGCATCTGCACTACCCCACGGCTCAGCCGACTTGTATCCGTCATCGTTCTCTCCAAATCTTTCGCCGTTACAAATGGGCTTCGATCACCGAATGTGCGCGCTCTTGTAGACCGGCTAGACCAGCACAACCGCGGCAGGCCCGTACCCACCCCACGTGGGAGCATAGCTGAAACATCGAGCCCTGCACAGCGCATCCTCCCGAACCGCGTTGCATCGGTGCCCCTCCGTGCAAGTCTTCGCAGCGAAGATTAGACTGTCTGACACTCTGGCTACGGGAAGATCGTCGTCCGATCAAAGCCTGCAGCGGAGCCGCCGGTCCTCGCATCCCAATCGCCTGGAGTAACCGTGAATATCTCGGCAGGTCCGCTTCTGATCCTCATCCTCTGTTGCTCCATCGCGACTGCCCAGCCCGCGGTCCAGAGCATCGCACGCGACCAGCCCTTCCGACCCCAGGTGCATTACTCTCCCGAACGGAACTGGATGAACGATCCCAACGGCCTCGTCTTCTTCGAGGGCGAGTACCACCTCTTCTATCAATACAACCCGCAGGGCATCGTCCCCGGCCACATCAGCTGGGGACACGCCGTCAGCACCGACCTGCTCCATTGGAAGGAACTCGGCGTCGCCATCCCCGACACCCCCCAGGAGATGGTCTTCACGGGCAGCGTCGTCGTCGACACGCGCAACACGAGTGGACTCTGCGAAGGTGGCAAGCCATGTCTCATCGCCATCTATACCGCCCACGGCGAATCTGGCGGCACACCGCTCGAGACCCAGGAGATCGCCTCCAGCCAGGATCGCGGACGCACCTGGAAGCGCTTCACCGGCAACCCTGTCCTCGATCTGCACATGTCCAACTTTCGCGATCCGGGCGTCTCCTGGAACGCCGAGGCGAAGGCGTGGCTGATGGTCGTCTCGCTCCCCAACGAACACCAGGTCGTGTTCTACACCTCACCCGATCTCAAGCAGTGGACAGAGCAGAGCCGCTTGGGACCATCCGCCTTCACCGCCGGCCAGTGGGAGTGTCCCAACCTCCTCCACATCCCCTCCGCCAACCAAGCCGACAGCACCTGGGTCCTCAAGGTCGGGATCAATCCCGGAGCCCTCCAGGGAGGCTCCGGCGAGCAGTACTTCCTCGGCAGTTTCGACGGCAGACACTTCACCCAAAGCTCCGACCCCGGATCTCACGGCTGGTCGGACTACGGAAAGGATAGCTACTGCGCCATCGGCTACAACAACCTCCCTTCCGGCGAAAAACCCACCTTGATCGGCTGGATGAACAACTGGCAGTACGCCTCCAAGCTGCCGACCTCGCCCTGGCGCGGCCAGATGACCCTGCCCCGCCGTGTGACTCTGATCCGCGATCCTGCCGGCCTCGCCCTCTCCCAGGCGCCGATCGTCGCCCCCCTTCGACACGGCAGGTCAACACCCATCCAGTTCACGTTGCCTCCCCGTCCATCGCAAGAGGGTCATGAGGAAGAGATGAGCATGAGCACGCAGTCACCAGCCGAGTTTGAGCTTCGTTTTCAACCCGGAGACGCGCAGAGCTTCGGTCTCCGTCTCTCTTCGGACCCCGAGCACTGGACCGAGATCGGCTTCGATCGCAAGACGTCGCATCTTTACGTCGACCGCACCCACGCAGGCGATGATGTCGCTCCGGACTTCCTCGCCAGAACAGCCGCCCCCCTCGCCAAAGGTCGTCCGTTCGACCTGCATATCATCGTTGACCGCAATTCGGTCGAGGTCTTCGCGCAGCAAGGCACCATCGCGATGACGAACCTCGTCTTCCCGAAGTCAAACGCCATCAAGCTCAGGCCCTTCCGCGATGGCGGAAAGCAGCCGATTCGCCTCAGCGGCCAGGCATGGAGGCTCAACTCCGTTTGGCCGGCTGAATCGAAGTAGCCGCAACCACAAGGCACATCATCAGGAAACCAGATCAGATTGCCTGTTGTTACGAAGCTGGGTGCCCCACCTTCATACCAACGTTTCGCCGCGGCTGGAGCGGATTGCCCGTTGGTATAGAGCTGGGTGCCCCACCTTCGCGACACGTCTCATCGTCGCTAAGGTGGGCCGGAGCGCCACGGCATCCAACCTACAGCCCTACACCTTCAGCGAATCTGCTCTAGGGCGATTCTCCAATGGTTGTGGTCTTCAGGGTCGAAGGCCTGGGTT
This sequence comes from bacterium, assembly GCA_026225095.1. GTDB lineage: Bacteria > Acidobacteriota > Terriglobia > Terriglobales > Acidobacteriaceae > Edaphobacter. The sequence goes on from JAMFSC010000187.1 coordinate 18,999, forward strand.
CCCTGACCGCGAACGACCGAGGGCTGAAGGCCCGACATATGACATATAAGGAGCGCAACCACACCTGTTGTCCGATAATCGAAGCGGTAGCATACCACTTTTGTCCATCGCGGCTTCTGTCCAGTTTTTCCAGCCAACGGCCCACGTTCGGCCCATCGAAGAGTCTCTGGTGAAACATTGGTAATTCAACGACCGCCGCCCATAACCCCTTTAGAAAACCACGATTACAGCAATGCATCCAAAATGGAGCAAAACATACCACTTGATGAGAAGAATTCTACCAAGTGGTCCTACCTCTAAGAGTAGATCGCCTGTTGGCATAAAGTCGGGTGCCCCACCTTCGCGACACGGCACCCAGCGCAGAGCTGTACACCTTCAGCGGATCTGCTCTAAGGTCCACGGACATGCTTCGCACTGAGAGGTTCGTTGGTTGTCTAGCAGTTGGAGGGTGTGTCTCGGGATGGATACGAGGGGCGGGGAGGGCCTGGGAGCCAGTTGCGCGGTTCTTTTTCGCGGGCCCCGAGCTGGTCAGAGGCGCGTGCGAAGATCGTGACCTCGGCGAGGGTGAGGGGCTTGGCGTAGAGGAAGCCCTGGGCGGAGTCGCAGTTCAGTCCGCGCAGCATGGCGGCCTGTTCAACCGTTTCAACGCCTTC
>JAMFSC010000033.1 GCA_026225095.1 bacterium
ACCCTCGAGCTCATGAGCTTCGACGTCGCCCCCCAGCAGGACCTCTACACCAAGCAGGGCGTCGCCGTAACGGTAGAAGCCGTAGCCCAGATCAAGGTCCGCTCCGACCATGAGTCTATCCTCACCGCCGCCGAGCAGTTCCTCTCCAAATCCCCCGACCAGCGCGAAGGCCTCATCCGCCTCGTCATGGAAGGCCACCTCCGCGGCATCATCGGCCAGCTCACCGTCGAGCAGATCGTCAAAGAGCCCGAGATGGTCGCCGAACGCATGCGCGCCACCTGCATGGACGACATGTCCAAGATGGGCCTCGAGGTCGTCTCCTTCACCATCCGCGAGGTCCGCGACAAGAACGAATACATCACCAACATGGGCCGTCCGGACGTAGCCCGCATCAAGCGCGACGCCGAGATCGCCGCCGCCGAAGCCGAACGCGACACCGCCATCCGCCGGGCAAACGCTCTGCGCGAGGCAGCCATCGCCAAAGCCGCCTCCGACCAGGACCGAGTCATCGCCGAAACAGCGTCACTCGGCAAACAGGCCCAGGCCCAGCGCGACCTCGACATCCAGAAGGCCCAGTTCACCGAGCAGTCCCGCAAGCAGGAGGCCCAGGCCGACAAGGCCTACGAGCTCCAAACCAACGTCATGCAGCAGCAGATCGTAGCCGAGCAGCAGAAGGTCTTGCAGATCGAAAAACTCGCCCAGGTCAAGGTCCAGGAAGCCGAGATCCAGCGGCACGAGAACGAGCTCATCTCGACCATCCTCAAGGGCTCCGAGATCGAGGCACGCCGCATCCAGAACATCGCCGCCGCCCAAAAGGCCCGCACCACCATCGAGGCTGAAGGTCTAGCCGCCGCCGCCCGCGTCCAGGGCGAGACGCAGGCCGCCCTCACCCGCCTCCAGGGTCAGGCCGAAGCCGACGTCATCTTCCAGAAGGGCGAAGCCGAGGCCAAGGCCATGAACGTCAAGGCCGAGGCCTACCAGGGATGGACCCAGGCCGCCATCGTCGACAAGCTCATCACCAACATGGCAGAGGTCGTCCGCGCCATGGCAGAGCCGCTCTCGAAGGTCGACAAGATCACCATCATCTCCACCGGAGAAGACGGAGGCGGCACCGGTGCCAGCCGCATCACCGGCGAGGTAACCAAGATCGCCGCACAGGTTCCCGCCCTCCTCGAATCCCTCACCGGCATGAAGCTCTCCGAACTCATGGGTCAGGTCAAACCCATGCCCCCCCGCACCGAAAAAGAAGAGCCCAAGTCCTAAGCCACCGCACCGGATGCCCCACCTTCGCGACAGTCCTACCGTCGCTAAGGTGGGGTCCTCCAACCCTCAACAGCAAACCACCGAGACCACCATGCTCACCCTTCTCGTCCTCGCCCCCATCCTGATCGTCGTCCTCGTCATCTCCACCATCGTCCGCCTCATCACCTTTCCCTTCCGCCACCACCATCGCCGGCATTACGGCTACGGCTGCGGCGGATACCATCGCCACCGCCACGGCTTCGGTGGCCTCGGCTCGATCCTCCTCCTCGTAGCGCTCGACCGCATCTTCGGCCGCCGCTTCTAACCACCCACAACCCTCCTACCCCACCCTTGCCGGCCTTATCGCGAAGGGTGGGATTCCCCTTTCCACCCCACCCCCCATCCACCTCGAAAGGACCCCATCATGGCTCTCCTCGAACGCGTCGCCACCCTCCTCCGCGCTAACATCAACGACCTCATCGAGCGCGCCGAAGACCCCGAAAAGCTCGCCAAACAACTCGTCCTCGACATGGAAAATCAGCTCCTCCAGGTCAAGACGCAGGTCGCCATCGCCATCGCCGACCAGCATCTCCTCGAAAAGAAGCGCAAGGACCACGACGCCTCCGCCCAGGACTGGCACCGCAAGGCCGAGCTAGCCGTCTCCCGCCAACAGGACGACATGGCCCGCGCCGCCCTCGAGCGCTCCCTCGCCAGCCAGCAGCTCGCCGAAGGCTTCCAGCAACAGCTCGAAGATCAGGCCACCGAGACAGAAAACCTCCGCGCCGCCTACCACCGTCTCCAGCAGAAGCTCAACGAGACCCGCACCGCCGCCGAGCTCCTCATCTCCCGCGCCCGCCGCGCCCGAGCCATCCAGCGCGCCACCCCCACCTCACCCACCCAGAACCCCGCCGCCACCCTCAACCGCCTCAACGCCAAGATCAATCAGACCGAGGCCCTCAACTCCGCCCACCAGAGCCTCCTCGCCGAGCCCACCCTCGAAGAGCAGTTCCAGACCATCGAGCGCGACGACAAGGTCGAGGCCTTATTGCAGGATCTAAAGTCCCGCAACCAGACCCGCCTCCTCCAATAACCGTTACTTGTCCTCCACCTCACCCGGAACCCGCCCCGACAGCGGCGAGCAGCACGCCTCCCGCACCGGCTTGAACTCCATAAACTCCACCCGCGTCTTGTCTGGGTCAAACAGATTCAGCTGCGTCTTGCCATCCCGCCCGATCTGCGTCTTGGCGCAGTTCGGCCCTTCGCAGCCATTGCGCGCGAGCGCCGCCACCACATCGCTCATCTGCGTCGTCCCAAGCGAAAAGTGGTCCATCACCCCCACCTGCTGCAGCGTCGGCGTCGCGCTCGCATTCAGCATGTACTCCAGCCAGTCCGTCCCCTCCGGAACCTGCTGACTCACCCAGTCGGTCACGGTGTCCGTTCTTCCTCCATGCCAGTAGGGCGTGAACCCCAGCACCCCCTTCCAGAAGACATCCTCCTTCGCCGCATCCCGCACCACGAACCCCACATGGATGATTCGCTTGCTGGTCGCCACCGGTGAAGCCGAAGCCTTAGCGACCGCCTTCTCCGCGCCCGCTTGCACAAAGATCACCAGGTTCCCCTCCGGATCCCGCACCCCAAACTTCCCATCCTTCAAAGGCATCTCCGCCCGATACCCCTTGGCCGCCAGGTATCTCTCCAGCCCCTTCGCATCCCGAGTCGTAAACGCCACCGCCGCCATCCGCACCTCGGCCTTTGGCGGAGCCGCATCCGTCACCTCGATCCACTGCGAAGCGTTCACCGGATAGACGGTCTCTTCCCCCACCCGCACCTTCTGATACCCCAGCATCTTCCCATAGAACTTCTCCGCCCCCGCCGCATCCGTCGTATAAAACCGCGCGAAAGCAATCCCCGTAATCGCGGGCCGCTTCATCTCCTGCGCCCCCGCCCATCCCATCCCCAGAACCAGACCCGCGACCAGAACGATTCGTTTCATGCGCGCCACTCTAGCCGAACCCACCCACCCAGGTCAAAGCGCCTGTATCAAGTCCCGTACACTAACCCAATGATCGCCCACCTCCGCGGCCGCCTCCTCACCAAGCAACCCAACCAGGCCATCGTCGAATGCGCCGGCGTCGGCTACGACGTCGCCATCTCCGTCACCACCTACACCGACCTCCCCGCCGAGGGAGCCGAGGCCACCCTCTACATCTACACCAAGGTTGCCGAAGAGCAGCTAGCCCTCTACGGCTTCTCCCATCTCCAAGAGAAGCGCCTCTTCGAAAAGCTCCTCACCATCACCGGCATCGGCCCCAAGCTGGCGATCACGGTCCTCAGCGGCATCGCCAGCGACCGTCTCGTCAACGCCATCCGCTCCGCCGACCACGTCACCCTCACCCGCATCCCCGGCATCGGCAAAAAGACCGCGGAACGCGTCGTCCTGGAACTGAAAGACAAGCTCGACGACCTCGCCGTCCCAACCACCGCCTCCGGCCCCACCCATCACCACACCCCCGCCGCCGAAGACGCGCTCTCCGCGATGATCAACCTCGGCTACCCGCGCCCCATAGCCCAGAAGGCCATCGACACCGCCATCACCCGCAACCCCGAGTCAAAAGGCGACTTCGAAATCCTCTTCCGAGCCGCCATGGCCAGCATCCGATAGCTCCAGTTGCGACCATCGGGAGCACCCAGCGAAGCCCAATACCTGTCACGAAGTGACCGCCCCACGCGCAGTGGGCTTCTACGCCCTCCGCCGATACTTGATCGCAAACTCATACCCCGCATTCGGGGGAAACAGCCGCGACACTAACCGCAGCCGCTCTGCCAGCGCCTGCGGAGCCAGCAGTGGATACTCCCGCTCCCGCAGCTCCGAGTAGTCGAAGTCCACCGCGAGCGAAAGCATATAAATCGCCAGCGCGTCCGAGAAGGCCGTCTCCAGGTAGCTCCCCTTGGCCTTCTCATCCACCCGGCCCTTCTCGGCCGTCGCCTGGTTCCTGCTCTCCCACGCATCCTGGCTGGTCTCGCCCTTGACCTCCGCCACCACCTGCGCCCACGCCAGCTCGGCAAAGCTGTCCGGAACCCCCGCTGCATCCACAAACGCATGACCCACGTTGATGAACAGCTCAAACGCAATCGCGAACTTGTCCCCCAGCAGCCGCGCCGAAAGAAAAACCCCATCCTTCGCGCCTAAACTGACGTTCCGATGACAGATCGCCTCGTCCGCCAGCTCCACCGTGTACTCCGGAGCGATCATCGCCTCCGCATCCCCACCCCTCCGCCCCGCGCTCATCGCCAGCGGAACGAAGATGTACTCCTTCAGCAGCAGGGCCTCACCCACCAGCTTCGGAACCGTCTGCACCAGGTGTTCCAACTCACTCAAACCCAGCCCACACTCCCCAAACACCGCAAACGACACCCCATTCGAAGCACGCCGCATCTCCAACTTCCGAGCCACATCGATCGCCCGCACCAAACCGCTTCCCACACCCTCTGCCATGAGCGGTATTCTATCTGCTGAAGGCTGCAAAAACCCCTATGACCAACTCTGCCCCCACAACCGCCGCCCCATCTTCCCGTCCGGGAACTCTCTTCGGCATCCCCATCGGCGAACTCGGCTGGTTCTCCAGCCTCCTCATGGGAACCGCCACCGGCTTCGCGGCCTTCTTCTTCGGAACCTTCCTCGGCATCATCTCCATCCTTATCTACAACACCTCCACGCACCACACAGTCGATTTCACCCTCTCCTACCGCCGCGTCGGCCTCCCCCTCGGCCTCATCACCCTCGCCATCGCCTACACCTTCCTCGCCACCCTCTGGACCCGCCGCATCCTCCGCAAAGCCTAGCAACCCGCCATCTTTGCTATCCTCAAATCTCCAGCAAAATTCATCCGAGGTTCACCCCCGCATGTCGATCTCCCCCTCCGCCGTCTACCGGAGCCTCGTCTCCTGCACCCTCCTCGCCGCCCTCACCCTCCCCGCCCAGGCACAGAAGAAGTCCGAACCCAACTACGGCCCCCAGCCCGCGCAGGAGTCCCTCGACCTCACCATGTACGCCCGCATCCGCGACGAGGGCCTCCGCCACTCGCACGTCATGCAGTTCGCCTCGGCCCTGAACGACGGCATCGGTCCCCGCCTCACCGGTTCGCCGAACATGGCCAAAGCCAACGCCTGGACCCGAGACACCCTGACGAAGATCGGCCTCGAAAACGCCCACCTCGAAGACTGGGGAGAGTTCGGAATCGGCTGGCAGCAGATCAACACCTGGGTCCGCATGGTCTCGCCCGACCCCGAACCCCTCTGGGCCCAGGCCTCCCCCTGGTCCCCCGCCACCAAGGGAGCCGTCTCCGGCCAGGCCATCTACATCCCCCTCGACGACACTACCAACCTCGACAACTACAAGGGCAAGCTCGCCGGCAAGATCGTCCTCCTCGGCGCCATGCGCCCCACCCCCGACGTCACCGGCCCCCTCTTCACCCGCTACACCGAGGCCGAACTCAAGGAGATGGAAGCCGCCCAGGTTCCCGGCCAGGGCCGCCCCGGCGCGCCTCCCGTAGACATCCAGGCCCTCCTCGCCGCCCGCCAGCGCCTCACCGCCCTCCGCGCCAAGGCTCTCAAGCTCTTCACCGAGGAAGGCGTCCTCGCCATCCTCACCCCCTCCCGCGACGGCGGCTCCGGCGGCGGAACCGGAATCATCTTCGACGACAACGGGGCCAACCTCTCCCGCAACGCCCAGGTCCGCGAGACCGCCGTCACCATCCCCAACGCCGTCATGATGATCGAGCACTACAACCGCCTCGGCCGTCTCCTCCAGGCCCACGTCCCCGTCAACCTCGAACTCAACATCGAGACCAAGACCACCGGCGACCACGAGCACGGCTTCGACACCGTCGCCGAGATCCCCGGAACCGACCCCAAGCTCAAGGATCAGGTCGTCATGGTCGGAGGCCACCTCGACTCCTGGATCTCCGGAACCGGAGCCACCGACAACGGAGCCGGCTCCGTCGTCGCCATGGAAGCCGTCCGCATCCTCAAGGCCCTCGGCGTCAAACCCCGCCGCACCATCCGCATCGCCCTCTGGTCGGGCGAGGAGCAGGGCCTCTTCGGCTCCCTCGGCTACGTCAAGCAGCACTTCGGCGAGTTCGCTCCACCCCTCACCCCCGACCCCGCCGGCACCCCCGCCTTCATGAGCCAGAACAAGGGACCCCTCAAGACCACCAAGGAGTGGGAGACCCTCGACGCCTACTACAACCTCGATAACGGCACCGGCATGGTCCGCGGCGTCTACACCCAGGGCAACTTCGCCATCGCGCCAATCTTCAAGCAGTGGATCGCCCCCCTCGCCGACCTCGGAGTCACCACCATCACCAACCGCAACACCGGCGGAACCGACCACCTCGGCTTCGACGCCGTCGGCCTCCCCGGCTTCCAGTTCATCCAGGACCCGATGGACTACGAGACCCGTACCCACCACTCCGACATGGATACCGTCGACCGCCTCCACGCCTTCGACCTTGAACAGGCCGCTGTCGTCGAAGCGATCTTCCTCTACAACACGTCGGAGCGCGAGGCGATGATGCCCCGCAAGCCCTTCCCACACCCAGAAAACGAGAAGAACGCCACTGCCCCGATCGACGGCCTCTTCCCCAACGCCATCGTCCCCGACGCAGGCAAGCCCACACCCAAGCCCTAAGCCGAAAGGTCCTCCCGCAAATCGGAACCCCCCATTCCGACCAACGGGAGGACCCAACCCCCACCCAAACGAACACAAGTTAAAAAGGCACGAGTGCCCGCTCCACGCGAAGTGGGCCCGTCCGGCAGGACTAGCCCTTAGCCCCCATCCAGTCCAAAGCCTTAATCAGATACTCCTTCAAATCCTTCCGCCCCACGATCGCATCCAGAAATCCATGCTCCAGCAGGAACTCCGACCGCTGGAACCCCTCCGGAAGCTTCTGCCGAATCGTCTGCTCGATCACCCTTGGCCCTGCAAACCCGATCAGCGCCCCCGGCTCCGCGATATTCAGATCCCCAAGCATCGCAAAGCTCGCCGTCACGCCGCCGAAGGTCGGGTCCGTCATGACCGAAACATACGGTATCCCCGCATCATCTAATCGCGCCAGCCCTGCAGAGATCTTCGCCAACTGCATGAGCGAAGCAATCCCCTCCATCATCCTCGCCCCACTCGAAGCCGAGACGATAATCAGGGGATCCCGCGTCGCCAGCGACCGATCCACCGCCCGGGCAATCGTCTCCCCAACCACCGCGCCCATGCTGCCAGCGATGAATCCAAACTCCATCACGCTCAGCACCACGGAGTGCGGCCCCAACCTCCCGATCGCATTTACAATCGCGTCGTTCAGCCCCGTCTTCTTCTGAGCCTCCGCCAGCCGCCTCTTATAGGGCTTCAGATCCGTAAAGTTCAGCGGATCGGTCGACCGCAGCTCCATATCCACCAGCGTATAGTCCGGCTCCAGCAGGTTCTCGATCCGACTCCGCGCGTCGATCCGGAAGTGCTTCCCGCAGTACATACACACCTGCAGATTCGCATCCAGGTCCGCCTTCCACAGAATCTTCCTGCACTGATCGCACTTGATCCAGAGACCCTCGGTCCGCACCGTCTTCTCTGGATCGTTGATGATCTCGTGATCTTCCCGCTTAAACCAAGTCATGCGTGTCCATTTGCCTTCCGCGAAGCTCCCCCCATTGTACCGGCACCCAACCGCCCCGTCGCCGCACCCTGTAAGCTTCACATAGGGCCCAAGCCCGTGACCCATAAGCCCCGGGCCAATAACCCCCTGGCCCGTAACCCCAAGGAGAAGCCGTGGAGAACTCGTGCCCTACATCTATATAGACAAAGTCTTCAACGAACTCCGCGAAGAACTCCTCTCCGCCATGCACGCCGCCGTCGACCGCGAACTCCACAACGGACGCATCGACGTCGCCAAGCTCTTCCGCTCCTTCACACGGGCCGCCGCCGGCAAATGCCCCAACCCCGTCCAGGTCTCAGAGAAGTGCGTCGAAGAGCACGGCATCCGCCGCAACAAGGGCCGCAAAGCCCCCACCCCCGACTAACCCTTCCGCATCCCGGCCCGTCAATGCCCCGAGTGATACGGGTGACCAGCCAGAATCGTCAGCGCCCGATAGACCTGCTCCGCCAGCACCACCCTCGCCAGTTCGTGCGGGAGCGTCATCCGCCCCAGGGAAATTGTCTTATATCCCTTCGCCAGTGTCTCCCTCGACCACCCATCCGCCGGACCGATCCCGTACAACACCCGTTGCGCCCCGTCATCCCGCATCCTCCGCATCCGCTCCGCAAACTCCTCCGAAGTCATATCCTCCCCGCGTGAGTCCAGCAACACCACCTGTGCGGCCGGACGCGAGGGCTCCCGCTCCGCAAACGCCAAAAGCGCCGCCTCCGACTCGAACCCAGCCAGTTCCGTGCTCACATAGCGAGTAGCCTGGGCTACGTACTCCTGCAGCAAGGCATCGGCACCTGCGCTCTTACCCTTGCCCTTACGGCTAGTAACAGATGCCAGAATCAGTCTCACCCTCGTCTCCACATACAGAAATCGAACCTTTTCTCCATAATTTCATAGATTACCCCGTCGAATGTCCTATGAGGCGCCAACTATGGCACATGCTTCGCCGACCGCTCTTGGCCATGTGTCATTTGTTCAGTCATTTGGCCGTGCGTGCACGCCGAAATGGGACTGTCCCGAGCCGGACCAAATTGGCACTCAACGTGCACTGGTACTCCCCAGAGATAGATCAGGGCTATCGAATAGCTGTCCCTGCAATTCCAACCATCGGAGTCTTTCAAGTGAATATCTTCAGCCACCGCAAGCCATCGTCGTTAGCGAAGCTCATTGGCATCCTCGCTCTGGCAATCTTTGCCATCTTCTTCTCAACCCCCTCCGCTCGAAGCCAATCCACCAGCGGAGACTTGGTCGGGGTCGTGAAAGATCCGTCCGGAGCAGTGGTTCCCAACGCCTCCGTCACCGTCACCAGTGAATCGACCGGAGTCTCCGTCAGTGTAAAATCCGGCTCGGCAGGCGAGTATCGCGCAGGCAACCTTCTTCCGGCGACCTACGATATCGTCGTTTCCATGACAGGATTCCAGCCTTACACGCTCCGCGGAGTTTCCGTGGAACTCAACAAGACTGCAACGGCGATCGTCACCCTTTCTCTCGGCACCAGTACAAACGTCGAGATCACCGCGGACTCCGGGGTTGTTCTCGACACCACAAGCACCAATCTAACCATGACTTTCTCCAACCAAGAGCTCTCCGAGCTTCCCACCGCCAGCATCGGTGGCGCGGGCCAGAGTGGTGTCCTTAACATGTCGCTCCTTAGCCCTGGCATAGCATCTTCGGGCGGCCTCGGCATCGGAGTTGGCCCTTCAGTCGGCGGCCAGCGGCCGCGCAACAACAACTTCGAGCTCGAAGGCGTCGACAATAATAACAAGGCAATCACCGGCCCTCTCGTGTATCTTCCTAACGATGCCGTCGGCAACTTCACCCTTATCACGAACCAGTTCTCGCCCGAGTTCGGTCACTCCTCCGGTGGCCAGTTCAACACCACGGTTCTGTCCGGGAACAATACGATCCACGGCCGACTCTACGAGTACTTCCAGAACCGGAATCTTGACGCGGCCAGCGGCGTCGCCGGTGGCAAGATCCCCAATCCGAAGTACGACAACAACCGGTACGGCGGCCAGATTGGCGGCCCTATCCTCAAGGACAAGCTCTTCGCCTTCGCAAACTACGAGCGCAACACAATTGGCGAGAACCAGAGCGGCTACGTCTGCGCACCCACGACGGCCGGATTCGCCATGCTTGATAGCCTGAAGGGCTCCTTTAGCGCCAACAATCTCGCCCAGTATAAGAACTATGTACCCACCGCGAATTACCTCGGCGGCGCACAGGTCACCGACGCTAACGACAACGCCTGCTTCACTGGCTCCTCCGGCCCCCAGGCCCTCACCGTCACCGACGGCGCGGGCACAGCACATTCTGTCCCCGTCGGCAACTACCAGATCAACGCCGCCGCGCCGACTCTGTTCAACGCCCTTACCACCAGCCTTGACTACAACATCACAGCCAAGGACTCCCTGCGCCTGCGCTACATGTACGACACGGAGACTTCGACCGACACCTCTTTAGGCATCAGCCTACCCGCTTTTTATGTGGGCCAGCCGTTTAAGTGGCACCTTTTCGCGCTCTCCGAGTACCACACCTTTACGCCCAATCTAACCAACGAGTTCCGCGTCGGCTTCAACCGTTATGCCAACACGCTTGGCGCCGGAAACTTCAGCTTCCCCGGCCTCGATAGCTTTCCCACTATCCAGTTTTTCGATCAGGGAGACATTACCGTCGGTCCTGATGGCAACGCCCCGCAATTCACCATCCAGAACCTCTACCAGGTCACCGATAACGTCAGTTATGTCAAGGGTAAGCACACCATCAAGATCGGCTTCGACGGCCGCAAATACATCTCGCCCCAGGGTTTCACGCAGCGCGCCCGCGGCGACTACGAATATGCCCAGCTTGATCAGTACTTGCACGACCTGGCGCCAGATTCGGATGGCTTCGCAGAGCGCTCTACAGGAAGCACCACGTACTATGGCGACCAGACTGCCCTCTATTTCTACGGCAACGATACCTGGCGCCTGAGCCCCACCATCACCATCAACGCTGGCCTCCGTTACGAGTTCACATCGGTTCCCGCCGGCGAGCGCACCCAGCAGTTCAACAAGGGGGCATCCGTAGCCGGCCTGGTCTCCTTCACCGCACCCCAGCCGACCTACACAGCCTTCGCACCGCGCTTTGGAATCAACTACTCGCCCGATTCGAAGACTTCCGTGCGCGCCGGTTTCGGCATCGCATACGATGTACTCTTCGACAACCTCGGAACGCTCTCTTTCCCACCGCAGTTGTCCTCGACGACTGACGTGGGCGGAAACGGCCCCGCATACGGCTCTCCCAACTTCCTTGCCAACGGCGGTCTTCCCGCCGGCTCCGGTGTAGCCTTCCAGAACTTCTCGAATCTTGCCGACCAGAGGGCCGCAACCTCTGCTTATCTTCCCAACCAAGTTCTTCCCTACGCCGAAACCTACACCCTGACCATCCAGCGCACCATCGGATCCTCCTTCACCGCTGAAATCGGCTACGTCGGAACCCGCGGCATCCACCTGCCCACCCAGGACCAAATTAACAAGCAGCCCAAGGCGACCGCCGCCAACCAGCTGCCGACTTTCGTCAACGGGAGCGCCAACATAGTTCCGTCCGGTCAACAGACATCGACCCTCGCAGCGATTCAGGCGCTGTCGAACGTCGTGCCCGCCTGGAAAGCTGCTGGATTTACCTCCACCATCACCTCGTATCAGCCGTTCTCTGGTTCCAACTACAACGCGCTGGAGGCAAACCTGACGCGCCGCTTCCAGAAGGGCTTGCAGATGAACCTCTCGTACACCTGGTCCAAGACCATGGATAACGCCACGGACGAGGTCTTCGCTACGGTCCTCACCCCGCGCCGCCCCCAGAACTCACAATGCGTCTCCTGCGATTACAGCCGCTCGGCCTTGGATCGTACCCACCGCATCACGCTTGAGGTGCTGTACGATCTGCCGTATTACAAACACTCCGACAACTTCATCAAGAAGAACGTGATCGGCAACTGGACAGTAACCCCCATCTATACCTACGAATCGCCCGAGTACGCCACCGTGCTCTCCGGAACCAACTCAAATCTCAACGGCGATAGCGGCTCTGCCATCGACCGTCCCAATATCAACCCCAATGGCATCAAGGGCACCAGCAGCAAGGTCGTTCCCATCGTTGGAACCAACCTTATCGGCACCTGCGATGCGACCGACGACTCAGGCGGCCCCGCAACGATCACCCAGACGGGCGCGGCAAACGGCAACTATAACGTCTGCCCGAACGATACGATCGGCTACTCCGCTGGTTCGCTCGACAGTACCGGAGCCATCTTCACACCCTCGAATGCCTACTACGTTCAGGCAGGCCCCGGCACCGCGCCAACCGCCTCCCGGAACACCCTTCCAATTCGCCCCATCAACAACATTGATCTGGCCGTCTACAAGCGCATCGGGTTCCGCGAGCGCTACTCGCTCGAGATTGGCGCCCAGGCTTTCAACGTTGTCAACCACGCCCAGTACATCCCCGGTTCCGTCAACAACGTCAACGGACCGAGCTACACCTCCAGCTACGCCTTCCAGACGGCCGGAAGCGGAGCCTTCAACCATCCCGAGAAGATCTTCCTCAACAACGCGCGGACTATGCAGCTCACTGGCAAGATCAACTTCTAACCCGCATTCACTACACCACAAAGGCGGAGAGCAAATGCTCTCCGCCTTTGTGCAGCGCCAAACCTGAGTGCGAGCACTTGACAAACCCGCCCACAACACCCCTCAACAAAAGCGCCCCCATTTTTCTGGGGGCTTGAGCTCTCAAATCAAGATTCCAAGTCCGGACTTAGGTCCAACATTTTGAATACTTTGCGGTATAAGGGGGGAGGGGGGTAGCAGCCAGGAGTCTACTTCGTCGCCCTTTTCTTACCAGGAACCTTCTTGGCAGCGACCTTCTTCGCAGGAATCTTCTTCGCGGCAACTTTCTCGCCTACCGCCTTCTTGACCGCAACCTTCTTGGCCGCCTTCTTCGCGACAGCCGGCTTCTTCCCCGCCGGAGCTTCCGCCGCGACCTTTGCCAGACCAACTTTAGCCGCCTTCTTAGCCGTCCGCCCCCTCGCCGCCGCGATCGAAGCCTTCAGCTCCTCATTCAAGCTATCCACGCTGATAGTCGTAGCCGACTTCCGCAGCCGTTCCAGCCCATAAAAAGCCCGTTTCTCCGGCGAGAACACATGGACGATAAAGTCCACGTAGTCCATCAGCACCCATTCCGCCTGCCTCCGCCCTTCGACGGAGTTCGGATACGTCCCAAACTCCCGTTTCAGCCGCAGCTCGATCTCGTCGGTAATGGCAACGTTCTGCCGGTCATTGGTCCCATTGCAGATCAAAAAGTAGTCGGTAAGCCCGCTCTCGGACGGGTCGAGCTTCAGGATGCGGATATCTTCAGCCTTCTTGTCCTCGCACGCGGCAGCCGCGGCCAGTAGAAGCTGGTAACTCTGTGGTGTAGCCATCCACCTATGCTATCGGGTTGTCCCGCCAGATACCAGCAAACCCGCCCCAAAACTCACCCAGCTGAGCCCCGATACAGCCCATTCTCCGCGATATATCGAAGCACCGCCCCCGGAACCAGCCCCGAGCAATCCTCCCCAAGCCTCAACCGCTCCCTCAGCCCCGTCGCCGAAACATCCACCCGCACCGCGTCCAGCAGATGAGCCCGACCCGAAATTCCGCCGACATCCCCCTCATACCCCGGCCGCGTCACCACGATCCACTCCGCCAGCTCCATCAGCCGCTCCGGCTCTCGCCACTTGCCCATCTCCCGAAACGCGTCCATCCCCACAATCCCGAACAGCTCCACCCCAGCCATCTCCTGACGCAGCCGCCCCAGCGTATCCACCGTGTAGTTTGGCACCCCATCCCCCCGGGGAGCATCCACATCCGAGGCCACCAGCCGCTTGTCCCCACCACAAGCCAGCCCCACCATCGCCAGCCGATCCCCAAAAGGAGTTGAAACCCCCTTCAGAGGCTGCCGTCCCACCGGGGCCATCAGCACCCGCTCCAGCTCGAACGCCTCTGCCGCCGCCCGCGCCACTGCCACATGCCCCCGGTGCGGCGGGTCGAAGCTACCCCCAAACAGCCCAACCCGCATCCACCCTCCAGGCGTCTACCCAGATCACTTTGACCGGATTACTTCGACCGCCGCCGCGCCGAACTCGGCGGAGGCGGATAAGCCGGCTTCAACTTGCCGACTTCAATCGGCTCTTCCTCCAGCGCAATCGGCCGATGCAGCGAAACCATCTCCGCCACCGCATACTTCAACTCCTCGATGCCCTCCCCGGTCACCGCCGACATCGCATAAAACGGTAGCTTCCGCCGCTTCGCCGACGCCGCCAGTTTCTTCAGCTTCTCCGGATTCGCGACATCGATCTTGGCTGCCACAATCACCGTTGGCTTCGCCGCCAGCTCCGGATCGAAGCTCTTCAGCTCCGTCGTAATCACCTTCAGATCCTCAACCGGATCCTCCCGCCCCGACCCATCCGAGACATCGACAAGGTGGACGATCACACTCGTCCGCTCGATATGCCGCAGAAACTGGATCCCCAGCCCCGCCCCCAGGTGCGCGCCTTCGATCAGCCCCGGCAGATCCGCCACCGTAAACGCCTGCACATGCGGCCACTCCCCGACCGAGACCACCCCCAGGTTCGGCTCCAGCGTCGTGAACTCATAGTTCGCAACCTTCGGCTTCGCCGCCGAGATCCGTGAGATCAGCGTCGACTTCCCGACATTCGGATACCCCACCAGCCCCGCGTCGGCCAGCAGCCGCAGCTCCAGCCGATAGTTCCGCTCCTCACCCGCCCGCCCCAGCTCATGCTCCCTCGGAGCCTGGTGCGTACTGGTGGCAAAGTGCTGATTCCCCCGGCCCCCACGTCCGCCCCGTGCGATGACGATCTCATCGCCCTGCCGCGTAAAGTCGTGTACCAGCTCGCCCGTATCGTCGTCGTACAGCAACGTTCCCAGCGGAACCTTCAGCGTAATCTTCTCGCCCGCATACCCCGAGCAGTTCGACCCCAGCCCATGCCCACCACGCTGCGCCTTATGCTCCGGATTGAACCGGAAGTGGATCAGCGTATTGTGGCTCAGCGAGGCCGACATCACCACGTCGCCCCCATGCCCGCCATCGCCCCCGGAAGGACCACCCCGCGGAACGAACTTCTCTCGCCGGAACGCCATGCAGCCGTTGCCACCGTCCCCGGCTTTTACTCGAATTCTTGCTTCATCAATAAACATCGCTACCCTCCAGTCTATCGGAAGCCGCTGGACAGCGCACTCCGCCCACGCTACACTGAGACCTAATTACCCAGACTCTAGAGCTTGTACCCGGAGGCTACTCTCCGGACCGGCCATCCCTGCCGAACCATTCGAACTTCGTCTCCGCGCGAAAAACATGGAGTGAGTCTTCGCCAGATAAGCGGGATCGGTACCCAGTCCAGTTCGTGTTGTCATCTTCTATTTACCCCAATCTGTCAAAGTCATAGCAGAATCAAACTTTCCCCGACCTCTGGCAGCAATCGGTCGCATCGGCATGGAAGCCGCAACCTCAGCCTCCTCCCCTCGACCAAGCCGCCACAGCATCACCTTCCAGGAGATCCAGATGACCTTCCAACGCAACGTCCAGAGGTGTGTCACCCTCTTTCTCGCCCTCGGTTTGAGCGCCTTCGCCCACTCCCAGTCCACCACCCAGGGAGCCATCTCCGGCACCGTCTTCGATGCCACCGACGCCGCAGTGCCCAACGCCACCGTCCTCATCCACAACGACGGGACCAACGCCGACATCAATCTCGTCAGCGATTCCAGCGGCTTCTACAAGGCCCCCCAGCTCGCCCCCGGAACCTACACGGTCACCATCAGCGCCTCCGGCTTCTCTGCCCAGCGCTCCTCGAACGTCGTCGTTCAGGTCAATCTCGTCACCGAAGTCAACCCGCACCTCCAG
The DNA here is from genome assembly GCA_026225095.1 of bacterium. Taxonomy (GTDB): domain Bacteria; phylum Acidobacteriota; class Terriglobia; order Terriglobales; family Acidobacteriaceae; genus Edaphobacter. The sequence continues at coordinate 15,879 of JAMFSC010000033.1, forward strand.
CTCGGCACCACCAGCCAGGTGGTCGAGGTCACGGCCGACGTCCCCGTCCTCAAGTTCGACACACCCTCCTACGGCGGCCAGCTCTCGAACACCGAGATCGAAAACATCCCCATCAACAACCGCCGCTGGTCCTCGCTCTCACTCCTGACCCCCGGCGTCACCAACGATGCCCAGGGCTTCGGACTCATCTCCTTCCGCGCCATCCAGCCCCAGCTCAACAACGTCCAGATCGACGGCGCCGACGATAACCAGGTCTTCTACGGCGAAGAGCGCGGTCGCACCCGCGCAGGCTACTCCACCTCCCAGACCGCCATCCGCGAGTTCCAGATCAACACCGGCGTCTACTCCGCCGAGTTCGGTCGAGCCGTCGGAGGCGTCATCAACTCTGTCACCAAGAGCGGAACCAACCAGATCCACGGCGAAGCCTACTTCTACCACCGCGACCAGCAGTGGGGCGCCAAGAACAACTTCGTCTTCAAGACCCTCTACGACACCGCCACCAGCACCGCCACCCAGCAGCACTACAAGGCCAAGGACAAGCGCAACCAGTACGGTTTCGGTGTCGGCGGTCCCCTCATCAAGGACAAACTCTTCTTCTTCTACGCGTTCGACCAGTTCCGCCGCGTCTTCCCCGGAACCGCCCAGGCCTCCACCACCGGCTTCTACGCCGATCCGACCGCAGCACAGCAAACGACCCTCGCCACGCGCCTCAGCAATAGCACCGGAGCCCCCGTTACCGCCGCTCAGGCTCTCGCCACCTACCGCAACTACGTCAGCATCCTGAACACCGATCTCGGCCCCGTCTCGCGCATCGGCTTCCAGATCATCAACACCCCCAAGCTCGACTACACCATCAACGACAAGAATCACGTCAGCGTCCTGTACCATCGCCTCCGCTGGGATTCGCCAGGCGGCGTCCAGACCCAGTCCGTCAATAATTACGGAACCGACGGCTTCGGCAACGACTTCGTCAAGCTCGACTACACTCTCGCCAAGCTCGATTCGCTCATCGGCTCCCGCATCGCCAATGAGCTCCGCTACCAATATGGCCGCGAGCTCAACTACGAGACCGCCCAGGCCAACAGCGCCTTCACCAACAAGTACCTCGTCAATCCCCAGGGCGTCGCCCCCCAGGTCACCACCAACGGCGGCAACGCCTTCATCACCGGCCAGCCCTACTACGCCTTCCGCCCCGCTCTGCCCGATGAGCGCAAGTGGCAGATCGGCGACTCCGCCAGCGTCCAGTTCGGCAAGAACAACGTGAAGTTCGGAGTCGACGTCGTCCACAACTACGACATCAACAATACCCTCGGCTTCAGCGGCTACTCGCCCAACGGAACCTTCACCTACGCCACCCAGCTCGACTATATCTCCGACCTTGCCGTCGGCAACTCCAGCGCCTTTACCGTGGCCAAGCACGGCGCCTGCGGAACTGTCGCCGCTCCCGTCGGCTGCTACCAGACCTTTCGCGAGACGGTCGGCCCGTCCACCTTCGATCTCGCTACCGTCGACTACGGCATCTTCCTCCAGGACGACTGGAAGATCACCCCACGCCTAGCCCTCAACCTCGGCGTCCGTTACGACTACGAGTCCATTCCCGACGCCTACCCAAACCTGATCGTCTCCAACTTCGCGCCCAGCGCCAATAAGATCAGCGACAAGAACAATGTCGCCCCCCGCCTCGGATTCGCCTGGGATCCCTTCGGCCTCGGCAAGACGACCGTTCGCGGAGGCTTCGGCATGTACTATGGACGCATCCCCAACGTGAACATCCTCAGCGCCCGCTTCAGCACCGGTTCCACCAACGGCCAGCTCAGCTACTCCGCCACGCCGACCGCAGCCACACCTCTGCTCGGCCTGACTCCCACCTCCATCTCGTCCATCCCGGATATCCAGTACATCAGCTCCAACCTGCAAAACCCCTACACCGAGCAGTTCGACTTCGCCGTCCAGCAGGATCTTGGCTGGAACACGGTCCTCTCCGTCAGCTACCTCGGCTCTCTCGGCAAGGAACTCCCCAACAGCCTCAACCTCAATCTCGACCCTACCAAGACCTATAACGTCAACTACGTCGCCACCGCCGGAACCAACGGCTCCTGCGGCCCCCTGGTCTGCGGCAGTGTGATCACCCAGAAGGTCTACGGCCAGCGCGCAGTGGGCCAGACGGCAGCCACGACCCTCAACCCGGCCTACAACAACATCTACGCCGGCGTCAGCAACGTCAACTCCAGTTACAACGCCCTCACCGTCGAGGTGCAGAAGCGCGCCAACAAATACATCAGCTACGACGCCAACTACACCTGGTCGCACGCGCTCGACTTCAACCAGACGTCCGTCACCGGCTTCAGCAGCAATAACTGGTTCGATCCCTACGCCAACGCCCGTTCCAACTACGGCAACTCCTACCTCAACGTCAAGCACCGCGCCGTCGGCTGGGCCATCTTCAACATCCCCGGAGCCGGCAGCAACCACTATGTCCGGTCCGTCACCAGCGGCTGGTCCATCAAGCCCGCCCTGCAGGTCCAGTCCGGTCTGCCCTACAGCGCATCCGCCAGCCCCACCCCCGCCGGACAGTGCACCTCTGCCGCTGTCGGCACAACGCCTGCTTGTTTGACAGCCAACAACACCGGCCTCGCCGGAACCGGCGTCACCTACATCCCTCAGATCGGCCGCAACACCTTCACCTATCCCCGCGATATCTCGCTCGACCTCCGCATCCAGAGGGACTTCAAGCTGAGCGATCGCTTCAACTTCCAGGTCATCGCCGAATCCTTCAACGTCGCCAACCACCAGAACGTCACCGGCATCAACACCACGGCCTTTAGCGCCGGGACCACAACCCCCGCCGCAACCACCGCGTCCACCCCGGTCCAGCAACTCGTCTACTCCTCCACCTTCGGAGCCGTCACCAACTCCAACAACAACTACGCCTACGGCCCCCGCACCATCCAGGCCGGCGGACGTCTGTTCTTCTAACCCCGCCCCATCCACTTCAAGGTGGCAGCCCCGGCTGCCACCTTCCTGTTTCTCCACTCCACGCAGCGCTCTTTCGACCGCTGTCCAGTTTTTCCTTACAACGGCCCATCTTGTGCACGCCGAAAATCACCGTTTTCTCCTGATCGCTGCCCCTGCCGAGAGGAGTTTCATGCGCCAAAGCCCGCTCCGATGGGCCCTCCCCCTCCCCGTCTTCCTCCTCGCAACCCTCACCCTCCCCGCCCAGACCGCCACCTCCGGAGCCATCTCCGCCCATCTCCCCCCCTCCTTCGGCTCACCCGTAGATGCCCGGATTACGGCCATAAACCAGGAAACCGGCCTCATCCTCCAGGCCCCCATCTCCCCAACCGGCGACCTCCTCCTCACCCCGCTCCCCCCGGGCGAGTACACCGTCGACCTCTCCGGTCCCGACCTCCCGCCCCGCCATCAGGACCACGTCCACGTCTCCCTCGGCACCGTAACCCCTTTAGAATTAATCACCACCCCACCCCAACCCACCATTCTCGACCTCTCCCCCACCCTCCAGGCCAACCCCGACTCCGACGCAGAAGGCGAATCCCTCCCCAGCTTCCGCGGCCTCCCCGCCAGCCAGAACAGCCTCCTCCTCGACGGAGCCGACCTCACCCGCTCCTTCACCCTCACCCCCACCGGCAGCGGCTCCCCCATCGAACCCACCACCACCGACCCCGAAGACGATACGGACGACGGGGCTACCTCCCGCACGACCTCCACCCGATCCGTCCGCTCTGCAGCCGTCCCCTTCACCTTCGTCCGCTCCGCCATCCGCGAGTTTCACCTCACCGGCGACACCTATTCCGCGCTCTACGGCAGCGCCCCCGGCGGAATCCTCACCGCCGTCACCCGCTCCGGGGCGAAACATCTCCACGGCCAGGCCTTCCTCCTCGTCCGCAACAGCGCCATCGCCGCCACCGACCCCTTCGCCATCGCCACCACCTACACCAACGGCCTCTCCACCAGCGCCGCCGTCAAACCCCAGGACGCCCGCCAGCAGTTCGGAGCTAACCTGGGCGGCCCCATCCCCTCCCGCCTCCCTCTCTTCTTCTTCTTCGCCGTCGACGCCCAGCGGCGCAACTTCCCAGCCATCTCCTCCCCGCTCGACCCCAACTTCTACAATCTCACCCCAACCCAGCAAGCCCTCCTGGCCAACCGTGGCGTCCCCCGGCGCAGCACCACCGCAGCCCTCACCTATCTCAACTCCCTCACCGGCCCCACCCCCCGCCGGACCGACGGAGCCGTCGAGTTCCTCCGCCTCGACGCCCACCCCACCTCCCGCATCTCCACCAGCCTCCAATACAACCGCGCCCGCTGGAACCAGCCCGCCGCCGTCCTCTCCGCACCGGTCATCTCCCGCGCCCGCGCCAGCTTCGGCAACAGCTCCACCCACGTCGACACCCTCACCGCCTCCCTCACCCTCCTCCCGACTCCCTCCCTCACAAACGAACTCCGCTTCCAGTACGGCCACGAACTCGAGTCCCAATCCCCCCAGTCGCCCCTCCCCCCGGAGCCCGCCATCTCCCCCGGAGGCCTCGCCCCCCAGGTCACCATCGGCCCCCAGGGCCTCACCTTCGGAACCCCCGCCTCGCTCGGCCGCTCGGCCTACCCCGACGAGCACCGCATCCAATTCACCGAACTCGTCTCCATCACCCACCGGCGCCACCATCTGCAGACCGGCGCCGACTTCGCCGCCACCCAGACCTTCACCAACGCCCTCCCCAACCAGCAGGGCACCTTCCAGTACGACAGCGTCCCCACCACCCCCGGCCGCGCCGGAGGCCTCGTCGACTGGATCACCGACTATACCTTCGACGTCAACGCCTACCCCAACGGAGCCTGCCCCTCCATCGCCTCCCCCATCCATCTCTTCTGCTTCCGCTCCTTCACCCAGAGCTTCGGCCAGCAGACCGTAGCCTTCAAAACCCAGCAATGGGCTGGCTTCGCCCAGGACACCATCACCCTCCGCCCCGGCCTCACCCTCCACGCCGGCCTCCGCTACGACTACCAGCACCTGCCCCTCCCCCAACAGCCCAATCTCGCCCTCGACGCCCTCTTTGGCACCCAGGCCTCCACCTCCGTCTTTCCCGAAGACCGCAACAACCTCGCCCCCCGCATCGCCCTCTCCTGGCAGCCCCTCGGCCCCCGCAAGGGAACCATCCGCGCCGGGTACGGCCTCTTCTACGGTCGAGTCCCCGGAGCGACCATCCGCTCCGCCCTCCTTAACACCGACCTCCCCACCTCCACCACCCACATCCGCATCCTCCCCGGCACCATCACCAACTGCCCCCAGATCACCTCGCAGAACCAGGGCTTCGGCTATCCCTGTGCCTACCTCACCTCCCCCGCCTCCGCCCTGTCGAACTCCACGTCCGCCACCGCTTTCTCCCTCCGCTTCCGCCTTCCCGCCGTCCAGCAAGCGTCGCTGGCCTTCGAACGCGAACTCCCTGGCGGAATCGAAGTCGCCGCAACCTACCGCCTCAACCTCGACCGCCAGCTCCCCAGCTCCACCGACCTCAACATCGCGCCCTCGCCCACCCTCGCGACCTACCGACTCCAGGGCGGCCTCGAGTCCCCCGGAATCCAGGATGGCGAAACCTTCGTTCTCCCCCTTTACACCAACCGTCTCACCTCCATCGTCGGCCCCGTCACCTCCATTACCTCCACCGCCAACGCCATCTACCACGGGGCCACCCTCGAGCTTCGCCGCTCCACCCGCACCATCGCCTTCTTCGGCCTCTTCACCTGGTCCAAGGCCACCGACTTCAATCCCTCCCAGGGTGCTACCCCCGGCACCAGCACCCACCTCGACCCCTTCAACTCCCGTTACGACAAGGCCCTCTCCAACCTCAACTTTCCCTCCCGCCTCGTGGTCAACGTAGCCTGGCACCCCCACCTCAACGCCGAATCCCGAGGACTCCGCCTAGCCTCCAACGGCTGGACCCTCACCCCCATCCTCACCGTCCGCAGCGGAGCCCCTTACTCTCTCACCCTCTCCGGAGGCACCCGTCTCCCCGGCGGCAGCCAGAGCCTCAACGGCTCCGGAGGCTCGCTCTATCTCCCCACCGTCGGCCGCAACACCCTCCGCCTTCCTGCCGCTACCAATCTCGATCTCCGCCTCGCCCGTACCGTCAGCCTGCGAGAGTCTCTCCGCCTCCACCTCTCCGCCGAGGCCTACAACCTGGACAATCACGTCAACCTCGCCGGCATCACCCAGCGCGCCTACCTCGTTGGAACCACCGTAGCCGGCACTACCCCCCTCGTCTTCCAGGACGCCGCCACCATCGCCGCCGAGGGCCTCAACACCCGCCCTTTCGGAGCCTTCACCGATGCCGGCTCCAGCCAGGCCCGAGCCCGCGAGCTCCAATTCGGCCTCCGCCTCGACTTCTAACCTCAAATCTTCCTTGCGACCAACGGGAGCACCACGCGAAGCGGCATACAAGGCACGAAGTGCCCGCCACACGCGAAGTGGGCCTGTCCGGCAGGACAAATAACTCCCTCCCACCAGTTCTTTGTCAAAATCCCGCATCCAACCCGGTACACTGCACGGAGTACGCTCCCCATGGGAATCCTCGGCATCATCGCGCATCACGGTTATGCCGTCACTGCCATCGTCCTCTTCCTCTCCTCGGCGGGTCTGCCCCTGCCGATCTCCATCGTCCTGCTCGGAGCCGGAGCCGCCTCCCACAACGGCGTCCTCAACTACGCCATCGTCCTCCCTCTCGCCTGGGCCTCCGCCCTCGCCGGTGATTCCGTCCTCTATTTCGGTGGCAAATACACCGGCTGGTGGCTCCTCTCCGGCCTCTGCAGCATGTCCACCAACCCTGAACACTGCATCTTCCGCTCGGCAGAGTACTTCTACCGCCGCGGCCCCCGCACCCTGCTCTTCTCGAAGTTCATCCCCGGCGTCGGCTCCATGGCCGCCCCCCTCGCCGGCTCCCTCAACATGCGCTACTCCCGCTTTCTGCGCATGGATGCCATCGGAGTCTTCCTCTACGTCGCTGCTTACTCCCTCGCCGGCTTCCTGTTCAGCGCCTTCATCAACGATATCGTCCACTGGATCCAGGCCCTCGGCCACGCCGTCACCGTCTTCGTCCTGCTCCTCGTTGTCCTCTACGCGGCGATGATCGTCATCAACCGCATCCGCAACCGTAAGTACCGGCTCATCGAGCGCGTCAGCGCCGCCACGCTCCACGAGCGCCTCCAGGTCACCGACCCCGACAAGCTCTACATCATCGCGGACGTCCGCTCCCACGGCTACTACGATCCCGGCGGCCACCGCATCAAGAACTCCATCCGCGTCGAACCCAGCCGGCTCAAGGAAGAGCTCATCGCCCTGCGCGAGTTCATGCAGCCTGAGTGCGAGATCTATCTCTACTGCTCCTGCATCAAGGACACCACGTCGGTCCGCATCGCCCACATGCTCGAACAGGAAAACTGCAAGACCGCCGTCATCGAGGGTGGGCTGAAGGCCTGGATCAAGGCCGGTGGCCCCACCGAGATGGTTCCCGCGTCCGACATCGAGCATCTCCCCCGCTTCGACTAAGTACCCCGCTGTAAACAGCGTGCACGTCGTGGGCCGTTGTACGGTAAAACTGGACAGCGGTCACGTTGCAAACGTGGTGGCGGGTGCGTCTTTATTGGGTGAACATGTTTTCAGGTGCCGTTTCTGTTTTGTGTTGGCCGGACGGGCTCTTTCTCTGCGAAGGGGCTATCTGGCGCCGAGGTCTTGTCAAGCCTCTCGCGTTTTCAGGAGCAGACCCAAGGACCAGGGCAAAACCAAGGTTTGAGTTAAAACTAACGGAACCATCCCTTCCTGCCGATAAACACCGTGCCACGGAGGGCAGGATTATGACCCAAGAGCAAATCCACGAGCAACGCAAGAGCGAACGCTACACCTACATGGGAGAGGCCAAGGTTGGCTGGCCCGGATCGGGCGCCCTGCAGACCGCCGAGGTTCTCAACGTCAGCGCGAGCGGCTGCCTCATCCAGGTCGGCTCCCTGAGCGAATATCCCCTGCGCGCCGTCATTCGCAGCACGTTCGAGTCCGGCGGGTACACCTTCGACTCCCTCGCGACCGTCCGCCGCGTCGATCACGATGGAGCTCTCATCGGAGTCTCCTTCCTGAATCTCAACCCGCACGCCCGCCTCAACCTCCTGGAACTCATCGCCCACGACGCCGACCCCACCGCGAAGACCAATAGAACCGCGCACTAAAGCAGATTCGATCAAGGGGTTGGGTGCCGTGGCGCTCCGCCCCACCTTAGCGACGATGAGACGTGTCGCGAAGGCGGGGCACCCAACTTTGTGCCATCGGGCAATCTGCATCTAGATCGCTGCCCCGCCAACACTGGTAAAATAAATACAGCAGAATCAGAGCAGATGGTCCGGCAACCAGCCGGACTTGCCGGTTTAAGGACGTCTGAAGGTTTGGACCCAGGTCGTTTCCTTTGAAGACTTTGGCGATGAAAGGGGAGAGGGGGGTATGGGCTACACCGAACAGTTCGATGTGCTGGTCGTTGGTGCCGGTCATGCCGGGTGCGAAGCTGCCATGGCCGCCGCTCGCATGGGCCTGCGTACCGCCATCTTTACCCTCAACCTCGACCTCATCGCCCAGATGTCCTGCAATCCCGCCATCGGCGGCATCGCCAAGGGCCACCTCGTCCGCGAGATCGACGCCCTTGGGGGTGTCATGGGAGAGGTCGCCGACGCCACCGGAATCCAGTTCCGGCTGCTCAACACCTCCCGCGGCCCGGCGGTCTGGAGCCCCCGCGCCCAGTGCGACAAGGCCCTTTACCGCGCCAAGATGCGCCAGGTCCTCGAGTCCCAACCGAACCTTTACATCAAGCAGGCCGAGGTCGTCGACCTGCTGATCGAGGACCACCCCGCATCGGGCTCCGCCGCCGAGCCAACCCGGCAGATTACCGGAGTCCACCTCCGCGACGGCCGTACGATCCACGCCCGAGCCACCATCGTCACTACCGGAACCTTCCTGAACGGCCTCATCCACTGCGGCGAGCAGCAGTACACCGCCGGCCGCTCCGGCGAACCCGCCTCCGTCCTCCTCGGAGAATCCCTCAAGCGCCTCGGCCTCCGCGAGTGCCGCCTCAAGACCGGAACCCCACCCCGCCTCGACGGCCGCACCATCGACTGGTCCCGATTCGCCGAGCAACCCGGCGACGCCGACCCTACCCCCTTTTCCTTCCGCACTCGCGAACTTCCGCTCCGCCAGATCTCCTGCCACATCGCGACCACGACCCCCGAAACGATCCGTCTCATCCGCGAAAACGTCCATCGCTCCCCCATGTACACCGGCCAGATCGAGGCCATCGGCCCCCGCTACTGCCCGTCGATCGAAGACAAGATCGTCCGCTTCCCCGACAAGACCTCCCACCAGTTCTTCCTCGAGCCCGAAGGCCTCACCACCCACGAGGTCTACATCAACGGCATGTCGACCTCGCTCCCGATGGAGGTTCAGGCCGCCATGGTCCACTCCATCCCCGGCCTCGAGAACGCCGAGATGCTGCGGCCCGGCTATGCCATCGAGTACGACGCGATCGACCCCACCGAGCTCGACCGGACCCTCCGCGTCAAGAAGTTCCAGGGCCTCTACCTCGCCGGCCAGATCAACGGGACGTCTGGTTATGAAGAGGCGGCATGCCAGGGCATCATGGCCGGAATCAACGCCGCCCTCTACGCCCGCTGGGTCAGGGACGAGAGGGGCGGAGCGACCACGGAGCCGTCTGCGGCGGAGCGTTTTCCATTAGACCGTTCCTTTCCATTAGACCGTTCCTTTACCTTGGACCGGGCGGAGGCCTACACCGGCATCCTCATCGACGACCTCATCTCCAAGGGCACCAACGAGCCCTACCGCATGTTCACCTCCCGGGCCGAGTTTCGCCTGCACCTCCGCATCGACAACGCCGACCTCCGCCTCACCCCCCACGGCCGCCGCCTCGGCCTCATCGACGACTCCGCCTGGGCCGCCTACGAGTCCAAGCAAGGCCGCGCCGCAGCCTTCGCCACCGTCCTCGAGACGACGCGCATCACTACCGAAGTCCCCACGGAAGCCCTTCGCGCCGCCCTCCCCGGCGAGGATCCGCACACCCTGAAGGGCCAGACCTACGCCCAACTCCTCAAGCGTCCCGAGCTCTCCATCGAACTCCTCCTCCCGGCGCTTCTCCCGAAGCTGGCCGCCGTCGGGCCCCTCACCCCCTGGCTCGACGCCATCGCCAAGACACCCGGCCACCTCCCTGCCTGGGTCCGCAACGAGATGAAGTCCGTCGAAACCGAGATCAAGTACTCCGGCTACCTCACCCAGCAGCGCCGCTCCATCGACAAGCTCAAGCGCGCCGAATCCCGCCGCATCCCCCCTACCTTCGACTACGCCGCCTGCTCCGGCCTCTCCCGCGAGATGGTCGAAACCCTCACGCGCGTCCGTCCCATGACCCTCGGCCAGGCCTCCGGAATCCCGGGCGTCACCCCCGCAGCCGTCGCCCTCGTCCACTGCTTGCTCGAAATCCAATCCCGCCCCCACGCGTCTTAGAGTGTAGGGATGTACGTTGGATGCCGTGGCGCTCCGGCCCACCTTAGCGACGATGAGACGTGTCGCGAAGGTGGGGCACCCAACTCTATACCAACAGGCAATCCGATCTAGTCATAGAGGGCCAGTATGACCAACACGACATTCGACCTCCCCGCAACCCTGAAGTCCGCTCTCTTTGCGTTTCTGATCCTCGCCGCCGTCTTCCTCGGCTACCGCGCCATCCACGCCCAGGCCGCCCCGCTCCTCAAATCCCCCGCGCCCGTCCCCCAGTTCGATGAGCAGCTTCACTCCGGCCACGAGAAAGCCGTCTTCGCGGGGGGCTGCTTCTGGGGAACCCAGTCCGTCTTCCAGCGCGTCAAGGGAGTCACCCACACCATGGCCGGATACGCCGGCGGCGCCGCCTCCACCGCCACCTACGACCAGGTCACCACCGAGACCACCGGCCATGCCGAGTCCGTCGAAGTCACCTACGACTCCGCCAAGATCAGCTACGGCCAGCTCCTCCGCATCTTCTTCACCGTCGGCCATGACCCCACCCAGCTCAACCGCCAGGGCCCCGACGTCGGAACCAGCTACCGCTCCGCCATCTTCTACACCAACGACGAGCAGAAGAAGATCGCCGAAGCCTACATCGCCCAGCTCGACCAGGCGCATCTCTTCCGCAAGAAGATCGTCACGCAGGTCACCCCGCTCAAGGGCTTCTACGACGCCGAGTCTTACCACCAGGACTACGCGACCAACAACCCCGACAACCCTTACATCCAGGTCTGCGACCGCCCCAAGATCGAAGCCCTCAAAGCCGAGTTCCCCGACCTCTTCCAGACCTACAAGGGCAAATGAGTACGTGCTTCACGCCCGCGAAACCCTGTAATCTGCGTCGAATGCCCGCCGTGGTAGAAGTACTCTTCAAGCCCCACGGTAAACAGCCAGCAGCCATAGAGCGCGTGCTCGATGGACGAGATCAGCAGGCTGCCCGTGACCGCGTAGCGCCACGCGAACAACAGCCCACCGGCAAAGGTCAGGGCGACCGCCACCTTGTTGCGAAACACCAGGTGCATCCAAGCAAACGCCCCCGCGCTGATGACAATCAGTCCCCATCCCCCGGGTAGAATCGCCGCATACCGATGCATCAGGAAGCTCCGGTAGATGATCCCCTGCGGATACACCGACAGCACCGGATAGAAGACCATCACCATCGCCCAAAGCCCCGGCCGCGTCCGCACCAGGCTGAACAAACTCTCCGGAGCGATCAGCCGCACCGCAAGCCACAGACCCGCGGCGACAGTGAGAAAGAGCCCCAGGATCGATGGGAGATTCGCTGCCAGACCGTGGTGGCTCCAAAGCGTGCCGGTGGAGAAGGCGGGATCTTTGCGCATCGTCCACCAGCAGTAGAACGCTGCCAGCCAAAGCACCGGCAGCGCCGGCAGCGGCCACGGCGACAGGCGAAACCCCACCGGCAGCGCAACGAACAGCACCACAAACTCAAGCCCCAACGCACTATGCGACATCCGTTACCCCATGACCCATCGATCCCCGGAATGCACCAACCAGAGGCCAGTCCGGCTCCTTCGCTTGGCACGCGTGAGATTCGGGGACGTTAAGTAGTCCTCACCGGGTTCCACCCCAGACGCACCGCTTGCCTTGAGTGAGGCGGCGGAGCCTATATCAAACCGAATACCGCTGTAGCCATGCCGCAAGTTCGTCTTCGTTCATCTGGCTCGAGGCAACCTCGATCACCGCCAACTCTGCGCTGGTCGCATCGGCCACGAGCCGGACTCCGTTGAGCCGAAGGAACAAGTTCATCGCACTGAACCCTGCCCTCTTGTTCCCGTCGAGGAATGGATGATTCTTCACGATGCCGAAGCAATAGGCGGCGGCGAGCCGGTAGACCGACGTCTCAGGCTCATACGACCACTTATTTTCAGGCCGAGCGAGGGCTGACTCGAGGAGACCTACGTCTCGGATACCCCGAATCCCTCCATGCCTGGAGATGCTTCGTTCATGAAGGGCAAGCAGTGACTCGCGACGGATCCAGACCGGGGTGCCGGTCACTTCGCCAGCCCTTTGTACGTCTCATCGTACTGGTCCATGATCTCGATCCCAATCGCAATCTGCCTTGCGACTTCGGGATCAGCAGGCGAGAGCAGCAAGCCCTCTGGAGTCTCGACGATGGAGAGCATGTCGCCATCGTGCAGATGCATCCGAGCAAGCATCTCCTCCGGAATGGTGACCGAGCCGGTGGTAATTTTCAGTGTGGACATTTCAACACCTCATGTGGTGGATACCACTAAGATAGTGATAACATGCCCCTCCTGTTCGATCTGAATCGAAGGTGGAGGAGGTCAGACCATGAAGCGTGTCGTCCCGAAACAGGTGACAGGGTGACTTTGTAACGTTCTCGCCAGCCCTCGGTACATCGCGCGAGCCTGAACCCGCGCTTCAGTGCCACCCCCACCATCCACCCCCATCTCCACCGTCCGATTCCTCCCCCACTCCAGCCTCATCTCCGACGTGTGCCAGACGATCAGGCGGGAAGCGCATCCGCGACTAGCTCCGGGCTGTAGGCTCTCATCGCCTGTGTGAGTTGGGAGTCGACCTCATCGGCAATCGTCATGACGCCAAGCAGAAGGACGCTGAAATCGATCGTGCCAAGATTTTGCTGGAGCGTGTGGAAGATCGTCACCTGCAGAATGCGGCTCTCTTCGACCATCATCGCCGCTGTATATCCGAGTCTGCGTCTCTCGACCCCATGGCTGGAGGCCGCCTCCGACCTCACCTCCTTGCTGCCCAGAGGCGTGAAGGTAAGAAGCCGCACGACGAGATCATGGAAGAGTGGCGGCAGATGGCTACACCTTTCCGCGCGGGTTAGAGGAATCTTCATCAAATCATCTTCCTTCTCAATTTCGGAGTACCAGTCATGGATGCACTCACCGGTAGTTCTTTCAAGAATCGTCGATAGGGTCTCCACCTTGCGCAGGCGTTGGGGACCTTTGATGAGCCTCTGCGTGATCACATCGATCATCTCCGCCGCTCTCATGGGCTTGACGAGGATCTCGTCCGCCTGCATGAGGATGGCATTGGCCGCTGCCGACATCTCGGGAAAGGAGCTCAGCAGAATGGTTACCGCATCAGGATTCGCGTGGCGCATCGCACTGACGACGGTGAGTCCGTCCCCCGCACCGGGCATATGAAGATCGCTGAGCAGCACATCGAACTTTCCGGCACTGATATACGCCAATGCCTCGGTGACGCAGGAGGCGGAGGTGACCTCAAAGTCGTGCTGTTGGAGAATCGCGCGGAGGGTGACACGAATCTCCTCGGTATCGTCCACCACCAGAATTTTCGTAAGCGCCATTTTAAGGACTCCCGGACGTCGTCACAGACGAGTCTTCTTTAGTAGATAGCTCTGTCGTGTTGGCGACATAATGTTTCCGGTGCCGCGCGTCTGTTTGCGTTCCCTTATCGGGAACTCTCCCGATGTGCAGCCAGGGAACAACCATCGCGGATGACGCCGCTACTTCAACGGCAACCCCACCATCCAGCCGCCGTCCACCACCGTCCGGTTCCGTCCGTGGTCCAGCCCCATCTCCGACCTTACCCCCAGATCCCGCTCATACACCTCGCCATAGTTTCCCACGGCGCCAATCACATCCACTGCCCAGCCGTCCCGCAACCCCAGCCGCGCTCCAAGCTCATGCGTCTTGCCCACCAGCCGCCTTACCTCCGTATCCCACTCGACGGAGCTTCCCGGGGCTTTGACTGAATCGGAGCTGATCCCGATCTCCTCCGCCCCCACCATCGCTTCCCGCACCCAGTTCACGATTTCGCCAAACGTCCCATCGGCCTCCCGCCGGTAAGCCATCGCCAGCGGGTCCTTCGAGATCACCTCCTCGAGGATCCGGTACTTCGGGGCGATCTTCCCAAACCCGATTCGCGTCATCCCCAAACGCGTCCGGTCCCCCGCGATGGCCGCGCAGCCGCCCGTTACGAAGCCTGCTTCCATCTCGCCCTCTTCCTGGTAGGGAAACGGAAGATACTTGAGCCGCTTGCGCAAGAAGTACGCGCGCACACTCTCCTCCACCTCCGTTTCGCCCAGAAGGCAGATCTTCTTTCCACTCAGATCCTCAACTCGCTTCACCCCGGAAGCGATGGGAACCATGAACCCGGCCCCATCCCACAGCACTACGCCGGAAAACGCCACGCTGCTGCCGGTTGCGTGCGTAAAGTCCAGCGTCGCCGTGGGCAGCAGGTCGACCGTCGCCTCCCGTAGAGCCGCGACGCTGGTCTCATCGTCGGGAAAGCTCTTGAAGCTTACCTTCGCCGACGGCCCAAGAATCGCTACGGCCACCGCCCTGCAGAGGTCCCGGTCGAACTCCTCCCGAGCCCCGTGGTCATCGGACCGCGAGTAGTCGTCCACCTCGACGTTGACGCCGCAAACGAGCTCCTTCGCGGCGCGAACGTGTTCGAGCGTCGTCCCGGCACCCGATGCGGAAAGCCATCCGCCCCACACCAACACCGCCGCCAGAAGAGCCCTCAAGGCGCCCAGCTTCCAGAACTCGGGATCCCCGGCGAATCCGCCGGTCGAGGATTGAAGTCCTTCGGCAGAGGGTTCACCCGCCCGGCGTCCGTAGGCGTAATCCCGAGCACCTTGCATCCCTCCCCGCCAAAGTGGGGGAACCTGGACAGTTCAGCATCCGGAATCTCCGCATAGTTTGGAGGCAAAGGCTTTCTCTTCCCCGTCAAACGCGCGTCATCGAACCCCGACAGCATATCGCCCACACCCTCCACGAGGTCGTCCGCGGGTCCCAGGTTCTTCTGCCCCGTCTTCTCCAGCCCGATCTGTCGCGCCTTCAGCTCATCTGGAAGATCCGCCAGCGGAATCAAACCGAACAGCTCATCCACCAGCCTGATGATCGAGCTATGCTCCACGGGCGCATGCGAGATGCCATGCGCCACGCCGTACGGGGAGATCAGCAGACTTGGAATCCTTGGCCCCTGGTTCAGAGCCAGTCCGGCCCGGTCATGCGACCGCACCCTCGGCCGCACATGGTCGTACAGCCCGTCCGTCTCGTCATAGGCAACCAGGATCACGCTGTTTTTCCAGTATGGGCTGCGCGCAATGGCATTCACCTCTTCGGCAATCAGAGCCTCCGAGATCTGCGAGTCCGAGTATCCGGGATGATCGTCGTCGCCCGAGTACTTGGACTGCACCGCCGGGTTCGGATCGAGCGGCTTGTACCCATGCAGATTCCCGCTCCCGCCGCGTATATAGAACGCACCGCCGTCCTTCGGCAGCCGCTCCGCCTTCACATCCGCGAAGAACTCCCCAAGCCCATGCATGTGGTCGCTTACCTCGGGATTGTTCGAGATGTACCCGAAGTACTGCGGTGCATTGTGGTGCACCACGTACCCATCATGCGAGGCAGACGCCGTCTTGTCCGAAGGCTCGTGGCCGTAGCCCTCCTGGTACCAGCCCCACGGAACGGCCGCACGCCCATGCGCGGCGATCTTCTGAATATCGTCCTTCACATCGAGCAGGTCGAACGCCGCGTCGCGATCCGCAGCCGTCGTCGTCACGATCGCATCGCCCATAAACGAGAGCGGCAGCGTGGCAAAGGTGAGGTTCGGAGCCGGCGCGCTCGATGGCTTCGGCTCCGGCTGGCGGTAGATGTCCTTCCGCTCCGTCTTCGGCCCCGCCTTCCCGATCGCCTCGCCCATCTTCTCCGGAGCATCCTTGGTCGGGTCGAGCTTCGATCCCCAGTATGGATAAGGATCCGCCAGCATCGGAACCCCTGTCGTCTCCGGATGCAGCATCCACTGCGTCTCCCCTGTCTGGCCCGAGATCATGGCAATCGCATTTGGCGTCGAGGGTCCAATCTCCGTATCCATGAAGTGGTCGAACAAGGTAAACCGATCGGCATACCGCCACAGGAACGGAGCCATATCGCAGTCGATATGCCCCATCACCACCTCGCCCATCTGCTTGCGCGCCAGCGTCGGAAACTTGTTCGGCTTCCCGTCCACCAGCTCCACGCCCTCTTCGGTCACGGCGTACCGGTCGTTCGCCGCGACGTCCTGCTTGTCCAGATCGAGCTTCTTCACCGACGCCACATGCGCATGGTTCACCGATGCCAGGTCCATCGGATAGAGCTGCACCGTCTTCCCCTGCGCATCCGTGATCGTCGCCGGAATCCTGAACGGAGAGATCGTCCCTACGGTCCCATCCACATTCACAATCGGCTGCACAAAGCCCGGAACCGGTGCGCCCCCGCTCGAGAACAGCCCATCCGCCCCCGGATAGGTCCCAAAGTAAAAGTCAAACGACCGGTTCTCCTGGAACAGCACAAACACATATTTCACCTTCGCCCGCAGAAGCTTCAGCTTCGCCTCCCGCGAAAGCCCCGGAGCCTGCGCCACCGGAACCACGTACCGAGCCACCTCTTTACTGGAAGCCGGGGCAATCTCCACCTGCCGCGCCGTCAAACCCTGCGCCATCAGCCCTGTCGCCGAAAACCCCAGCTCGAACATCACGGCAGCCAGCCGCAAACCTTTCACCAAATCTCCGCAACCATGTTTCGTCATTGATGCTCCCCGCCCCTGTTTCGGATCTTCCACCCCGCGTCCCATCGTTCTTGCTCTTCTGCTGATATGCAGGCCCGAAAGGGTGGCCGTTTACACTTTCCCCATGATACCCACCCCCGAACAGGACGCCGCCCAGATCCAGCTTCAGGAATCAACCCTCACCCTTCCGCACTTCGACGCCAATACCGCATGGACCCTCGGAAACTGGCTCTGCGAAGTATCCGTCGAGCGCAGGTACAAGCTGGTCATCGATATCCGCCGCTTCGGTCGCCCCGTCCAACCCCTCTTCTACACCGCTCTGTCAGGAACCACCCCCGACAACGCCCGCTGGGCCAACCGCAAGTCCAACGTCGTCGCCCGCTTTCACCGCAGTTCCTACGCGATCGGGCTCCGCCTGGAGTCGCAGGGCCAGACCCTCACGCAGCGCCACGCCCTCCCTGCCAGCGGCTACGCACCGGTCGGCGGGTCGTTTCCAATCGCGGTTCCCGCAGCCGGAGGCGTTGTCGGCGCGATCACGATCTCGGGGCTGGCCTCCCGCGACGACCATAACCTGGGAGTCGAAGCGCTGTGCCACCATCTCGGAGCAGACTACGAAAAGCTCCGCCTGCCCTAGATGGAACTCCTGACTCGCTCCATGGTGTCGAGGTAGAAGGCGAGGTTGTGGATCGAGTTCAGGACCGCGCTCAGCGGTTCACCGGATGCGTAGAGATGCCGCAGGTAGGCACGGGTATAGCGCTGGCAGACCATGCAGGTGCAGGCGGGGTCGATCGGGCCTGGATCTTCGGCGAACTCTTTCTTCTTGATGTTCAGGCGAACGATCTGACCGGTGTCTGGATCGCGGGTGAACAGCAGGCCGTGGCGACCGGCGCGGGTGGGAAGGACGCAGTCCATCATGTCCACACCCATGCGGGCGTACTCCTCGATCTCGTCGGGATAGCCGACTCCCATGACGTAGCGGGGTTTGTCGGTTGGCAGGTGCTCGAGGGTGCGGGCGATCATCTCGCGTGTGACCTCGCGGGGTTCGCCGACGGCGAGTCCTCCGATCGCGTATCCGGGCAGATCCATATCGACGAGGCGATGGGCCGACTCGCGGCGGAGGTCGGCGTACATTCCGCCCTGGACGATGCCGAAGAGGCTCTGGGTCTGGCCGTTGCGCGCGGCAAACCATGGGACTTCGGTCTTGTGGGCCTCGAAGTGGTCTTTCGACCGCTCGGCCCAGGCGTGGGTGAGGGACATCGACTCGCGGGTGCGCTCCCAGGTTGCGGGGGTTTCGACGCACTCGTCGAAGACCATCATGATGTCGGCCCCGAGTGCGATCTGGACTGACATCGAGTGTTCGGGCGAGAAGAAGTGCTTGCTTCCATCCAGGTGGGAGCGGAACTCGACACCTTCCGGCGTGATCTTGCGGAGGCCCTTGAGGCTGAAGACCTGAAATCCGCCGGAGTCGGTGAGCATGGGTCTGTTCCAGCTCATGAACTGGTGGACGCCACCCATGCGCCGGACCAGATCGTGTCCGGGCCGGAGGTAGAGATGGTAGGTGTTGGCGAGGATGATCTGGGCGCCCTGGCCGTTGGCTCCGTTGGTCTCGAGTATGTCCTGGGGGACGGCCTTGACGGAGGCGGCGGTTCCGACGGGCATGAAGACCGGAGTCTCGACGACACCGTGTGGGAGCGCGAGGGATGCTCTCCGTCCTCCGCCCTCGGCTACTTTCTTCACATTGAACTGCAGGGCCATCTCACCAGTTTAGAACGTCCCGGCGAGGCACCTATTCGCTTTCGGGATTGACCAGACATCACTTGAGCGCCACGAATGACGGAGATCGTTGATTAGACTGGTGCGATGACGATGTTGATCGGTGTTCTGCTGTTCGGCGGGTGGTTGCAGGGCGGGGCGGTTACGGGTGTGGTGACGGACCCGACAGGCGCTCCGATTCCCCAGGCTTCGGTGGTGCTGGCTCCGGCGGACCATGGGCGGGCGGCGATTTCTACGCGGGCGGGGCAGGATGGCGGGTTCCACTTCGATCCGCAGATTCCGGGCAGCTATACGGTGTGCGTCGAGGCGCAGAGCTTTGTGCGGCGGTGTCTAGACGCAGCGGTCGGGGACGGCGGAACCGTCTTGGTGAAGGTGGAACTGGCAATCGGGAGCGGGGGCGGGGTCGCCGTACAGGCTGTGGACGCGGCCACGGCGAATACCGGCAGAGTTCTGACGCCCGGTGCGATCGGGAGTACGGGGGCGCAGAAGGCACAGGCTCCCGCTTCTCCCGGACCGAAGACGCCGACCGGAGATGATCTGCTGCGGGGCGCTTACGGGCCTTACCGAGCCAACAACGATCTGCTGACCTATCACCTGGATGTGCGGGTGGACCCGGAGAAGAAGACGATTGCGGGGAAGAATACGGTGCGGTTCCGGATGCTGGCGGATGGCGGGAAGATCCAGCTTGATCTGGTTTCGGCGCTGGCGGTGGACCGCATTGTGATGGTCGATGCGGGGGGCAGGGCGACGGGCGCTCCGTTGCACTATGAGCGGAACGAGCGGGCGGTGTTCATCGACTTTCCCCAGGCGTTGAAGAAGGGAAAGACCTACGGGATCGACTTCTTCTACTCAGGCAGCCCGGTGGAGGGTGGACGGTTTGGAGGGATGACCTTCAAGACGGACCCTGCGGGGCATGTCTGGATCAACACTGCCTGCGAGGAGGAGGGGGCGAGTGTCTGGTGGCCCAACAAAGACCAGTGGCGGGACGAGGTCGAGTCGATGGACATCAGCGTCGCGATCCCCAACGGTCTGGTCGATGTTTCCAATGGACGGTTCGTGGGCAAGACCGACCTCGGCGATGGCTATACGCGGTGGGACTGGCATGTGAGCTATCCGATCAACAACTACGATGTGTCGCTGAATATCGGCAACTATGTTCACTTCGGCGAGACGCATCGCGGGTTGGCGATGGACTACTGGGTGCTGCCGGAGAATCTCGAGAAGGCGAAGGTTCAGTTTGCGCAGGCTCCGGCGATGATCGACGCGTTCGAGCACTTCTTCGGGGAGTATCCATTCAAGCGGGATGGGTACAAGCTGATCGAGGCGCCCTATGCGGGGATGGAACACCAGACGGCGGTGACGTATGGGAACCACTTCGCGAACGGCTACCTGGACCGGGACTGGACCGGGGTGGGGATCAGTCCGCGTTTCGATTTCATCGTGATTCACGAGAGCGGGCACGAGTGGTTCGGCAACGCCATCACGGCTCAGGACCGCGCCGACATGTGGATTCACGAGGGTTGGACGACCTATCTCGAATGCCTGTACGTCGAGTACATGTGGGGGCATGACGACGAGGTGACCTATGTGAACGCGCTGAAGAAGAAGGTGCGGAATCTGTCTCCGATCATCCCCGCGCTGGGCGTCAACGCGGAGCCACCGCAGGATATGTACTTCAAGGGCGCACTCTTTCTGAATACGCTTCGCAGCATGGTGAACGACGATGTGCGGTGGTTCGCGATGATCCACGACTTCTACCAGACATTCAAGTACAGGACGATCACGACCGAGGATGTAATCGGGTTCTTCAACGCGCGCACCGGGATGGAGCTTGGCCCGGTGTTCGATGAGTATCTGCGTCATGCTGCCCTTCCGGTGCTGGAATTGAAGGCAGGGAAAGGGGAGACCGAGTACCGGTGGAGGGCGGACGAGGCCCGGTTCGCGATGCCGGTGCGGGTGAAGGGCAGGGTGATTCGGCCTACGACCTCCTGGCAGAGAATGGACGGGGCGGTGTCTACGGGAGACGTGGATACGGAAGGATTTTATGTGGCGGTCGAGGTGAAGTGAGCGTTCGCAAATCTCGTCGCTTCATAGGCTCGACCCTTCGGCGTCTGCGAAAAACGGCTACCGCGGTGGCAGGGGTTGGGGAGATTTTGCGTTGGGTGTGGGAGCGCTGAAGAGTTCGAATAGATCCTGCTCGAGTCGAGGAGCGTCGGCATCGATCTGGGCGTGGACCTTCTGGAGGGTGAGCGCGGGCTTATCGGTCTCGGCCCAGGTGAGGATGTCGCCGTAGTTTGGGCCGTGGTCGAGATTGACGTCCATGTAGACGTTGCGTTCGTGCAGGGTGAGTGCGGGGTCGAGCCAGGTCGCGGCGGCGAGCTCGTCCCAGGCATACTCGGAGCCGTCGAAGTGGCGCTGGTACTGGACGAGGTAGCGAGCTGCGTTACTGCCGGCGGCTTCGAGACGCTTGAGCAGGTGGTTGGAGTTGGTCTGGATGGAGGCGTCCACGGTGGTGACGGTGATCCTGGGCCAGGGTGCGGTGAGTGCGATGTGGGCGGCCTCGGGATCGAACCAGACGTTGAACTCGTGGCGGGGAGCGTTGATCCATTCGGGTGATTCGGTCCGGGGAGAGAGGCTGCCGGCCATGATGACGAGCTCCTGGGCGAGCGAGGCAAAGTTGGGGTCGAGACGGATGGCGAGAGCGATGTTCGTGAGGGGACCGGCTCCGTAGATGGTGACCTGATGGGGGTGGAGGTGGACCATGCGGACCATGAAGTGGGCAGCGTCCTCATCGGCGGGCCGGGTTGTGGGATTGCGCTCTTCGAGGGTGGGAACCTCATCCCAGCGGAGCGTACTGGATTCGTCCCAGGCTCCCATCCAGCTGACGGTGCCGCTGAGCCTGGCGTTGAGGCGAGTCCATTCACGGGTGCGGATCAAGGGAAAAGCGGCTCCGGGGTAGACCTTGACATCGGTACGGCCCATGAGTTCGAGGAGGCGGAGGGTGTGGGCGACTTCTACATCGCGCTGCATGTCACCGGTGACGACGGTGATTCCGAGCAGGTTGACGCGGGGGGACTGGAGGAAGACGAGCAGGGCGGCCATGTCGGAACCTCCGGGGCCGGAGGCGTCCTGGTCGGCGATGACGAAGCGGCGAGGCGACTGAGCGACGGCGGGAATGGCGAGGAGCATCAGGTTGATCAGGAGGATGGCTGCGGGGCGCACGGGACCTCGGTGAGTGGGTGGGATGGGATGGGATTAGTTTAGGGCTTATCCTGCCGGAAGAGCCTGCGGGTGCATTTCCGCGCCTTGGACGACAGGTTCCAGAGCGGTCGTTTCGTCGCTTGTAGTCGCTGGTCGGGCGCTTGAGATGGCCGCAGGTGGGTGGAGGCGGCTTATTCAGGAACCGAATGGGAAGATGGAGCGTCGAATGGGGATGAGTTTAGCGGATGTGGATGCGGTTCGGGTGCGGTTCGGGTTTGAGAATAGCTATGCGCGGCTTCCGGAGCGGTTTTATGCCCGCGTGAATCCGGTGCCGGTGGCGGCTCCTCGGCTGGTGAAGGTGAACGTTGGGCTGGCGCGGGAGCTGGGTTTGGATCCGGAGGCGCTGGCCTCGGAGGAGGGTGTCGCTATCCTGGCAGGGAATCGCGTGGGGGAGGGGTCGGAGCCGCTTGCAATTGCCTATGCGGGGCATCAGTTTGGGTATTTCGTGCCCGTGCTCGGGGATGGGAGGGCGAACCTGCTGGGGGAGGTGGTGGGGCGAGATGGTGTGCGCTACGACCTTCAGCTGAAGGGTTCTGGCCCGACGCCGTTTTCGCGGAGGGGAGACGGCCGGGCGGCGCTTGGACCGGTGCTGAGGGAGTACATCGTCAGTGAGGCGATGGCGGCCCTTGGGGTCCCGACGACCAGGGCGCTCGCTGCGGTCACCACCGGGGAACAGGTGTTTCGGGAGACGGTACTGCCGGGGGCGGTGATCACGCGGGTGGCGGCGAGTCATCTTCGGGTAGGGACGTTTCAGTATTTTGCGGCGAAGAAAGACGTCGACGGGTTGAAGGTGCTGGCGGACTATGCGATCGGTCGGCACTACCCGGAGGCGGCGGGGGCGAAGGAGCCTTATCGGGCGATGCTCGACGGGGTTATTGGGCGGCATGCGCGGCTGATCGCGCGGTGGATGACGCTTGGGTTCATCCATGGCGTGATGAATACGGACAATACGTCGATCTCGGGCGAGACAATCGACTATGGGCCGTGTGCGTTCATGGAGGCGTTCGATCCGGCGATGGTGTACAGCTCGATCGATCGGCAGGGGAGGTATGCGTACGGCAACCAGGCGCAGGCTGCGCTTTGGAACCTGACACGGCTGGCGGAAGCCCTGCTCCCCTTGCTGGGCACGACCGAGGAGGCGGCGCTGGTGTCGGCCCGGGAGGCGCTGGCGGGATTCGAACCCCAATTTGTGGCGGCTCACCTGGAAGGATTGCGCCGGAAGCTGGGTCTATGGTCGGCGCAGGAGGGGGACGCGGCGCTGGCGGAGGATCTGCTGGGCCGGATGGCGGAAAACGGAGCGGACTTTACGCTGACCTTTCGGCGTCTGGCGGAGGCGGCCTGTGGACCGGAGGGCGATGTGGGAGTTCGGGGGCTGTTTGCGGATCCTTCGGCTTACGATGCGTGGGCGGTGGGGTGGAGGCGACGGCTGGAGGAGGAGCAGGTCTCGGGTGGTGAGATTGCGGCGAGGATCCGGGGGGTGAATCCTATGTTCATACCGCGCAATCACCTGGTACAGGCAGTGATCGAGGCGGCGGTCGAGAGGCAGGACTATGGGCCGTTTGAAGAGTTGCTCGAGGTCACGTCACGGCCCTATGACGACCATCCGGACGGTCCGGGAATGGTGCGGTTCTGGACGCCGGCGCTGCCTGATGAATGCGTGCGGCAGACATTCTGTGGGACTTGAGATTCGGCTCCCTTCGACTGGAGGCCAGCCATGCCGCGAGGCGAGCTTCAAGGGAGAGTCATCCGGGGTCAACAGCGCTGCTTTAGACTGACCGCGGACTGTCTCGTCGACGCCTTCTGTCGATGGCCAGCGAGACGGCGAGAAAAGGATCGAACATGCGCGCTCTTGTTTCACTGATCTTTACGGCCTCCGCCCTCACCATGATGTCCGGCGCCCAGCAGCCGGGGGGCCTGTCACGACGGCCGAAGGTGGTCGTGATCAGCCTCGATGCATTCCCCGCGGAGACGATGCACGATCCGGCGATCTCTGCTCCGATGCTGCACCAGATGATGCGGGAAGGGGCGTATGCGAAGTCGATGCAGCCCATCAACCCGACGGTGACCTGGCCGAATCACACGGCAATGGTGACTGGGCAGGATGCCAGCCGGCATCATGTGGTGGTCAACGGGCTGATCGTCGATCAGCGTACGGAGAAGGCTCCGCGGGTGGATGCGCAGGCCTCGAAGACGCAGTTGGTGGCGGTCCCGACGGTCTACGATCTCGCGCACGAAGCAGGCATGACGACGGCCGAGGTGGACTGGGTCGCGATCATGCATGCCACCACCATCGACTGGAGCTTTGCCGAGAAGCCGGATCCGGATGGAGCGATCGAGCGTGAGTTGATCGCTGCGGGAACGACCACGCGCGATGAACTCGAGCACTTCGGCAAGCCGCGGCAGGCGTGGCGCGATCGTCTGTACACGGCTGCGGCCGTGGATATCCTGCGGAAACATCGTCCGGATCTGCTGTTGGTGCATCTGCTCGCGCTGGACGGGATCGAACACCGGACGGGTTTTGCCACCGACGCGGACTACAACACGATCGCCTTCCTCGACGACCGCGTCAAGGAGATCGTGGATGCCGTGGCGGCGAATGGCGATACGGATCGAACGACGTTCCTGGTTGTCTCCGACCATGGGCAGGAGAGCGTGCACAAGCGCCTGAATCCCGAGGCCCTGTTGAAGCAGGCTGGGTTGGCGGGCGCCTCGTCGCCTAACCCGACGTTTGTGATGGCCGACGGCGGATTTGCGCTGGTCTTCCAGAAGAACGCAACGGAAACTTCGGTTGCGCAACTGAAAAAGCTGTTCGAAGGCAAGCCGGGGGTGCTCTGCGCGCTGACCCCGATGGAGTCCGCCAAAATGGGTTGGCCCACACCCAAGACGACCGGCCAGGCTCCCGATCTTCTGCTGTACGCCAAGGACGATTACGCGTTCTCCCGCGGGACGACCGATGAGTTTGTGACGGACACCGAGCAGGTTGGCCAGCACGGATATCCCAACACGGTTCCGTTGATGCAGGCCATCTTCATCGCGGAGGGCGCGGCGATTCGGCAGAAGGGCGAGATTCCACCGATCGTGAACCTGGATGTAGCGCCGACCATCGCGAAGATCATGGGCCTTCCGCTGACCGGTACGCAGGGCAAAACATTGATGGAGATACTGAAGTAGGTCGGTTATTTCAGGGAGCGTCTTATGTCGCAACAGGTTCGACTGGTTCCGCCGTTCGATCGAGAGACGGCGGTTTTGAAGGTTCGTGCAGCCGAGGATGGATGGAACTCCCGTGATCCGCAGCGTGTGTCGCTGGCCTATACGGTCGACAGCCGCTGGCGGAATCGGTCGGAGTTCGTCACTGGGCGGGACGAGATCGTCCAGTTTCTGACCCGCAAATGGTCGAAGGAGCTCGAATACAGGCTGATCAAGGAGCTCTGGGCCTTCGGCGGCGACCGGATCGCGGTGCGATTCGCTTACGAGTGCCACGACGCGGCAGGGCAGTGGTTTCGCTGCTACGGCAACGAAAACTGGGAGTTCGACGGGGACGGCCTGATGCACCATCGCCATGCGTCGATCAACGACCTTCCCATCGCGGAGTCGGAGAGGAAGTTCTTCTGGCCCCTCGGAAGACGGCCTGACAATCATCCAGGGCTATCCGATCTGGGACTCTAGCGTGGGATGCGAGTTGGCTGGAGCAAACGGTAGCTGTACGATGGACAGGGAGAGAGTGAGACTTTCGATGCCGGTGCGTCCAGGATTTGTTTGGCAACTCGTTCGAATGCCGATGGCCATGCCCGCCCCAGGTGGCGTAAGGCCAGCACCGGATCGGTGACTCTTCCGCACCTCCATTGTCTGAGCAGCCGCCTGGGGCCTTCTGATTTGGGTCCACTGACTGCGCCTTTGGCGAGTCCTCCTCCCGCTCAGCACAACCAAGGAGATCTCTGTGTCCGAACGTCCCGCCTTCCAGCCCTCCACCCTGGTCATTCACTCCAACCGGGTGTACGAGAGCCAGTCGAACTCCATTCTTTTTCCAATTCATCAGACCGCCACGTATATCCACGAGAGCGTTGGGGTCACGAAGGGCTACGGCTACTCGCGTGGAGCCAACCCTACGGTCAACGCGCTGGAGCAGTCGATCGCGGCGATTGAAGGATCGATCTCCGCACTTTGTTTCCGGTCAGGCATGGCAGCCATCAGCACGCTTTGCCTGGCGCTGCTGAAGGCGGGCGATCACGTGATTCTGTCTGAGGTGATCTACGGCGGGACGACGCGCCTCTTCGAGCAGGTGCTGACCCACTTCGATGTGGCCTACACCTTTATCGATACGGCGGACCTTGCGGCGGTTGAGCGGGGTATCCAGCCGAATACGCGGATGATCTTCGCTGAGACGCCGGCGAATCCGACGCTGCGCCTGTCCGATATCGCGGAGCTGGCGAAGATTGCCCATGCCCACGAAAACGTGCTCCTGGCCGTCGACAATACGTTCCTGACTCCGCTGCTCCAGAACTGCCTGAATCTCGGCGCGGACATCTCCATGCTGTCGACGACGAAGTATATCGACGGGCATAACGCGACGATCGGCGGCTCGCTGGCCAGCCATGACGAGGCGCTGATGGAGCGGATGCGGTTTGTGCGGAAGATCCTCGGTACGATCCAGGCTCCGTTCGACGCGTGGCTGACGATCCAGGGGATCAAGACGCTTCCGGCGCGGCTGGCGATGCACTGTGCCCATGCCGGGCAGGTGGCGGAGTGGCTGGAGAGACATCCGCGGGTGGCCAAGGTCTACTACCCGGGGCTCGACTCGTTCCCCCAGCGCGAACTGGCGAAGAAGCAGCAGAGCGCTTTCGGCGGAATGCTTTCGTTCGAGCTGAACGCGACGACCGAAGAGTCGCTGCGATTTATGAAGGCGCTGAAGCTGTGCACCTGCGCGGAGAGCCTGGGCAGCGTCGAGACGCTGATCACAAATCCGGCCACGGCATCGCACTGCGACCTTCCGAAGGAGCTGCGGGACAGGCTTGGAATCTCCGACCGGCTGATCCGTCTGTCGGTCGGCCTCGAGGCTCCGCAGGATCTGATCGCGGACTTCGAGCATGCCTTCGAGACGATCTTCGGCTTGGAAGACGGGGAGGCCAAGTGAAGTTTGCGACAAGGCTGGTGCACTACGACGGATCACCCGGCGACCCGTTCCACCCCATGGCGACGCCGATCTACCAGACGGCGACCTTCGCCCAGGAACGCGCCGACAGCTTCGGGCAGTACGACTACACGCGCAGCGGAAATCCGACGCGGCGGGTCCTCGAAGACCAGATCGCGGCGCTCGAAGGTGGGAGCAGGGCGTTCTGTTTTTCGAGCGGCATGGCGGCGATTGCGAATGTGACCCATCTGCTGAAGGCCGGCGACGAGATTGTCGCCGACTGGGACCTCTACGGCGGGGCGACGAGGCTATTCGGCGAGGTGCTGAATCGGTCGGGCATCACGGTGCGGTATGTGGATGCCTCGGAGCCTGGGCGGGTCGCAGCGGCGATGACTCCGGCAACGCGGATGGTCTATGTGGAATCGCCCACCAACCCCCTGCTGCGGATCGTCGACCTGGCGGCCATGGCGGAGATTGCCCATGCGCAGGGGGCGCTGTTCTGCGTGGATAGCAGCACGATGTCACCGTATCTGCAGAATCCACTCTCGCTGGGGGCGGATCTGGTGGTGCATTCCGCGACCAAGTTTCTGTGCGGCCACAGCGATGTAACCGGCGGCGCGGTGGTGGTAAGGGACGAGGCGCTCGCAAGAGAGATCTACTTCCTGCAAAACGCAGAGGGCAATGCGCTTGGTCCGTTCGACTGCTTCCTGCTGCTGCGCGGGTTGAAGACGCTTAAGCTGCGGATGGACGCACAGCAGAAGAACGCTCTGTTGGTTGCCGCTTTTCTGGCTGGGCACGCCGGGGTCCCGGAGGTCCACTACCCAGGGCTTCCAACGCATCCCGGATATGACGTGCAGGTCAGGCAGGCCAGGGGCGGAGGTGCGGTCCTGAGCTTCCGGGCCGGATCGGCGAAGGCGGCCACGCAGATCGCCGAAGAGACGAAGCTGTTCCGGATCGCGGTCAGCTTCGGCAGCGTGAACTCGACGATCAGCGTACCCCTGAAGATGTCGCACGCGAGCACTCCGCTGGAGCTGCAGGCGACCCGCGCGATACCGGAGGATCTGATCCGGCTTTCGATCGGAATTGAGGATTCGGACGAACTGATCGAAGATTTGGACACAGCTTTGCGCGCGATCTGATACCTTGGTGCCACCTGGCCGGCGTGCGCGGTGGGGCCGTGAATCGACCGCGCAAACTTCGCCTTCTTATTTGCATCCTACGGTGCGTATGAAGACCTGGAATCCACTGTGTGTCGCTTCGGTGGTGGTGATGGCAGGCGGGTTCGGACTTTTGCCTGCGGCGGCCACTGGGCAGAGGGTGGACGGGGCGCGTGCTTTGATTCAGCAGGCGGTCGATACGGAGTTGGCGGCCGACCGCGCCGACCACTCGCTATGGCACTACAGGATGAAGGAGACGCAGCAGAACGACGCGGTTTACGATGTCGTCGACTCCGCACAGGGTGAGATCAAGCAGAAGGTCGAGGTCGCAGGGCACCCGCTGTCTCCGGAAGAGGAGCGGGCAGAGGCGGCGAAGGTCAGGGCATTCCTGAACGACCCCAGGGCGCAGGCACAGCAGAGGAAGAACGGCGAGCACGACGACAAGAGCGCGGAGAAGATGCTGAATCTGCTGCCACACGCGTTCCAGTGGACTGTTGCCAGCCAGTCGGGCGGGGAGATCAAGCTGCACTTCGTTCCGGACCCGGCCTTCAAGGCTCCGGATATCGAATCGCGGGTGCTTGGAGCAATGGAAGGTGACCTGATCGTCGACCAGAGGCAGCACCGCATCCGGTCGATTCGGGGAACACTGGCCCACGATGTCGAGATCGGCTACGGACTCTTCGGTAAGCTGCGCCAGGGTGGGACGTTCGATGTGGAGCGTCGGCAGGTGGCTCCGGGAAGCTGGCAGATCACCGAGACCCACGTACACATCGAGGGCCGGGCGCTGATGTTCAAGACGATCGGGCAGCAGACGGACGAGGTCAAGTATGACTTTCATCCGATCCCGCTGGCGACGACGCTTCCGCAGGCTGCGTCGATGGTCGCTCGCGGCGGCTCCGGTCTGGGGGGATGATTCTCCGGCGCAATTTCGCCAAGGACGTCGATCATCGGCAAGAATGGATCGTGTATTCTGCGGCAGTATCAGGGTGTGGACAGGGGTATGATCGCGTCCTCGAATCCGGTGAACGACCCAACGAAAGACTTTGAGAGGGAAACTTTGAGATCACCAAGATCGGCATCATTTTTCGCGCTCGCTGTTCTGGGCTCGCTAACGTCTGCAGGAGCGCAGACGGCGGGCTTCCACGGGGCTCCAGCCTCGGCCGCGGCGCAGCCCAATCCTCACGCCGGTTCCCAGGATCAAATGGCCGGTGCGGGCTTCTATAAGCAGATCTGCTCAGCGTGCCATGGGGCCCAGGGGCAGGGCGCCGGGAACGTTCCCTCGCTGGCGAAGGGGCCAACCCAACAGGCGAAGCCGGGCGAGGTCATGTGGTACATCACGAAAGGCGATTTGAGTAACGGGATGCCTTCGTGGGCAGGCTTGCCCGAGGAGCAGCGCTGGCAGATTGTGAGCTATGTGCAGTCGATAAATACAGCGACCGCAGTTCCGTCGATGGGGAACGGTTCCCCTGCGCCGGGATCGGAGTTGAAGTCGATCTCCGCACCTCCCGCGACGCCTCCATTCATCGACTTCCGGGACGAGAAGCCTGGGACCGTCCGGAAGATCACGGTGAACGATCTTCCGAAGCCGTTTGCGACGCAATCTGCCGGGAACGGTCCCCATGTAGTGCCGCGGCCCGAGGGTGTCTGGCCTCAGGCTTTACCGAACTTCAAGGTGCAGCTGTATGCGACAGGACTCGAGAATCCGAGGCTGATCCGGACGGCTCCGAACGGCGACTTCCTTGTGGCGGAGACCGAGAAAGGCGACATCATGCTGTATCGGGGGATCACTCCGGACGGCAAGCCGCAGCTCAGCAGCGTCTATGCCAGTGGGTTGAACAAGCCCTTCGGAATCGCCTTCTATCCGGCGGGACCGAATCCGCAGTGGGTCTACATTGGGAACCTGGATTCGGTGGTCCGCTTCCCTTACAAGAATGGGGATGTGACCGCGAGTGCCGCGCCCCAGCATATCGCGGATGTACCCGGGGGCACGGGGCACACGACGCGTGACATCCAATTCTCCAAAGACGGCAAGACGATGTATGTTTCGGTTGGGTCGGGATCGAACGTCGACGATCCGGATACGCATCCAGCAGAGAAGAACCGCGCGGATATTCTGCAGTTCAATCCGGATGGCACCGGCCAGAAGATCTTCGCCTACGGAATCCGGAACGCCGTCGGTCTGGCGATTCAGCCGGAGACCGGGGATCTCTGGTGCTCGGTGAATGAGCGGGACGCGCTGGGCGATAACCTGGTTCCCGACTACATCACGCACGTGCGGCCGGGCGGTTTCTATGGGTGGCCGTGGTGGTATACGGGGCCCCATCAGGATCCCCGGCACGAGGGGAAGCATCCGGAGCTGCGGGACAAGGCGATCGTGCCGGATGTGCTGCTGCAGCCACACAATGCTTCGCTCGAGATGACCTTCTATGAAGGGAAGCAGTTCCCGGCGGAGTACAAGGGAGATGTCTTCGCGGCGGAGCATGGGTCGTGGAATAAGGCGACGCGTGTGGGCTACGAGGTGATTCGCGTGCCGCTGCACCAGACCGGCAAGGCTAGTGGCGAGTACGAGGATTTCCTGACCGGCTTCGTGCTGCCTTCAGGGAATCCGTGGGGACGTCCGGTGGGGGTCACGACGGCGCTCGACGGTTCGCTGCTGGTGACGGACGACGGATCGAACTCCATCTGGCTGGTGACGTATACGGGCAAGTAAAGGCAAGTCATCTTGCAGGATGGAGGGGTCGCGGTGTTCCGGCGGACGGATCGTCTGAGCGCCGCGGCCCTTCTTTCCTCCAGGCGAGGATCTCGCGATCCATTGCGGTGCGCACGGATTTAGCGTTCAATCAGATCATTGCGTAAGCTCCTATCCATCCTGTTGCTCATGCTGCTCGGCCTTCCCCTGTTGCCGCCCTTGTTCGCGCAGGGGACGGACCAGGTGGAGAGTATGCCGGCGTGTTGCCGCAGGAGCGGCGCGCACCACTGCCAGATGCACATGGAGGAACGCGCCGCTTCGGACAAGGCTCGGACTCAGGTAGGGGCGCTGGCGAGCCGGTGTCCTTTCTGCCCGCGTGCAGTGGTCGCCGCGCATGTGGATGTGATGGCTGCGAGGGCCGCGGACGGTCTGGATGCAGCGCTGGTGAGCCATCCGTCCTGCGTCGCGCAGACGGAGTCGAAGTGGCGGATCGCGCGGGACCGCTCGCGCCAGAAGCGTGGACCACCCTCTCTGAATAGCTGATTTCCGGTTAGCTGTCGCGATCGCCTGGAGCTCCTTCGAGGAGGCTCGGCGAACGCTTTCCATGCACGGATTTCGACGGGTCACGCATTTGGGTGACCAGGAGATTGCATCATGCAACGCTTTCTTGCCTGTCTTTTCTTGCTTTATCTTTCTTTGAGTTCTGCGGCGTACGCGAGCATCTTTGGGGAGGTCCAGGGGGTCGTTCACGATACGCAGCATCGCCCGGTCAGTGGTGCCTCAGTAACGATTCGTGCGGCGCGCTCGGCGTTCTCGAAGACCGGCGTGACCGACCGGAACGGTTCATTCAGTGTGCCCGTGATTCCGCTGGGAGACTACATCGTGACGGTAACCCAGACGGGGTTCCGGGTCTCCGAACAGACAATCACGCTGGCTTCGAATACGACTCCGCTGCTGCACTTTGAGCTCGCGGTTGGAAGCGTCCATGAGACTGTGACGGTCTCCACGCATGACGACGCGGCGAATGGCAACTCCGTGACCCCGACGGAGTTGGTCGGGCGGACCGAGATCGCTCAGACTCCGGGAGCCGACCGCAGCAACAGCATGGCCATGATCACCGACTACGTTCCGGGTGCGTATATGACGCATGACATGCTGCACATGCGCGGAGGACACCAGGTGAGCTGGCTGCTGGATGGGGTGGAGATTCCCAACACCAACATCGCGAGCAACCTGGGAGCGCAGATCGATCCGAAGGATATCGACTACGTCGAGGTGCAGCGCGGAAGCTACACGTCCGACGTCGGCGACCGGACCTATGGCGTCTTCAACATCGTGCCGCGAACGGGGTTCGAGCGGAACCGGCAGGCCGAGATCGTGATGACCGCGGGGAGCTTTCTCCAGACCAACGACCAGATCAACTTCGGCGATCACACGGAGAAGTTTGCCTACTACGCCAGCCTGAACGGCAATCGCAGCGACTATGGGTTGGCTCCGCCGGTCAGTGCGGTTCGCCATGATGCGACCAACGGATACGGCGGCTTCGCTTCGTTGATCTACAACCGGACGCCGAAGGATCAGTTTCGGCTGATCTCGCAGTTGCGGAAGGACTCGTTTCAGATTCCGTACGACCCGGACCCGAACAGCGTCGAGAATGAGCAGTTCGACTCGAGCGGTCTGCGCGATCGGCAGCAGGAGGCCGACGGGCTGGTGGCGGCCTCGTGGCTGCATACGTTCAGCCCTGTGACGGTGCTGCAGGTCTCGCCGTTCTACCACTACAACCGGGCCGACTATGAGCCGAATGCGGACGATACTCCGGTGGCGACGACCTCCGATCGGACCTCCAACTACGCCGGTGGACAGGCTTCGGTCACGACCGAGGTCGCTCGGAACACGGTGCAGGCCGGAATCTACGCGTTCGGCCAGCACGATGGCTACCGGTTTGGCGCCGTGTTCAACGATGGCAGCGGCAATCCGAACTTCACGATTCCGGATTCGGCCTCGGGTGGCGTCGTCGAGGCGTATGTCTCGGATAACTTCAGGGCGACGTCTTGGTTGACCGTGATCGCGGGCATGCGACAGACTCACTTCCAGGGACAGTTCTCCGAGGATGTGACCGCGCCTCGGGTTGGTGTTGCGTTGCGGATTCCGAAGATCGGCTGGGTCTTCCGCGGGTTCTATGGGCGGTTCTACCAGCCGCCGCCGCTGTTGACCGCCAATGGGCCTGTGGTGCAGTTCGCACAGGCGAGCAACACCGACTTCGAGCCTCTGCATGGCGAACGGGACGAGGAGCACCAGTTCGGGGTGCAGATTCCGCTGCGCGGATGGCTGCTCGATGCGGACACATTCAAGACGCGCATCAAGAACTTTCTCGACCACTCGAACATCGGCGACTCCAGCATCTACTTTCCGGTGACGGTGGATGGGGCGCTGGTGCGGGCATGGGAGGTATCGCTGCGGTCGCCACGTCTCTCGCGCTTCGGACAGGCTCACCTGGCCTACTCGAACCAGATCGCGGAGCAGCGGGGCGACATCACCGGTGGTCTGGTCTGTACACCGGTCGGCGATCCGGCCTGCGATGCCGGATTCACGTACTCATCGGTCGATCACGATCAGCGGAATACGCTGAACGTAGGGTTCAACGCGACGCTGCCCTGGCAGATGACTGGTTCGACCAACGTGATGTACGGATCGGGGTTCACCAACGGCGGATTGGACCCGGATGGGCCGCCGGCGGATCCTCGGTACCCGAACGCCTATCTGCCGCAGCATACGACCTTCGATCTCTCCGTTGGCAAGAGCTTCGGGGAGAACACGACGGTCTCCGTCAGTGCGTTGAACGTCGGCAACCGGCGCGTGCTCCTGGATAACAGCCTGACCTTTGGCGGGTTCCACTATAACGACCCGCGAGAGATCTATGGGGAGGTCCGGCATCAGTTCCACTTCTGACCGTTGGGGGGGGGACCCCCTCTCCATCGCAAGGGCGTAAGTCTCCTGTTTTCATATATCTGCGGCAGATTGTCGACTGTAAGTATATGATAACAAACGATTTACTGCTAAATATCAGCAAAAAAATGGGGTTAGATCGCCGGAAGGGATGAAAGGCGTCCATATCACGGCATTTATCCTAGTTTTATGAGTTTGGTGGAACTCGTCGACCAAGCTTATCTTGTTTGGTTTGATATAGATAAGCCTTGGTGTGGCTTGGCACGCGATTTGCTGAGATCTATCGCGAAAACTATTTTCGGGGGCAGGATTCCGGGTCACTGGTGGTGTTCGAGGGGTATCTGATCGTAAGATGTCGGCGCATAGAGAAAGGCCCGATTGATGCTACTTCGTTTGTGCTGCCTTCTTCCGGTCGCGTCCATGGCCTCGGCTTCGATCGCGGCACTGATTCCTCTCTGCGTGGTGTCGGTGCCGGCCCAGACGGCGGCGCTGCAACAGCGGGGACCGGATTCTCACAGGGTCGTACTCGATATCGTCGCAAGGCCTAGCCTGGAGGCCGCGAGTGCGGCAGTGGTTACGGACAATGGAGATCGAATTCGTCCGGAACAGCTCCGGTTGCTCTCTCAGAGGGACGGCAGCGACGCGCAGCCACAGGTGATCTTCGTCATCGATGCCGTGAACTCCAACTTTCAGTCGGTGGCTAGGAGTGAGGACGCAATCAAGGCGGTGCTGAAGGCGAACCAAGGTCAGTTACCCCAGCTGACTTCGGTGGTGATCCTCTCCGATGTTCCTGGATACCCGTCCGTGAAGACCTCGCCACAGGACACGACCTCGCTACGGCAGAGTCAACTGTTCGCGCATAGGATACCCCCATCCCGAGATGCCTCCGAACTGTTTAGGCAGATAGAAAGCTTCAAGGTCGGACTGCACCGGATCCTTGAGTCACAGGCAGGCATTGGCCAGGCGGAGCGCGTTCAATTTTCGCTCGAGGCGCTCAGCTTCGTCGCGAAAGCGGAGGCTTCCGAACCGGGTCCCAAGATCGTTGTATGGATTAGTCCCGGGTGGCCGTTCCTGTCCAAATCCGACGCTAAGTCATCCGAGCAACTGTTCGATTCAATCGTCTACTTCTCGGACCTGCTCCGGTCAGGCCGAATCATCCTGTACTCCGTCAGCCCGGAGGGTATGACCTCTCAGGATCATTCTGCCGAGACAGAGGCTTTTCTCTTCGCTTCCCGGCGGAGCACGATCGAGGCAAACGGCCACGCACCCAAGGTTCCTGTCGAACTCACGAGCACGTATTACATGCAGTTCCTTGCTGGTGTGCGCAACGCGGCAGACTCGAACCCGAATGATCTCACACTCCAGGTGCTTGCCTATCAGAGTGGTGGGCTGGTGCTGCAGCAGAACAACGACTTGAAAAACGAGCTGATGCAATGCATTTCCGACGCCCAGAACATCAGTAGCCTGGCGTATGAACCCGACGCCCACGGGGTGGGAACCAAGTACCATGCGGTGCAGGTGCGACGCTCCGCGGATGCCCAACCCTTGCGGACACGGACCGGCTTTTATGACAAGTAGGCTGTCATTCGTGCGGGGTCACACCATCCTCTGAACCCATTGGGTTCGCCAGGCTGGGGCCTCGAATGGATCGGCGAAGTACTGGGTCTCGTGCACCACCTTGCCGTCGCGGAATTCCATGATGCTGACGGTGTAGGCCGGGCGGCCCTC
>JAMFSC010000188.1 GCA_026225095.1 bacterium
CCTCACCCGCTACCCCACCCCGACTGACTTCCCCCCCGTCAGCGAACCCAGCCTCACCGCCATGACCATCCTGCAGGAGCTCATCGTAGCGGTCCGAGGCCTGCGCAAAGAGATCGGCGTCCCCGAAAAGGAGCCCACCCCGATCCGCGTCTTCGCCTCCAACCGCGTCGTCGCCCTGGTCGACCACAACACGCTCCTCCTGGCCAAATTAGCCCGCGTAGCCAAAGTCGAGTTCCCCCCCGAAGCCCCCACCGGCCCCGGCTCCCGCTCCACCCCCGACTTCGACGTGCAGGTCGTCTACGAGCGCACCATCGACGTCCCCGCCGAACGCGAGCGCCTCACCAAAGACATCGCCAAGTACCAGAAGGGCCTCGAAGCCGCCGACCGCCAGCTCGGCAACGAGGGCTTCATCGCCCGAGCCCCCGCCCACATCGTCGAAGGCCTCCGCAAACAATCCGCAGAGACCCGAGCCCTCTTCGACAAGGCCCAGGCCGCCCTCGCCGCCCTCCCCGAGGCCTGATCCTGGTGCAGAGAAACAGCCGGGTGCCCCACCCTCACCGACGGTCTTATCGTCGGTTAGGGTGGGATCAACGACAACCCGGCCGCCAGCACTCTGCCTTTCTGTCTGTCATCCCCGTAGGGGATCTGCGTTTCGAACCACCGATAAACGCACAAAAACAGACCACTTTTCGAAACAACACCCGCTGTCCAGTTTTTCCATGCAACGGCCCACATTCTGCATGCAAAAAACTCCTGGTGAAACATTGGGAAATTTGCATCGTTGCCTGCTAACCCGTTTAGAAAACCATAGATGCGGCAACCTCGCAAAAAACAGCGATTTCATACCACTTTATTAGAAGATTTAGACCAAGTGGTCCGACCAATAAGACTGAAAAGGGACCATCTGAGAAGGCGAACCACCCCTCCACCAAGGCTCTAAATCGTCAACAAAGCCCGATTGAACAGACTCAGCAAAGGCGTAAAGAAGACCCCCAGCAGCCTCCCCCCCACCAGCATCAGGATCAACAACGAAAACATCCCCATGTTGTCGTAAAACCGCAGCGCGTTATAAGGCAGATAAAGCCGCAAAATCCTGCTCCCATCCAGCGGCGGAATCGGAATGAAGTTGAAGACAAACAAAGTCAGATCCACGAACAAAACGTAATAAAGCAGCAGCGCAATCGGAAAAAGCGCCGGAAGAGCAGTCGTATCCACCCCACGGAAGTGAAACGCCAGCCCCACCGCCGTCTCCACCGCAATCTCGCCCCCCGCCACCACATGCCGCAGAATCACCAGCAGCACCAGCGCGATCAGGGCCAGCGCCAGGTTGCTCCCCGGCCCCGCCAACGTGGTCAGAATGTCGTCCCGCTTGGCTTTCTTGAAGTTCCGCGTCGTAATCGGAGTCGGCTTGGCCCACCCGATAAACGGCAGCCCCGAGAGCATCCCGATCACCGGAAACACCACCGACCCAATCGGATCGAGATGCTTCAGAGGATTCAGCGTCACCCGCCCCAGCATCTTTGCCGTCGGGTCCCCCAGCCGCCACGCAACATAAGCATGGGCGCACTCATGCACCGACAGGGCAAAGAACAAGGCAACAATCTGAAAGAGAATCAGCGCAACATCCAAACTCATAGCCCTAGTCTATGGGAATCCAGGCGCCGCCCTTGTTTTTCTGGCTGTCATTCCCGAAGGGAATCTGCGTTCGCCCCGGCCCCACACATCCGAACCCCACCACTCATATAATCAGTCGATCCCAGCCGTCCAGGAAAGAGTTCCCCGATGCCAAGCGGCCAGATGAACCTCCGACGCCCCCTCCGCACCGCCCTGATCTGCCTCCTCACCCTCCCCGCCGTAGCCCAGACCACCTCCCCGATGGAGAAAGCCGAAAAGGTCTTCGCCGCCGGCGACCTCCGCGGCGCCATCGCCCTCTACGACCAGGCCGCCCACGCCAAGCCCACCCTCTACGAAGCCCCCCTCTACGCCGGCGACGCCGCCTACAAGCTGGCAGATTACCCCAAAGCGAAGCAGTACTTCGACCACGCCATCGCCATCGACCCCGACCGCGAGACCGCCCACCGCTTCCTCGGCGAAACCCTCCTCAAAATGGGCCACACCGAAGCCGCCGAAGACCCCTTCCTCGACTCCATCGTCGCCGAGCCCTACATCAAAGCCACCCGCATCGGCCTCAAACACTGGGCCGACACCGCCCACGCCCACCTCATCGACCTCCCCATCCAGCTCCCCCCGCGCCCCCCCGGCAGGGCCTGGGGTCCGGCAAGATTCCGCGCCGCCTACCCCCAAGAAACCCTCTACCGCCACTCCCTCGCCGAAGAAATCGAGCAGATCCGGGCCCTCCTCACCGCCGCCGGACCATCCCCCAGCCCCGACCCCAACCTCCATTCCCTCCAGCTCCTCGACCACGACGGCATGATCGAGAGCTGGATCCTCCTCGACCACTGGGACCAGGGCGTCACCCAGGACTACCCCGCCTACCGCGCCACCCACCGCGACCTGCTCCGCGCCTACATGAAAAAATACGTCGTCCACCTCCCCGGTTCGGGCAGCTGACGCCTCATCCCCGATCCGGATCCTCCGTCAGAAGATCCGCCAGCGTCTCCTTATGCTTCGGCTGTTCCGCCTCCCTCTGTTTCGGATCCGGAATCACCCGTTCCGGCGGAGGCGATCCGATCCGCTCGCGTGCATTCGCCTTCACCGCCTTCACCGTCGAAAACACCCGCTTTTTGGCTTTGCTCAAGGTTCCTGTACCATCTCTTTCTCGTTCGTGGCTACCACTCCCGTCTTGCCGGGAACATAAGGAATTATGCAATACTCAGGGTCGGAACCAAGTTGGGCGTGCTCGGAATGCATCTCATCGCATACCAACCCACGCCGCACGACGGCCCTGAGGTGAGTGGATGGAAGAACGGGATTTTTTCGACGAGAAGGCAGAACTTAGAACCCACACCATGACCTGTCCCCACTGCGGACAGCCCGGTGAGTACCAGGTTTCGTGGATCGTCCGCCGCAAAAAGGCACAGCTTCCCCGCGGTGCCGATGACCGCGACAAGGCCCGCTTCGCCAAGGCCCAGAGCTACATGGTCCGCCGCGACGACCCGATGGGCTGCAAAAATGTCCGGTGCCGAAAGCGATTCGATGTCGTCGGCCTCCAGTCGGTCGCCTTCCTCTAGCAAATACCGCCGTCCACCCTCGTCGCGTGGTTTAGAATGATGTTGGAGAGTGGCCCATGCAGCAGAATCACCGCACCAGCAGACCTGGAGATGTCGATGGCTAACACGCTTCTGCCCATTTACGAACGGACCCTCACCCCCGACGAGGTCGAGGCGCTCGATCGCCGCCGCCGCCGCGGTCAGTTGTTCCTTGTCATTGCCTTCCAGTCCCTCATCGTCTCCGTCCTCCTGACGCTCTGGTCCGGACAGGATCTGACCTACTCCCCAGGCTGGATGCACCCCATCGCCTACTGGAACGCGATCACCTTCACCCTCGCCCTCGTCTTCGCCGTGGCCGGTGTCCGACTTCGCCGCGGAAGCAACGAGTTCATCAGCTACTAGACATCAGCCTGCCCGCCGCTCAGGCCGCTTCGTGCCGGCGGCGGGGAGAGGCCTGAACGTACCGGACAACATCCTCCACGGTCACGAACGGCTCGTGTCGCAGGCCCGGTCGGTTCTCCCTTTCAGCGCCCGCGAGAACTCTGACCGTCATCTCCTCGACATCCGAATCATCCAGCCCCAGATCCTCATCCAGCCTGTCCTGCAACAAAATGGGAAACTGGACGCTCTGTTCCGACTGGAGAATCCGGTAAGTCAGCCGAGCGATCTTCGGGTCAAACCCGAACCCGGCGAGTTCCTCGACAAACCGGTCCTCCGTATGCCCCGCGCGTTCGCGCAGCAACGTCGCGCGCCGACGACGAGCCGAGATCGCCAGGACCAGAAACCCTGCGATCATAAGAACGACGATAATGGTCAGTGGTACGACCTGTTCCGCGAGCCACTGTTGCACCGAATTAGGAGTCACCATAGCCGGAAGCACCTGCGACCGTTCTGACCGCCGCCCATCTGGCCGCCTTTTTCGGACGACAGCCGCAAGCCAGTCGAAACCTCGTCGCCCAGACATTTAACCATGAATTTCCACACGCAGCACCCTTATCTTGACGTTTTCGCCTCAAGAGTTGGATTGCTTCGAGCTGACTTTCCTATCCCGGCAGCAGCCAGGAGCCTGAGCCGCATCGACGGATTGACGCATCTAGTAGTACAAGTGAATCTACCTATGGTCAGCATCGCCCCAGCGTTCCCCGGAACCGTCGAGATAGGAACCGTCGAGACCGGGGCCATCGAAACCGGATCCATCCAGTTTCCGACCCCGATCGACCTGCGCTCCCACGCTGCACCGCCCGCCCCGGAAGAGGGTCGCCTCCGCGACAAGTTCGGACGCGCCATCACCGACCTCAGAATCTCCGTCACCGACCGCTGCAACTATCGCTGCGTCTACTGCCGCACCGGAAACGAAGGCGCGCAATATACCGAACTCCCCATCGCCGCCTACTTGCGCATGATCCAGCTCTTCGTAGGCCTCGGCGTCGAGAAGATCCGCCTCACCGGAGGCGAGCCCCTCCTCCGCGCAGGCCTCCTCGAGATGGTTCAGGAGCTCTCCCGCTCTCGCACCGCATTCCTGCCCGACGGCTCCCGAACCACCGCCGGAGCCCCCCTCGACCTCGCCCTCACGACCAACGGCCATCTCCTCGAGGCCCTCGCCCAGCCTCTCCAGCGAGCCGGCCTCAACCGCATCACCGTCAGCATGGACGCCGTCGATCCCGACATCTTCGCCCGCATCACCCGCGTCCCCCGCAGCTTCGAGCGTGTCCTAGCCGGCGTCCGCGCCGCGCAGTCCGCC
>JAMFSC010000034.1 GCA_026225095.1 bacterium
CACCAAACTCGAGATCGATGACCGAACGGCGGGGATGCAGGATCAGGTCGACCGGAGCGGTGAGCAGGGGCAGGTTCTGCCGGACGGCCTCGCGCATGCGGCGCTTGATGCGGTTGCGATCGACGGCGTTGCCCATGACCTTGCCGACGGTGAGGCCGACGCGGGGGACCGTGGGATCGAGGGCGCGCTCGGCTGCCTCGGGTGTGCGCTGGGTGAAGAAGAAGGACATCTGCTTCGCGAACTGCTTGCGGCTGGACTTGTAGACGCGCTGATAGTCAGCGTGTTTGCGCAGGCGGAAGAAGATGGCGGCTTGGGCGTTGGGTTCGGGCATGGGTATGAGCTCTATTTGACCACCGGGTTGGAAGCAGCGGCTTGATCGACGAGATCTCTCATGGCACAGGATGCTGGGGTGGCGAGGGAGTCGAGGCCCCTAAGGACGGCTTCGCGGTCGCGCGGCGTGCGGTTCTGGCTGACTTTCCACTTGCCTTCGAGGCGGCGGATTGGGAGCTCGAGGCCGACGATGCCGCGGATCTGCGTCTGGATGTAGTCCGGAGGCGCGTCGGTCACCTTCCATGGAACGGGCGAGGCGGACTCGTGGATGTTGGTGAGGGATTCGAGGTGGGCGAGGAGCCAGGCGGGATCCTCGATCACACGGAGCGGGCCGTAGGCGTGGACGACGGCATAGTTCCAGGTGGGAACCTCGCGACCGTGCTCGTGCTTGCCGGGATACCAGGCGGCGGAGATATAGTGCTGGGGTCCGGCGAAGATGGCCAGGGCGTCGACGGTGGGGTCGGAATCGCGCCATTGACTGTTGGCGCGGGAGATGTGGCCCTTGAGAGTTCCGAAATGGGAAGAATTCGGATCGATGTTATCTGGGGGATGCAGCACCATCGGCAGATGGGTGGCGAAAAGTCCGAAGGCACCAAATGTGACGAGAGACGCGAGAGGATGATCCTGCATGAGTTGATGCAGGACAGGGAGACGCCGCTCGTCATTGATCTTTGGGATGTACAAGCCGGACCTGCCTCCGAACCTGCCTCTAACCTACGTCCAGCCCATTGAAACGACGGGATGCGCCCGGTGGGTCACTGACTCTACGGATGGTCTGGACTCTCAACATCCGCGGCGACATTCCGGCTTTCGGAGTCGCACACGGACCTGAGGCAAGAAGCTGGAGTTCGCCGAAGCGTCGCGCCCTGAGGATCAAGGCAACGTTTGAGCGTAAGAGAACGACGGTCTAGTCGCGGAATCCGGCGCTGACGGCGATCTTGTGACGGCCCTTGGCGCGGCGGCGGTTGAGTACGGCGGCGCCGGCCTTGGTCTTCATGCGGGTGAGAAAGCCGTGGGTCTTGGCGCGGTGGCGGCGGTTGGGTTGGAAGGTGCGCTTGGGCATGGGGCTTACTCCTGATCAGGCTGGATGGTCGCTTCGTCTGAATGCTTCAGGTTTCATCTGTGTGGAAGCAGAGGGGCGAACGCCTGATGCTGTTTCTTCTGGGTGCGACAGCAATTCCTGAGTATACCCGAGGCGTGGAAAACTGGCAATGAATCTGGCGGGGGATTCCGCGATGCAGGGGGCGCGGCTAGCGTCAATGTGGGTACCTTCGTGCTTCCGCTATCACACAAAAGTGCATCCTTCGGGCAACCCTTCAGGGGCTTCACCAGTTCTGGTGCAAACAGAATTTCTGATGAAAACGCCGCGAAAACAGCCCCGTTTTCCTGCTACTATCAAACCCGTTCCGCAAGACGGCTTCAGGGCTCGTCGAGCACGATTCGCGGCTGTATTCGTATCGAATTCTCTTCGCCGGCGAGGGATCGCCGGGAAGAACTCCGGCCAAAATGATGTTCACCCGCCTACCCCTTTCGGGTGGGACGATATCGTTTTGCCTTTGCCCGCTCCCCTTTACGGGTGCATCACATTCCGCGAACGGCGCACGATTCTCTGAGATTCGCCTGTCCCTCTGCTGGAACCATCCGGGGCTTCACGCAATTGCGCCTAGCAAGACATCGTTGAAAGAAGGTTCCCGAAGTATGTCATTTGTCCCCACGGCAGCGGCCGTTTTGAATTCCTGGGTTCGTATTCTTGGTGCGCTTGAGAAGAAGATCAACCGTCAGTCCTTCGAGACCTGGTTGAAACCGACGCGCTTCTCTCACCTCGCTGGCCGCACGCTCTTCGTGCGGATTCCATCGGTTGAGTTTGAAAAAGTGGGAGAGAAGTACGCCGACCTGATCCAGGAGGCGATTGAAAATCTTCAGCTGGACATCGACGTGGTGTCCTTCCAGACACCGCAGCAGGACCCGAATTCACCGCGGGTGCGGGAGGATGGTGGGTTTGCCCCGGTTCCAAGTCACAGTTTAAGCGCGCCGAAGCCGGGGCGACCGGCGAGTGCCCTGCCGGCGGCGGCGCCGGAGCAGGCGCGGTTCGACTGGAACTCGGCCTCACAGCTGAATCCGAAGTACCAGTTCGACGCGTTCGTGATCGGAAGCGGCAATCAGTTCGCCATGGCGGCGTCACAGGCGGTCGCGGAACGGCCTTCCAAGGCATATAACCCCCTGTTCCTGTACGGCGGCGTCGGGATGGGCAAGACCCACCTGATGCATGCGATCGGGCATGACGTGAAGCGGAGACAGCCGCATGCGTCGATCTGCTATGTAAGCGGAGAGAAGTTCACCAACGAGATGATCAACTCGGTGCGCTACGACAAGATGACTTCGTTCCGGGACAAGTTTCGCAACGTCGACGTGTTGCTGATCGACGATATCCAGTTCCTTGCTGGAAAAGAAAGGACCCAGGAGGAGTTTTTCCACACTTTTAACACACT
This sequence comes from bacterium, assembly GCA_026225095.1. Classification (GTDB taxonomy): domain Bacteria; phylum Acidobacteriota; class Terriglobia; order Terriglobales; family Acidobacteriaceae; genus Edaphobacter. The sequence goes on from JAMFSC010000034.1 coordinate 2,820, forward strand.
GCACGAGAGCATGAAGCAGATTGTGATCGCCTCTGACCGGCCTCCGAAGGAGCTTGCGGACTTTGAGGACCGGCTGCGTTCGCGGTTCGAGTGGGGCCTGATCGCCGATATCCAGCCACCGGATCTGGAGACCAAGGTCGCGATCCTGCAGAAGAAGGCGGAGAGCGAGCAGACGCAGCTGCCGACGGATGTGGCGTTGTTTATCGCCGGCAACGTGCGGACGAACGTGCGCGAGCTCGAAGGGGCGCTGGTGCGGCTGATCGCGTGGTGCTCGATGCATGGGGTCGAGATCACGATGACGGTGACGCAGCAGTGCCTGAAGCAGTTCATCGACACGCAGGTTCGCAAGATTACGATCGAGGCGATCCAGCGCGCGGTGGCGGAGCACTTCGGGATGCGGGTTCCGGAGCTGAAGCAGAAGAACAACTCTCGGCAGATTGTCGTTCCGCGGCAGATTGCGATGTACCTGGCCAAGCAGATGACCGAGGCGTCGCTGCCGGAGATCGGGCGGCAGTTCGGGGGCAAGCACCACACGACGGTGATGCACTCGATCTCGAAGATCGACGAGCAGCGCAGGAACGATAAGGACCTGAACCGGACGATCAACAAGTTGATGGAGACGCTGAACTAGCTCTCTGGCACCAGCGAAGTCAGGCCCCGTCGGGAGTGTTGGCTCCGGATGGGGCCTTTCCTTTGCCCGAAACCGTGGACTTCAGGGGAGAGACGAGGGCTCGGCGCGGATGAAGACGTAGCCGTCGCGGAACTGGAAGTCTGTCTGCGGGCTGGGGCCGGAGGGGCGCGTCTCCTTGCGGTAGGTGTAGAGGTTTCGGCGAAGGGTGAGGGTGATGCGCACGTCGACCGGCTTGCCGTTCCCGGTGGCGGCGCCAGTGAGGTTGAGGACGCCGCGACCAGTCTTGGCGAAGTCCTCGAAGCCGGTGGTGCCGTAGACGGCATCGGCGACGCCTGAGGGCGATTTGAGACTTCGCGGTGCGGGTGCCTCTTGAGACCAGGGTGACGGCAAGCAGGAGGACGCTGAGAAGGCCGGGGGGCATCTTGGGGGATCTCCTGCGACACGATACGAGGCGGGGGAACGCTTCGTTCCCCTCGGGGGCTACCAGGAGAGATAGACGCCCCGACGGATGCCGTCCGGGGCGAGTTGCGCCAGCATGAAGTCGGCGACGTCGGCGCGGGAGATCTGTGCGCCGTTGCGGGGAAGCGCGTGGACATCGACCCGGAAGGTGTGGCGGGGTGGCTGGTTGTTGAGCATGGGGGGCATCACCATCGTCCAGTCGAGGGTGCTGTGGGAGAGGATCTGCCACTGGGCGATCTGGCTGGCGACGGGCCACTTGAGGATGGTGTTGTAGACGATCTTCTGGACGATCCAGCGACGCCAGGGGGACTGCTGGTCGAGCGAGTCGGGCAGGGCTCCGGCTGAACCGAGGACGACGATGCGACGGGGGCCAGTACGCTCCATGGACTGGACGATGACGGGGATGGCGCGCTCGAGGACGTCTTCGCGACGGAGGGAGCTTGCTCCGAGGGACGAGAGGACGGCGTCCGAGCCGGCGATAGTGTCGGAGACGCAGTCTGGATCGAACGCGCTGCCGTGGACGACCTGGATGCGATCGCGGAAGGGGAAGACGGTGGGGTCACGGAGAAGAGCGGTGACGGTATGGCCGGCAGCGAGGGCTCGCTCGGTGAGCAGGCGACCAGTGGCTCCGTTCGCTCCGAAGAGGGCGAAGCGGAGTTTTTTTTGACTGTTCGCGACCTCCGTCGCGGCCATCACTTCGGGGGCGGACATTGCTTCCGTGGGGGACATCCGGGGACCTCCTACTGCGAACTTCAGCTTTGCTTCAGCCTTGGGAGCGACGCGGTTTGCTCCCGATTATCCTCCGGGCCGGGCCTTCCCTGTTAAGAAATCGTTCGCGCTAAGCATCTGATCCTGCAATGCTTGTCTTCCATTTGCACGGTGTTGGGTCGGTCTTCTCGCAGACGGTGCAAAGTGGGTGTGGGAAAGTCGGATCGTCGGGGACCCATCTGAAGGCGCGGGACCGGTCTTCCCTGGTGTGCAGTTTTCCTCAGCGGATTTTCTAAACCGGAGGCGTTGTCTAACCCTATGCGTATCATTGGGATAGGTTGGTAATCCACATTTCAAGCGCAAACGACTACGGCTTCTAGATCTTTATTACTTTTTTCCTTGTTTCTAGTAGAAGCAGTCGCTTCGCTCGAAGGTTTGGGTATGGGATGGTTTTGGCTCTTCCGGCAAGGCCCTCGACAGAAGGCGCCGCCGAACCTTGAAGCGACCGCGTGACCACGAACCCACAGAGGGGGATCCTTTTCCCACAAAGAAAGCTGTCGCGTTTGGGGTGCGTTCGTCAATAGAATCAAAATCAGAATCGGCGCATGTCGAAGGCGCAGGTGGACGTGTGATTTGCGTTCGCGTGTAGAGTTTTGGCAGCGTATGTATGACGGGCGGCGGGTTTAGCTGACCCCGAACCCACACTGGCTGTGTCCCGCACCTTTTCGCCGCATTGGAGATTTCTACCGTGAGCACATCCGTTCCGCACCTTGAGAGCCCCCCGACCGTGGCACCGACTGGAAACCTGGAACTGACCGTCTCGCGCGCCGAGCTGCTGCGGGAGCTGACGGCGGCGCAGTCGGTGGTGGAGCGGAAGACGACGATCCCGATCCTTTCGAACTTCCTGTTCGAGGCGACGACGGACGGCGACGGGGGTCGGCTGACGATTACGGCGACCGATCTCGACCAGAGCCTGCGCACGAGCTGCTCGGCCAAGGTGAAGAAGGCAGGCGCGTGCACGATTCCGGCGCGCAAGCTGTACGACTACATCAAGCTCCTGCCCGAGGGCGAGATCTCGATCAAGCTGATGGACAACCACTGGGTGCAGATCCGGGCGGGGCGGTCGAACACCAAGATGGTGGGGATGGCGCGGGCCAACTTCCCGCAGGTTCCGGAGTTTCCGACCAGTGGCTCGTTCCGGATCTCGGTCCCTTCGCTGAAGGGGATGATCGCGAAGACGATCTTCGCCATCTCGAACGAGGAGAGCCGCTACACGCTGAATGGGGCGCTGCTGGTGCTGAAGGCCGAGTCGATGGCGATGGTCGCGACGGATGGTCACCGGCTGGCGCACGTCGAGAAGCTCGGGGAGACGCTGGAGGGTGTGTCGGGCGAGAAGAAGACGCTGATTCCGCGCAAGGCGCTGAGCGAGTTGCAGAGCCTTCTCTCGAGTACGGAGGCGGATACGCTGGACTTTGCTGACGATGACCAGACGCTCTTCTTCAAGGTCGGCGGGCGGGTGCTGACGAGCCGCAAGCTGACCGGGCAGTTCCCGAACTACGAGGCGGTGCTTCCGCGCGATAACAACAAATTCGTGATCGTGCGATCGGAAGACCTGATGGGCTGCATCCAGCGGGTGGCCCAGTTTGCCGATGAGCGGTCGGGGGCGATCAAGATCCGGCTGGAGCAGAATGAGCTGAAGCTGTCTTCGTCATCGACCGACGCAGGTGAGTCGGAGGACACGATCGAGACGCCGTACAACTACGATCCGCTGGTGGTGGGGTTCAACTCGCAGTATCTGATCGACTTCCTGAAGGCCATCGGGACCCAGGGCGAGGTGCGGCTGGAGTTCAAGGACGCGCAGAGTGCGGGGCAGATGCGGCCGGAAGACGGAAACGAGGATGTGAAGTACCGGTACATCCTGATGCCGATGCGGATCTGACGCCCGCGCGGATGGGAGTGATTGCAGCGGCTCGGACTTCGGTCTGGGCCGTTGTTGCCTGGAGGCGGCTGGATGCGTCAGGGCTCAGGCATCGCCGGAGGAAGAAATGAACTCTCAAGCAGCAGACGGCCTGCGGCTGTCCCCCGAAATCAGTCTGGAGTTCAAAGTATGAGACCGGCGAAGATGTGGGCGGCGTGCGGCCTGGTTGCAGCGGCGATTGTGGCGTGGAATGTTCGAGCGCAGGAGCCGATGCCGGCGCAGATCGCCGGAAGCTGGAAGATCGTCCGGATGCTTCCGACGAAGAACGAAGGATGCTGGGATGGGGCGAAGTCGCTGGTGGGGACGACCCTGACCTATCGGACGAACGGGATGCGCTGGCAGGGCGGAGAGGTTCCGCTGACGGGCGTTATCACCCGGACTGTGACGGCTGAGACATTCCAGAAGGAGACGGAGCAGAGCTGGGGGACGCCGCTGAAGTTGAGCGAGTTGAAGATTATGACCCCCAGTGTGATGGAGGTCGATTTGCAGCATGAGGACGCGGACGTGACGGGTTCGACGACGGAGGTTCCGGGAGACTCCGTGATGCTGGTGGGACGGAACACGATCGTGGTGAGCGCGTGCGGGACCTTCTTCGAGGCTACTCGCATGGGTGCGGCGAAGAATCCGACTGTAGCGACGGCCCGATAGCGACCGGAAGATACCGTTGAACAGGTGCATCGCTCGATTTTTGTCCCACGGAACGGGTAGGATCGTTCCCAGAGCGGAGAATCGAGCATGGAAGCGCTGACGAAAGACTTCATCGGTTTGGAAGAGCAGTATGGCGCACACAACTATCACCCGCTGGATGTGGTGATCGAACGTGCGAGCGGGAGCTGGGTGTATGACGTCGAGGGGAAGCGGTATCTCGACTGCCTGGCGGCGTACTCCGCGGTGAACCAGGGACATTGCCACCCGAGGATTCTCGAGGCGATGGTGGAGCAGGCGCAGAAGGTGACATTGACGTCGCGCGCCTTTCGCAACGATCAGCTTCCGCTGTTCTATGAAGAGCTGCATGCGCTGACGGGCTTTGAGATGACGTTGCCGATGAACTCGGGGACCGAGGCGGTGGAGTCAGCGATCAAGGTGGCACGGAAGTGGGGCTACGCGGTAAAGGGAATTCCGGCCGGCCGGGCGGAGATCATCGTCTGCACCAATAACTTCCATGGGCGCACGATCTCGATCGTGAGCTTTTCATCGGAGGATCAGTACAAGGATGGCTTTGGGCCGTTTCTCGAGGGCTTCAAGGTAGTTCCGTTTGGGGATGCGGGGGCTTTGCGGGCGGCGGTTACGGCGAACACGTGCGCGTTTTTGGTCGAACCAATCCAGGGCGAGGCGGGTGTGCTGATTCCTCCGGACGGCTTCCTGGCGGAGGCGCGGGCGATCTGTACGGAACACAATGTGCTGCTGATCGCGGATGAGATTCAATCCGGGCTGGGGCGGACGGGGGAGATGTTCGCCTATCAGCACGAGGGGATCGTGCCGGATGTGTTGATCATCGGTAAGGCGCTCTCGGGTGGGTTCTATCCCGTGTCGGCGGTGCTGGCCTCGCGGGAGATTCTTGGGGTTCTGCATCCGGGCGACCATGGCAGCACCTTCGGGGGCAATCCGCTGGCGTGCGCGATTGCGCGGGCCGCGTTGCGGGTGATCGTCGAAGAAGGGCTGGCGGAGCGTTCGGCGCTGCTTGGGGCGGAGTTCCTGGAGCGGCTGCGGCGGATCGAGAGTCCGCATGTCCGCTCGGTGAGGGGACGCGGGCTCTGGATCGCGATGGAGCTGAACATCGCGGCCAGGCCGGTGTGCGAGGCGCTGATGAAGGAAGGGATGCTGTGCAAGGAGACCCACACCACGGTCATCCGGCTGGCGCCTCCGTTGACCATCGACCGCGATGACCTGATGTGGGCGGCGGATCGGATCGAGGCGGTACTCGGGAGGCTTTAGACCAAGGCTGGCGGCTGGCATGAAGGGCTGCATCCGCGCGGCTGTCTTTGTCCTGTGTGTGACACATCTTGAGATAAACATCTTGCGCGGCCAACTGCGATGATGCTTTCTCGCTCTCATCAAGGGCGACATCATTTGTTGCCAATCATTTCGGGGTCGAGGAGAGTGTATGAGTCTGAAGGATGTTTTGATCGAAGAGTTGCGCGACCTTTATAGCGCCGAGAATCAGTTGGTGAAGGCCCTGCCCAAGATGGCCAAGGCTACCAAGACGGCGGAGTTGAAGAGTCTGTTCACGACCCACCTGGAAGAGACCAAGGGCCAGGTAGAACGGCTGAAGCAGGCGTTCCAGATCATCGGCAAAAAGCCGACCGGCCAGCACTGCAACGGGATGGAAGGTCTGGTTGAAGAGGGTAAGGATGCGATCGAATCCGACGAAGAGGGTCCGGTGAAGGATGTCGAGCTGATCGGTGCCGGGCTTCGCGTGGAGCACTATGAGATCGCCGGATACACGGCCGCGATCTCCATTGCGAAGGCTCTGGGCCAGAAGGAGATTGTGGCGCTTCTCTCGGAGACGTTGAAGGAAGAGACGGCCGCCAGCAAGAAGCTGATCGCGGAGAGCAAGCCCGCGCTGAAGGGCGCATCAGCGGACGAGGATGCCGACGAGGAAGAGGAAGACGACAAGCCCAAGACAGCGAAGGAAGCCGAATCGAAGGCCAAGAGCGAGAAGGACGAGGCCGAGGCCGCGCCGGAGCTCTCCGCTGCACCGGGGAAGACGCCCAAGAGCAAGAAGAAATAGTTTTCTATCCGGCGAAAGACGCGAAACCCCGCTCGATGGCGGGGTTTCGTGCGTACGTCGGGGAATGAGAACCTGAATAAGTACCGAAGGATGTCCGTGGACCTTTGAAGGAAGGAATGTGCTTTGGTCTACAGCGGACTTGGTGCTGGTGTAGAGGAAAACAAACGCAGATTCCCTACGGGAATGACAGACAGAAGGGCAAAGACCACTACACCAAGGCTGACTTTGCTCTAGCTCGTGGACGGACTAGAGGTAGGACCACTTGGTGGATTCTTCTCATCAAAGTGGTCTGTTTTGCATCCTTTCGGATGCATTCCTGTAATCGTGGTTTTCTAAAGGGGTTATGGGCGGCGGTTATTGAATTGCCAATGTTTCACCAGAGACTTTTCGATGGGCCGAAGGTGGGCCGTTGTCTGGAAAAACTGGACAGAAACGTAGTGTCGGAAAGTGGTCTGCTTTGGCTTCGATTATCGGACAGTCTGGCGCTGTCCGGAAGTCTGCATGGCCGACTTGATCAGAGATTCCCTCGAGCAGATTCGCTGAAGGTGTAGGGTTCTGGGTTGGGTGTCATGGCGCTCCGGTCCACCTTAGCGACGATGAGACGTGTCGCGAAGGTGGGCACCCAGCTCTATACCGACAGGCAATCTGCTCTAGACGATGGGCGCGCCGGCAGCCTTGTAGATCGCCTCGATGGCGAGCATGTCACTGAGCCCCTCTTCGCCGGGTGTCCTTGCCGGGGTGTTGGTGCGAATGGCGTTAGCGAAGTGGTCGGCTTCGAGTGTGAAGTGGACGGTCTGGTCGTCGGAGCTGGTGGCGTCAGCCTGGATGTTCTTCGAGAGGCTCTTCAGGTGGATTCCGGTGTAGCCGAAGGCCGGGCTCAGTTCGAGCGACCCCTTTTCGCCGTGGATGCGGAGGTATCCGTCCATGTTCGCGCCGTAGCTGGTTCCGACGGCGGCGACGATGCCGGAGGGGAACTTCAGGGTGAAGTCCATGCTCTCTTCGACGTCGGTGAAGCGGCCGGAGGTCTTGTCGCGGGTCGCGGTGATGGCGGTATAGCCGATGGGCTCCTCGTGGGTGAAGAGGCGGATCGCGTTGACGCTGTAGATGCCCATATCCATCAGCGATCCACCGCCGGCGTACTGCTTGGTGAGCCTCCACTGGTTGGGCCGGGCGTTGAAGCCGTTGGCGCTCTCGAAGGCCTGGATCTGGCCGAGCGCACCGGACTCGAGGACGCGCTCAAGCTCGAGGTAGGTGGGATCGTAGTGGCAGCGGTAGGCGATCATCAGTTTTACTTTGGCTGTCTTGCAGGCTTCGATCATCTCGCGGCACTCGGCGGAGGAGATGGCCATGGGCTTCTCGCAGAGGACGTGTTTGCCGGCCTGTGCGGCCCGCACGGTGTAGTCGCGGTGCATGGAGTTGGGAAGGCCGACGTAGACGGCGTCGACGTCCTTGTTGTCGCGGATGCGGTCGAAGGTCTCGTAGGTGTAGATGGAGCTCTCGGGGATGCCGTAGAGGGCGGCGTACTTCTTGCCCTTGGTCTCGGGATGGCCGGTGACCAGCGCGGTCACCTTGGCGTTCTGCGACTTGGCAAGGCCGCGCATGAACAGGTCCGAGATGGTGCCGAGGCCGATGGCGGCGTAGCCGATGGGCTTTGCCTTGGAGACGCCCTGGGCGATTGCGGGCACGCGGGTTGCGGCAAGGGCGAGGGCGGAGAGCCTGGTAAAGTCGCGGCGATTCATGCCGTCCACTTTAGGCGAGGCGAGGGCGGATGTCGAGCCTCGACGCCTATACTGAGATGGTGAGATCGCGTCCCAGAGACCGAAGGCTGCTGTACGTTGCGCTGATTGCGACGATGGTCTGCGTTCTGGTCTTGATACTGCTCGCACATGCGAGCCAGTCAGGTCCCGGTGACCACGCTTATCTGCTTCTGCCACTCGTCCTGCTGGCGGGAGTGCTCGAGAAACTCTGTGATCTCCCGCGAAGGCGCAACACTCCTGTGGCCGCACCCAGGCCGCAGACAGCTCGCGCTTCGCTGTTCCAGCTGCCTCCTCCCCTTCTCTCCGCCTGAACACCCTTGCCGCAGACACTTGGACCGGCCTCCGGGCGGTCCGGTCTGTCGCGTCTTCTGGGCTGTGTCACTGCGTTGGTGGAAGGAGAAAGTGTGATCGATCTCGATGCGCTGATGATGCGCGGATTACTGCTCTTTGTGGTTTTCGTTGCGTGCTGCTTTGGCCTGCAAAGGCTGCGCCGGAGGTTGGCGAAGCGTCTGAGATGGCTTGGGCTGGGCTTTTATCCGAGCGGAGCGAGTATGGGAAATGCGCTTCAGCAGCTCCAGGTGTTCGCTCAGCCTGAGACACGGCATTTTGTTGCCGAGAAGCTCGAAGAGCCGGCGGAAGACGACGAGCAGGGTGGCCCCGAAGATCCGAAGCGGGATCTGCTGCGGCAGGCGCGAAGGATTCAACGGGGCGAGGAGGTCCGCAGGTTGCGGGTACGAATTAGAGCAGATTCGCCGAAGGTGTAGGGTTGTGCGTTGGGTACCGTGGCGCTCCGGCCCACCTTAGCGACGATGAGACGTGTCGCGAAGGTGGGGCACCCAGCTCTATACCATTACCCAATCCGAATTAGACCGGATTGGGTAATGGCGTAGAGTCCGTGGCCCGGTGCTGTGGCGGCAGGCCCACCTTAGCGACGATGAGACGTGTCGCGAAGGTGGGGCACCCAGCTCTGTACCAACGGGCGATCGGCTCTAGTCTCCCACCGGCGTTGCCGACCCACGGGGGATGAAACGGGTGTCTTGGCTAATTTAGATTAGTCTTGCGTCATCGGCGCAGAGGTCGTTGTTTCCTTGGTGCGTATGAGCCCGTGCTCTA
>JAMFSC010000189.1 GCA_026225095.1 bacterium
GCGACCGCTGGAACTTCCTCTTCATCGCCGGCATGTGGTTCCAGGATCTCTTCAACTACGACTTCCGCCGCACCGAGCAGTGCATCATCCCCTACGCCACGCAGGAAGGCGAGATCAGCTTCTGCGCCTACAACACCGGCGTTGGCTGGCGGAACATCATCGAGAAGATGCACATGACGTCGTCCCTCACCAAGTGGTACGAGGAGCACGGACGTCACGAGATCTTCGCCGGCGGCAAGAAGGTCGGTCTGGAAAAGGAATCGAGCTACGACCTGGTTCTGAACCAGGCCCACGTCGACTCCGCCGCCAACGACACCTTCGAGAAGTCCGGTATCGCCAAGAACTCCCGCGAAGAGAAGATCCGGGCGCGTGACGCGAAGATCAAGCAGGACGCCGAAAACGCCCGCATGGCCAAGCTCTACCGCAAGGAAGTCCTCAAGGAACCCGACATGCCCGGCGGCTTCGTCGCCATCGGCGAGATCGGCGGCCTTGGCGGAATCAGGCCCGCAGCCCCCGCTCCGACCGCGAACGTCGAAGTCGTCCAGCGCATCGAAGAGACCGTCTCCGGGGACTAATCATCATCACAACCGCAGCAAATACGAAGGCCACCAGCAATGGTGGCCTTCGTATTTGCTGCGGTTGTGATTGAAAATCAAGATGAACAAATCGTACCCTTCTCAACGCGGAGTTTCTCACTTACTCTCGCGTCAAAGGCCTTTTCGCCGGCTCTTGAAGGATAGGAATGCGCTTTGGTCTTGGCTCGTGGACGGGACTAGAGGTAGGACCACTGGGTAGAATTTTTCTCATGAAATGGTCTGTTTTGCATCATTCTTGGTGCATTGCTGTAATCGTGGTTTTCTAAAGGGGTTATGGGCGGCGGTCGCTAATTTGCCAATGTTTCACCAGGGACTTTTCGATGGCACAACGTGGTATTTTGCCTGGAAAAACTGGACAGAAACGTGATTCTCGAAAGTGGTATGTTTCGGCTTCGATTATCGGACGGTCTGGCGACTGCGGGGGTCCTTCACTTCGTTCAGCGATGACGACGTAGAACAGACAACGGCGTCGAGCACCAGATGTTGATCTTTTCGGTTAAGGGCCGGAGGTCCCGCTCAGAGCCTGCCCGGCTGTCGAGCTAGAATGATCTGCCATGGAGATCCGCCGCCCCGCCATCGCGAGTCTGGTTGTCGGCCTCCTGCTCTCCATCGCCCCAGCAGCCCAGGCGGGCAGCACAGCGGCAGGGCCCGAAGCGGTTCTGTCCGATACCACCTCGCGTGCGATCGTCCTCTTCTTCATCGCGTCCGACTGCCCTGTCTCCAACCGTTCGATCCCGGAGATGCGCCGCCTCGCCCAACAGTTCACGAACCAGAAGGTCCGCTTCTGGTTCGTCTATCGCAACGTCACGGAAACGCCCGCCACCATCCGCGCCCACCAGACCGCCTACGGCCTGCCGGACGAAATCCTCGTCGATCCGGACGGAAATCTGGCTCGGCTCACCGGAGCCTTGGCCACTCCCGAGGCCGCCGTACTCATCCGGAGAGACTCTTCCCTCAAGACCCTCTACGTCGGCCGCATCGATGATCGCAACCTGAACCTCGGAACCGAGCGCCCCAGCGCAACTCGCCACGATCTCGCGGACGCCATCCTCAGCGTTCTCCAGGGCCGCGTTCCCGCCGCTGCCGGAGGACCGCCGGTCGGCTGCTATTTCGTCACCACGCGATGAGTCCACGCCCATGAGGACCCCCACCCATCGTCGCCTCATCGCCGGTTGCGGGCTCCTGATCGAGCTCTGCCTCGCCGCCACCCAGGCTACCCGACCCGTCCGCGCAGCCGATACACCCGCTGTCACCTACAGCACCCACATCGCCCCGCTGCTCTACAAGAACTGCACCGCGTGCCATCACACGGGCGGCTCGGCCCCATTCTCCCTGATGACCTACGCCGACGCAAAGCGCTGGTCCATCTCCATCCAGAAGGTCACCGCCTCGCGCTACATGCCTCCCTGGCTGCCGATGCCAGGCCACGGCGACTTTGCAGGCAACCGCCGCCTGCCCGGCTCCGACGTCGACCTTCTCAAGCACTGGGTCGATCTCGGCACCCCGGAGGGCGATCCCGCTGACCTTCCCGCAGCCCCCGTATACGCGAGCGATTGGCAGCTCGGCCAGCCGGATCTCGTTCTCGAAGTCGAGTCCAGCCTCCAGGTCCCCGCGGATGGCCCCGACCTCTTCCGCAACTTCATCCTGCCCGTCCCCCTCCAGCAATCCCGCTGGGTCCGCGCCATGGAGATCAAACCCGGCTCGCCCCAGGTCGTCCATCACGCCAATCTCATCATCGATCGCACCGCCTCCCTTCGCCGCACGCACCCCGCCGACTGGCACAACGGCATCCCCGGCATGGACGTCATGGTCGACGCCGGCGACAGCTTCGACCCGGACGGGTTCTTCCTCGACTGGAAGCCCGATTCGACCGCGCTCGTCGAACCTTCCGGCATGGCCTGGCGCATCGACCCCGGAAACGACCTCGTCCTCAACATGCACCTCAAACCCACCGGCAAGGTGGAAGGAATCCGCGCCCGCATCGGCCTCTACTTTACGCCGGACGCTCCCACGAAGCTGCCGATCCTTGTCCAGCTCGAGCACGACGCCGCCCTCAACATTCCACCGGGCGACCGCGACTTCGTCATCGAAGATCACCTTAGACTTCCCGAAGCCGTCGACGTTCTCGCCATCTACCCCCATGCCCACTACCTGGGCAAGCGCCTCGAAGGCTGGGCCGATCTCCCCGATCGCACCCGCAGAGACCTTATCCTCATCCCCGACTGGGACATCGACCGCCAGGCCATCTACCGCCTGCGAATGCCCCTCCGCCTGCCCGCAGGATCGGTCCTGCACATGCGGTATCAGTATGACAACTCCCAGGGGAACCCGCACAATCCCAACTCACCGCCGATCCGCGTCACGAACGGCAACCGTTCGGTCGATGAGATGGGCCATCTCTGGCTGCAGCTATTGCCCGTCCCGAACCCCGGCTGGTCCGGCGACCCCCGCGCTCCGCTCCTCCGCGCCTGGATGCAGGCCGTCCTCGAAAAGAACTCCCGCGATCCCATCGCCCTCTTCAACCTTGCCTCCCTCGAGACCGTCGAGGGAAACTTCCAGGCGGCCGCCGATCTGTACAACCGCGCCCTGCAGGCCAGACCGAACGATGCGCGTACCCTCACCGCGCTGGCCTCCGCGCTCGACCGGACAGGAGCCTGGCAGGTGGCTCAAGAGAAACTCGCCACGGCCATCGCCCTCGACCCTGCCTATCTCGATGCCCACTTCGACCTGGCCACCATCGACCTCGAGCACGACCTGTTCGCGCAGGCGGAAAGGGAGTTCCACGCGGCCCTCACGCTGAACCCGCAAGACGTCGAATCCCACCTGGGTCTCGCTTCGGCGCTCATCGCCGAGGGTCGCACCGCCGAGGCCGAACCCCAACTCCGAAAGGCAGCGGAGCTCGGCAAAGGCCAGATCGACATCCTCTACCATCTGGCCTCGATCGAGGCGAGCGGCGGCTTTCTCCCCGAAGCCATCCTCCATCTCAAGGCCTGCACCGCACTTCAGCCCAAACGGGTCGAAGCCCACCAGGGTCTCGTCGCGATCTACGCCCAGCAGAACATGCTCGCGGATGCGATCGAGGAGCAAAGAACGATCGTCAGCCTCAACCAGCTTGCACCGGACGAATGGAACAACCTCGGCGCTCTGCTGGCGCGCAACGCCGATCGTCCGGCCGCATACCAGGCCTTCCAGCGCGCGCTCGCGATCGATCCCGCCAACGAGACCGCGCGGTCAAACCTCCAGCGCATGCAGAGCACTTCGAACTGACGCCATCCCCCCTACCGCTCTCCGTACCTCCGCGCCAGCAGCCTCCTCCAGTGCCGAGCCCGGCTCTTCATCGCCAGCGTCCCATCGACCAGGAACCGTTCGATCATCTCCTCGGCCTCCCCCCGCAGCGAAGGCTCGACCAGCGCCAGCGTCCCCAGCCCCTCCACCGCGGAGCACCGCACCACATTCCCCGCATCGTCTGCCAGCAGAGCCATCAGCCGCGCGGCCCGCAACCTCTGGTCCCGCGTCCGCGCCACCCGCGAAACCACTAGACCCAGGTGCCACCGCGTCCGCCCCTCGTCCACCGGCAACTCCGCCAGTAACCCGGCAAGTTCATCCGCATACCGCTCCAGCACCTCCGGAGTTTTTTCCGTCAGACGCCGAGCCACATCGGCCGCCCGCTTCCGCAGCTCCACATCCTCGCCAAACAGCACCTTCACCAGAATCCGAACCTCCGCCGGCGATCCTTCGATCTTCCGAGC
>JAMFSC010000190.1 GCA_026225095.1 bacterium
CACGCCGCCAGCGTTGATTCTGAGCCAGGATCAAAATCTCGTATAATCTTGGTTTGCAAGCCAACCAGCGACAGGGTTCGGGATGGTTATCATTCGCCCCCGAAGCACTCAGGCCGAAGCCCTCGTAAACTTCCGGAGGTGTATAACTAGTGAGAATGACTAAACCAATTTCGTATCATCTCACGACTGGCATGTTCAACTATGTTGTCAAAGATCCGAACTGCTGATCCGCCTGAGCGGGCAGTTTTGGATCAAGGACCATCTGAGCCGAAGCTTCAGAACGTGTCCTCGAACTTGGTAGCGCTGTTTTGCGTCTTGATGTGCGCTGGCTTGCTTCTCTTTACAACCGGCTCGCTTGTTGCTGCGTATTGCCGTCGGAAGCTGCTCAGCAGCGTGTGACGTTTGCGCGAACTTTCTAAGATTATCGAAGATGTTGACGCCTGTCAACATCTTTTTTTCTTACCCTCCGACTCGCATGCGAGTCGCTATCGAGGCCGCCAGGCTTATCGACCGTGGCGTTCAGTTCGTGCAGCGCAAAAGATAAAACAGCGTGACGTTCGGTATCAGCGAACGCGGAGCACTGAGCTCCTGGTGTTTCTTTGCTTCAACTGCAGTGGCTTGGGTTGGATTCGGCTGGCCTGTTACTTCCCAGGCTTTCAGACCGCTATCAAACGCTTGGACTGCGCTTCGACGTCCCTTTGTGCCGCATAATCAGGCTAAGGTGCGAAGCTTTTCTTCTACCGCTCACTCAGCGTAACTCGCTTTTCACATTCGTGTCAAGCTTGCTAACTTTGCGTCTTACTTCTCGACGTTCAGGCTGAAGACTTGCTCCATGTCCTTACTTGTCATCTTGCTTCTGCGCGACTTCGTTAGAGTATCTTGCTTTCCGTTTCCATGCAAGCTCTAACTTTCCATCTTGCCGCTTCACAAGTCACTTGTTCACTTCCGTGCAAGCACTTCTCATTCGCGACTTCCTGAGATTAGCAGTAGATGGCCGCCACCGCAACCCGCGAATGTGGATTGCATGTGGATATATGAAAATATCCCCATTATTCGCTCTTTCAGCACACTCTATAGAGCACGCCCCAAGCGCTGCTGTACGTTGAAGACCACCATGTCCCCGCTCGACGACCTTCGACTCCGCTTCTGGATCCACCTCGCCAGCCGCGCGATCCAGGCCATCGACGATAGCCGTCTCCGGCTGAGATCGCGGCGGCGCCCCCTCCCATCCCGCGACACTAAACCCGCTCAAATCACCGTTCCGCTGCGTATCCCCGCCTCCCACGGCGCACTCGAAGCCCAGCTCGCACTCCCAGCCCAACCCGTCGCAGCCGTCCTCCTCTTCCACGGTATCGGCGAACGCCTCGGCTACTGGAGGCAGGTCCAGGAGATGCTCGCCCGGCATCAGATCGCATCGCTCATCTTCCACTACGCCGGATACGGCGCCAGCACCGGATCCATCGCCGCCGCACAGTGGCGGAGCGACGCCCAGTCCGCCAGCGACACCATCCGCCCCCTCCTTCCGCCCCATACCCCCATCTTCTTCCTCGGTTTCTCCATGGGAACCGCCGTCGCCACCGACGCCGCGC
Organism: bacterium; assembly: GCA_026225095.1. Taxonomy (GTDB): domain Bacteria; phylum Acidobacteriota; class Terriglobia; order Terriglobales; family Acidobacteriaceae; genus Edaphobacter. Next base: position 1,590 of record JAMFSC010000190.1, read on the forward strand.
TCCACCTCAGCCCGCCACCCCGCGGCCTCATCCTCTGCCAGCCCTTTGCCAGCCTCCGCACCGCCGCCCGTGAGATCGTCCGGATCCCCTGGCTCACTCGCCTTGTGCCCGATATCTGGCGCACCGTCGATTCGGTCGCGGACCTCGCCATGCCGCTGCTCCTGATCCACGGCGATGCCGACGAGCTCTTCCCCGTCACCCACACCCGCCGCATCGAAGCCTCCGCGCGATCCGCGCAACGCAACGTCCTCGCCATCACGCCGCCGGGCTTCACCCACAACTCCCCCTATCTCCGGCCCGCCCCCCTCTATTGGCAGCCCATCCTCGACTTCATCGTGCGTCACTCCCAATCCGAATCGCCCCAGCCTGAAACCACCCGACGCGCCGTCCATGAAACACCCCAATCCGGTCTAGAATCGCCCTATGGAACCGACTGAGATTCAAGAGTTCTCCAAGCAGATGAAGGAAGCCGGCGAGGGCGAGAGCCTCACCAGCATCTCGCTCGCCATCTCCATCCTCGCCGTCCTCGTCGCGCTCGTCACGGTCCTCGGCCACCGCAGCCACACCGAGGCGGTCCTCATGCAGTCACGCGCCGGCGACCAGTGGAGCGAGTACCAGGCCAAGAAGATCCGCCAGGACAACCTCATGGTCGTCATCGATACCCTCAACCTCCAGCCCGCGCCCTCCTCCGCCACCCAGGCCAAGCTCGTCGAATACAAGGCCCACATCGCCAAGTGGAACAACGACCTCGCCGAAGGCCAGCAGAAGGCCCGCGAGTTTGAGCATGAGGTCACCCTCGCCGAAGCCCGCGCCGAGCGCTTCGACCTCGGCGAGGCCATGCTCCAGATCGCCGTCGTCCTCTCCTCCATCACGCTCCTCACCCGCAAGCGCGGCTACTTCTTCTTCGGCCTCAGCCTGGGGGCCGTCGGCCTCCTCGCCGCGGCGTCCGCCTTGCTCGTCCACTAAAGCTCCCCCAGATCAGGGATACTGCTGTTATGAACTCCACCTGGCCCGCGCTCGCGCAGGCATGCGCCGGCATCGCAGCCTTCGCCCTCTTCTTCCTCCCCCCCGGCTTCCTCGTGGCCCACGGCCTGAACCTCAACGGCTTCCGCCAGCGCTCCCGCGTGGAGCAGCTTCTCTGGTCCCTCTGCCTCTCCGTCCCACTCTCCATCCAGATCTGCACCGGCCTTGGCAGAGTCCTTCCCACACCCGCGATCACCGCCATCCAGCTCACCCTCGCCGCCCTGGCCCTTGCCGTCTTCCTACGTCGCTCCAGGCCAGCGTATTCGCAAGTCGTCTCCCGTCCCACCCTCATAGCCCTCGCCCTCGCCGGAGCCCTGGGCCTCTACCTCGTCCTTGCCGCCACCGACATCCAGATCGGCCACCGCCTCTTCATCAGCACCGCCGCCTACGACTGGTCCGTCCGCGTCCCCATGGTCGCCGCCGCCATCCGCTCCGGGGTCCCCCCCGTCAACGGACTCTCTGCCCTCGACGGACACCCCGCCTCCCTCCGCTACTTCTACTTCTGGTACGTCGTCTGCGCCAATCTCGCCCGGCTCTTCCATCTCCCTGCCCGCGCCAGCCTCGCCGCAAGCTGCGTCTGGGCCGCCTGGGCCTTGCTCGCCGTATTCTTCCTCGCGCTCAAATGCCTCCTCGGAATCCACCATCATCTCCGGCAGAAAGCCCTCTTCGCCTTCCCCGTCCTCGCCATCATGGGCCTGGACGTCATCCCCACCGTTCGCTACTTCCTCGTCAAACGCCTCCACCCCTTCCCCGAGATCGAGTGGTGGCACCAGGACCGCACCCCCTCCTTTCTCAGCGCCTCTCTCTACGCCCCGCACCACATCGCCGCCTTCGCCTGCCTGCTCACGGGCCTCCTCCTCCTCACCCGAACCCTGCGCAACCAGCCCGGCGAGCCCCGGCCCCGGAGCCCTCGCGACCTCGCCTCCGCCGCCCTCCTCGCTGGAACCTGCTTCGCCTCGGCCGCGGGAACCTCCATCCTCCCCACCCTCATCGTTGCCATCGTCTGCCTCGTCTGGGCTGCGGAGCTCCTCCGCCAGCGCCAGTTCCCCACCCTCGCCGCCCTCGCTGGGAGCGCCGTCACCGCACTCCTTCTCGCCCGAACCTTCCTCCACGAGGTCCAGACCAACACCGCCGCAGCCTCCGGAGGAAGCCTCCTTACCCTGCACTGGCGCAACTACGATCTCATCCACTCCTACCAGCAGAAGTATTACCTCAGCCATCGCCTCTGGATCGACCAACCCATCCTCCAGATCGGCGTCCTCATCATCAATCTCATCGATCTCGGCTTCTTCTTCTTCGTCCTCGTCCACCGCATCCGCCGCGACCGGCACCGCACCCTCACCCCCGCCGAGCGCTCCCTCTGGGCCTTCCTGGCCGGCGTCGCCATCCCTTACTTCTTCCTTAGCTCTGCCTCCTTCTCCTCACCCAACGATCTCGGCGTCGACGCCGGCCTGCTCCTCCGCCTCCTCCTCCAGATCTTCGCCGTGCCCTGGGTCTACGACCTCTGGCAGGATCGCAAGTCCGCCCAACCCACCCGCCCCAACACGCGGGTAGCCCGCACCGCCATGACCCTCGCCACCGGATGCCTCGTCCTGGGCCTCGCCACCGAAGCCATCCAGGTCCTCTGGGAGAGACTCTACTTCCCCATCACCGCCTCCCAGATCCTCCGCAAGCCCACCGAAGTCTTCACCACCGACCACCTCGGCGAGCGCCTCTACAACATCCGCGAGGCTTACACCGCCCTCGACCGCACCCCCAATCCCCCGCCCCCCACCGACGCCATCCAATACAACCCCATCGGAGTCATGCAGCCCGCGCTCACCCTCTACTCCACCCACCAGATCGCCGCCTTCGACCGTGGCTGCGGAACCGGCTACGGGGGAGACTACACCCGCTGCCGGTCCATCATGCCCACCCTCCTCGCCCTCTACGGAAACACCGAGACCAACATCGACGGCATCCACTTCGGCAACGACCTCCAGGACGGCGCAGCCCCTACCATCGCCACCGCCACCGACGCCCTCGCCGCCTGCCGCGACCTCCACCTCTCCGCCCTCATCGTCGAATCCACCGACACCATCTGGTCCAAACCCACCTCCTGGGTCTGGACCATGCACCCCGTCGCAGCGAACCCCTCCGTCCGCGTCTTTCGTTGCCACTGAACCCCGCCTGCGACCATCGGGAGCACCCAGCAAAGCTGGTATACAAATCACGAAGTGATCGCCGCCCGCGCAGGGCGCACTTCGCTTAAGTAGGCCTAACCAGCACCCCAAGATCCACCAGCCCATTCACGAAGTACTGCGCCGCCAGCGCCACCAGCAGAAGCCCCATAATCCGAACCAGTATCCGGATCCCCGTCGCCCCCAGCATCTTCGCCACCCGGTCCGAGTTCCCAAGCACCAGGTAGCAGATCGCCGCCGTCACCGCGATCGCCGTCAGAATCGCCCCCATCTGCCATGGCGTCTGCGCCTGTCCCACCAGCACCATCACGCTCGTAATCGACCCCGGCCCCGCCAGCATCGGAATCCCCAGCGGCACGATCCCCGCATCTTCCTTGGCCGCCGCCTCCTCCGTATCGCCCGTCGCCTCCTGCGTCGGAGAGCGCTTGGCCTCGAGCATATCCAGCCCGATCAGAAGCAGAATAATCCCGCCCGCGATCTCGAACGCCGGCAGCGTAATCCCGAACATCTTGAACAGGTACTTCCCCATCACCGCGAATGCGCTCAGCGCTACCCACGCTGTCACCGAAGCCTTCCCCGCCATCCGCCTCCGCCGCCGTTTGTCCGCCCCCTCCGTCACCGCAAGAAACGTCGGCAGAGCCGCAAACGGGTCTACAAGGAAGAAGATCGAGCTCAGCGCCAGCAGCGAAAACCTCACATACGCGGAGTGCTGCAGCTCCGAAAGCCCGACATTGGTCAGATCCACCATCACCCACCCATCTTTGCACGCGTTCCCGGTCCACATCGTGAGCCAGGCCACACGCGTCCTCCCAGGATGCCCCCATCTCCCATTTCGACCCGCGAATTCCCGGTTAAACCAGCCCTCCCGCACAATTCCCGCCGCCATCCGCCGTTATAATCGAAGCCTCAGGAGCCTCACCCATGCCCTTACAGACCACCACGCACATCTGGCACAACGGCCGCCTCATCCGCTGGGAAGACGCCAACATCCACGTCATGAGCCACGTCGTCCACTACGGATCCTCCGTCTTCGAAGGCATCCGCTGTTACCAGCAGCCCAACGGGGCCGGCATCTTCCGCCTCCAGGAACACATGGCCCGCCTGCACGACTCCGCCAAGATCTACCGCATGCCTCTGCCCTTCACCATCGACCAGCTCGCCGAAGCCGTCGTCGATGTCGTCGAAGCCAACGGAGTCGCCCCCTGCTACATCCGCCCCATCGCCTTCCGCGGCTACGGCGAGATCGGCGTCAACCCCCTCCGCGCCCCCGTCGAGATCTACATCGCCAACTTCCCCTGGGGCAAATACGTCCCCGGCAACGACGGAGCCGACGTCTGCGTCTCCAGCTGGTCCCGCCTCGCCCCCAACACCATGCCATCGCTCGCCAAAGCCGGCGCCAACTACATGAACTCGCAGCTCATCCGCATGGAGGCCGAGATCAACGGCTACTCCGAAGGCATCGCGCTCGACGTCAACGGCTACCTCTCCGAGGGCTCGGGCGAGAACCTCTTCGTCGTCCGCGGCGGCATCCTCTACACGACGCCCCTGGCCAACTCGGTCCTCAACGGCATCACCCGGTCTTCCGTCCTGACAATAGCGAAAGACCTCGGCATCGAAGTCATCGAGCAGTCCATGCCCCGTGAGCTCCTCTACATCTGCGACGAGGCCTTCTTCACCGGAACCGCCGCCGAGGTCACCCACCTCCGCTCCGTCGACCGCATCACGGTAGGCGACGGAACCATGGGACCGATCACCCGCGCCATCCACGACGAGTTCTTCGCCCTCGTCAACGGCACCAAGCCCGACCGCTTCAACTGGCTCACCCCGGTAGAAGTGAAAGTCCCCGTCACCGCATAACCCTAACCGGTATAACATCCTTCGCAGAGCAAAGGCAGCGCGCCCACCCGGCCCGCTGCCTTTGCTTTGCCCATACCCGAATCCGCCAGTGGGGTTGACCGAATGGGGTGAATCGCCGAAACCAAAGCTTTGCGAGCAAAGTGATCGCGCTCAGCTACGGTCGGTCAACAGAAGCGCGTTTGTCGGGACTAATCGTGGCGAAATACCCTAAGCGTGCTTGATAGGATCACCGGTAGCTGCCATCTGGGGAGGAGGACGAATTGTTTCGTTTGTGGAGAATAGGCACTTCTTATGTTTGGCGTGTGTTGTTTCCCGCGTTTACACTCCTCATCGCGGCTGTAAACCCGTCGGACTGCTCGGCCCAAAGTGCCGCAACCTCTTTTCACACGATCGTAGCGCCGAAATCAGGAGAGGATTTCGCTAACCCATGCGAATACGAGCTGCGAATCTTGTCCGACCACAAACGAATCCATGGATTGCTTGTGGTCTTCGAGCGAGGCCCGGAGTTGCAACATTTTTACGAGGAACCTGAGATCGCCGCTTTTGCAAGAGAGCACGACTTAGGGCTGCTCATGCCAATGGGGTGCCCTGCGAAGGATCATGGAGACATAGACGTCGACCCGAATCGAGGTCTTGGCCGAGCCTTATTGGCGGCTGTCGATCAATTGTCAGGTATAGCGGATCATCCGGAACTCAAGACTGCTCCTCTTATCGTTCTTGGTTTCTCGGGAGCCGGTGCGCTTGCGGGCAGGCTTGTTGGTTTTGCCCCTGACCGAATCGAAGCAGCAATTCTCTCCCACGGTGGGCAAGCTCCGCCATTGAACCTCGATACGATCAGCCTCTCAGGTGCTGCGTTGAAGATTCCCGAACTCATTCTCGTCGGGGGTAAAGACGAGGTAGTGGGAACGGAAGTAGCCTATTCGTACTTTTCCAAGTATTGGCGGCTAGGCGCTCCTTGGCTCTTCGCCACACAAAACGACGCCGGTCATTTTTGCAATGAGGACGCGACTGATCTCATCCTTGCGTGGCTCGCCACAATCCTCGAGAATCCTGGACCGAAGGAAGCCTCGGGGGGAGTGAACAGAGGCTACTACGCGTTTTTTCGCAAGAAACAAACTGGATCCTTCGACCACGGCCACCTGCCGCTTACGGAAGCGGTTGATCTTAAGTACGCGCGGCTCTCTGAAGTACCTCCCAAGGACGCGGTGCCTGGCGGGTGGCTACCCTCCAAAGACATTGCGCTAAGTTGGGAGCGCTTCGCCAAGTTGCCTGACCATCACGCAACCGTGAAACCATGAAGCTTTGTTCATGCCCGCCAGGGAAAGCCCAGTCGGGAACGAGAAATCAGCTTCTAGTCAGTGATCCGACGATCCGTGAAAACGCGGTAGTGGGCAATTTCTGCCCCGACCGGCTGAAAGTCGAGACTGTTCGCACCACCGCTCTCCCGTCTGTGCCAAAACCAGACACTTTCCTGACAATCCCGTGACAACCCCGCCCCCACCCAGGACTAGCGTGACGTGTGAGCGAGCAGGGACCCACCCTTCGATGTCGAGGTCTCCGCCCCATCAAGGAGACATCATGCAACCCCACCATCCATCCCCAGTCCTCTTCCTCCTCACCGCGGCCCTGGCCACAGCCACCCTCCCCGCCCAGACCCTCCAGCACTACACCGCGACCCCCCTCACCGCCAACCAGGCGTCGGTTGCTCCCACGCTCGATCCCAACCTCGTCAACCCCTGGGGCCTCTCCCGCAGCTCCAAAGGACCATGGTGGGTCTCCGACAACGGCACCGGCCTCTCCACCCTCTACGACGGCACCGGCAAGACCCAGTCCCTCGTCGTCACCGTCCCCCCCTCCGATCCCGCGACGCCCCCCGGCAACCCAACCGGAACCGTCTTCAACGGAGACTCCACCGTCTTCCAGATCGCCCCCGGCAAAGCCGCCTCCTTCCTCTTCTGCACCGAAGACGGCACCATCTCCGGCTGGAACCCCGGCGTCAGCCCCGCCGCCGTCATCGTCGTCAACAACAAGCAGAAGTCGGTCTTCAAGGGCCTCACCGTCGCCACCGCCATGGTCAACGGCTCCCCCGAGACCTATCTCTACGCCGCCGACTTCCGCCAGGGCCGCATCGCCGTCTTCGACTCCACCTTCAAACCCGCCGTCCTGCCCCGCTCCGCCTGGAACAACTCGGAGGACGACCGCGACCGGGACCGGGACCACGACCGCGATCACGACTCCGGTCTCTTCGAAGACGAACGTCTCCCCCACGGCTACGCCCCCTTCAACATCCAGAACATCGGCGGCAACCTCTACGTCGCATTCGCCAAGCAGGACAGCGCCAGACACGATGAGGTCGACGGCGCCGGCAAAGGCTTCGTCGACGTCTTCTCCCCCACGGGCCAGCTCCTCCTGCGTCTCGAACACGGCGACTTCTTCAACGCTCCCTGGGGTCTCGCGCTCGCCGGAAGCGACTTCGGAGCCTACAGCCACGACCTCCTCGTAGGCCAGTTCGGAAGCGGCGAGATCCTCGCCTTCAACCCCATCACCGGCCACTTCAAAGGCAAGCTCGAAAACGCCGGCAACCAACCCATCGCGATCGACGGACTCTGGGCCATCGCCTTCGGCAACGGAGCCAGCGCCGGCCCCGCCAACACCCTCTACTACACCGCCGGCCCCAACCAGGAGCAGAACGGAGTCTTCGGAAGCATCACTCCCGTCGAAAACGTCCAGGGCAACGACCTGTAGCCCCACATCCCACGTCCCCGAAGACAAAGCGGCGCTCCTCCCAGGTCCGCCGCTTTCGCCCCGCCCTACCTCCCCACCACCTTAATCTCAAACACCTTCGGCCACTCCTTCCCCGTCACATACAGCCGGTCATGCGCCGCATCATAAGCAATCCCGTTCAGTACACTCTCCGCATTGATCCTCTGCTCCTCGGGCAGCAAGCCGCTGAGATCGATCCACCCGAGCACCCGACCGTTCTTCGGTGAGATCCGCGCAATCCGGTCCGAGTGCCACACATTCGCATAGATCTCCCCTTTCACATACTCCAGTTCATTCAGGTCCTTCACCGGAGCCCCCGCGTCTCGCACCACCACATGCCGCCTCTCGGCGAACGTATCCGGATCCCGGAAGCGCAGCGTAGCCGTCCCATCGCTGGTCACCAGTTCGCGATGAGTCCGCGTCATTCCCCACCCCTCCCCCGCATACGCGAACGTCTTCACCACCCTCAGAGTAAACCGGTCATACACAAAGCAGAGATGCGACTGCCACGTCCACTCGTACAGGTTCGCCCCCCAGTCCACGATCCCCTCGCCGAAGTACTCCGGCCCCATCTCCACCCGCTGCACCACCCTTCCCGTCGCAGGCTCAATCGCCATCAGGGCCGAGTGTCCCGTCAGCCCCGTCCCCTCATAAAACAGCCCGTCCTTGAAGAAGAAGCCCTCCGTATAACTCTCCGTCGAGTGCGGATAAGTCGCCACCACCTTGTATCCGGCGACCGGCGCAGCCCTACACCCCGCCACACCCACAGCCAGAACTAAGGCCACCCCCAACCGACGCAATCCCACCGTCATCCACCCTTTCCCGACCAGACCAGTCTATTCGTCGGAGAAGGGCGAGATGCCAGCAAGGAACGAACCCCGGCCAGCCGAGCCCTACTGCCACTCACTCGGCTTATGTGCCCCCCTCCAGCTCCGGCTCCTTCACCGCCGCAAGCTCCTCCACCTGCGACTCCACCCGCCGACGCTTCCGGTAATAAGGCGGCTAACTCAGCACTGTCCCGAGAGCAGCGACTGCCACCGATCCTCCAGGATGCAATCCGAGAAGTACTTCACCTCCCCACCTCACGAATACTCCATCGCCATCAGTCACTCTCCGGCAGTCACCCGAATCATTCGAGATTCGATTACCGTTATCGCGAATCTTCATTTCACCTTTCCGCCAGCATCTTCAATGAGATACATTCGTGCCTGTCCCATCCCCATCCAGGCGAGGTTTCTTAGTGTCGAAGGTGAAATGTCCCTATTGCTCCGAAATCCGCGCAGCTCGCTGCAAACGCCGGGGCTTCCTGCAAACCCGCATCTTTAGCTTCTTCGGCTACTACCCATGGGATTGCCGAGCCTGCGGCGTCCGCTACTACAGCCACGACCGCGGCGAACCCCAGCGCCACAGCAAAACCAACCCCGTCGCCTACGAAGACACCCCCACCGAACACATCGTTGGCTCGCACCCCGAGACGACATAGCCAGCGGACCGGTGGCGGTCAGTTGCTCTTCGGCGATCCCAGGTCGAGAGGCCTCGTCGTGATCTCCCCCCGCATCCCATACACACCGTCCTGCACCTCCCACCCCGGAAGCTCCTGCGAACCCGTAATCAGCCGAGCCCCATCGCTGAACGTCAGGTACGTCCACGCCCACTGCCGAAACACGCTGAGCCGGTTACGAAACCCGATCAAAAAGAAGATGTGCACCACCAGCCACGTCAGCCACGCCGGAAAGCCGCTCCAGTGCGCCTTGAACGGCCACTCGATCTTCGCCACCGCCGCCTTCCGTCCGATCGTCGCCATATCGCCCTTGTCGAAGTAGCGAAATCCCTTATCCCGTAGCGGCCCATCCGACCCGCGATCCTGCCCGATCAGCTTCCCGATCCGCTTCGCCACATAGTCGCCCATCTGCATCGCCGGCTGCGCCACCCCCGGAACCTGCTTGCCGTCCTGCACAAAGTGCGCCAGGTCGCCCACGATATAAATCTCCGGATGATCCGGGGGATTCAGATGCTCATTCACAAACACCGAGCCCTTCTTATCCGTCTCAAGCCCAAGCAGCTTGCCCAGTGGTGAAGCCCGCACTCCAGCCGCCCACAGCGTACACACCGAGTCAATCCGCTCTCCCGCTGCAATCACATATCCCGGCTGAACATCGGTCACATGCTGTCCCGTCCGAACCTGCACGCCCAACTCCTTCAACTGGCGCATCGCCGCCTCCTGCAGATCCTGCGGATAAGCCCCCAGGATCGTCGGAGACCCCTCGATAATCACCACGCAAGACTGCGACGGATTGATATGCCGAAAGTCCTTCCGCATATACAGCCGCGAGATATCCGAGATCGCCCCCGCCAGCTCCACCCCCGTCGGCCCCCCGCCGATGATCACGAAGTTCAGCGCCGGATGATGCCCCGTCTCGAGCATCTGCCGCTCCGCCAGCTCAAACGCCAGCAACACCCTCCGCCGAATCTCCAGCGCGTCCTCAATCGTCTTCAGCCCCGGAGCCAGCTTCGCCCACTCATCCTTGCCGAAGTAAGAGTGCGTCGACCCAGTCGCCACCACCAGGAAGTCATACTCCAGCTCCGCGCCCGACTTCAGCTTCACCCGCCGCTGCTCCACGTCGAAGCCGATCGCCTCATCCATCAGCACATCCATATTCTTGTGCTCACGCAGAATCGACCGGATCGGCTGCGCAATATCCGCCGGAGACAACACCGCCAACGCGATCTGATAGAGCAGGGGCTGAAACGTATGGTGATTCTTCCTGTCCACCACCGTCACATCCACCGCCATCTTCGCCAGGCCCAGCGCAGCGTGAATTCCGCCAAACCCACCGCCCAGAATCACAACCCGCTTCCGCACACTGCCATCAGCCAATCCAGCCATTGCCATGGTTCGCGAGGCTCCCGTCCAAAGGTCTATGTATCAGATGCCGTCCAACCCATTTCGAACCGGGCCGAAACCTTTCCCTCTCCCTCTGCACCCTATCAGCCCATCGCCGAATTTCCACCCGACAGCGCAAAAGAAATCCAAAGCGTGCCCCTCGACCCGAGTGCCTGTCGATACGAAGGTGGGTTCCACCGCGACAGCACGCGCCTCAAACTCTATAACCTCCACAAACCCGCGCTAAGGCACCTTTGCCAGACTCGCCGTAGCCGCTCCAAACGGCCCCGCCGTCACCACGATCTCCGTCGTCTCCCCCACCCCCGCCACCTCCAGCGGCGTCACCGTAAGCAGACCGTCCACATCCGAGACCGCGCTGCTTACACTCGTCGTCAGCACCGGCACCGCAGGACACCGGCCCGGTCCCGCGCAATCCACCCAGCCATTGACCGCCTGGTGAATCGTCACCGGAACCCCCGCCACCGGGTGCCCCGCCGTATCCACCACCTCCACCATCACCGGCTGCAGCGTTCCTCCCACCGGCACACTCTGCCCCCCGCCCGAGATCACAAACAGCCGCCACTGAGGAGCGTCCACCGCCGCCGCACTCAACCAGGCGCACACCGTCACCCACGCACACGCCCGCCCCGCGACCGTATCCCCCGCCGCCAGCGGACCAATCTCCGCCACCAACGACGCATTCCCTGCCCCGTCCGCCGTCGATGCTGTCCCCACAAACACCATCCCGCTCCCACCCGAGCTCCAACTGACCGGCACACCAGCCCCCGGCAAACCATTCTCGAAGACCGTCACCCCCGCCGTCCAGGCCACCGTCGACCCCACCGCCACATACTCCACCGCCCGTGACACCGCCATCTCCCGCACCGGATCCACCGCCGTAAACGTCGCCGAGACGCTGCCCCCACCCGCCGCCGCCGTCAAAGTCACCAGGCCCGCCGCCGTCGGAGTCACCGTCGTCGACACCAGCCCGTTCGCATCCGTCGTCAGCCCGCAAACCGGCAACCCGCAAGCCCCCAGCGTCCCCCCAGCGACGCTCACCGTCACCGCGACATGCGCCGCCGCGGTCACCCCATCCCCACGCATCACCCGCACGGCAAACGGAGCCGAAGCCACATACCCCGCATACGAACCCGACGCTGGAGCCGAAGCCACCCGCGGCAGATCCCACGGCGAAGCCGAAGCCATGAACGTCGTGCTCACCGTCCCGCCACCCGCCGCCGCCGTCAGCGTCACCGTCCCCACCCCCATGGGCATCACCGTCGTCGAGACCAGCCCCATCGAATCCGCCGTCAGCACACAGCTGGAGACCGAACCACACCCGCCCAGCGTCGCCCCCACTGCCGTCACCGTCACCGCCGCTCCCATACCCACCGTCCCATCCCCAAGCATCACCTGCACCGAAAACGACGCCGCCGCCACCGCTCCCACCGACGATCCATCCGCCGGAACCGACACCACCTGCAACCGATCCGGAAGCGAAGCCACCGCCGTAAAGCTCGCGGAAGCCGTCACGCCCCCAGCCGTGGCCGTCAGCTCCACCACTCCCACCGCCGTTGGAGTCACCGTGGTGGATACCTCCCCCGCGGCATCCGTGGCCAGCGTGCAGGTCGCCAACCCGCACGCTCCAAGGCTGGCCCCCACCGCCGTCACCGTCACCATGGTCCCCACCGCAACCGGTACCCCCGGGGGAACCGTCACCCGCACCGAAAACGGCAACGCCGCCGCCCGATGCCACAGCGCGTTATCCGCCGGAACCGACACCACGGTCATCCCGCCCGGAGGAGCCGCAGCCGCCGCAAAGCTCGCGCTGACCACCCCGCCACCCGCCGACGCTCCCAGCACCACCGTCCCGACCGTCGTCGGAGTCACCCCCGTGCTGATCGTTCCCGCACCATCCGCCGTCACCACGCAACTCGCCGACCCGCAACCCAGCACCGCCCCCGTCGCCGTCACCGTCACCGTCACCGCAACCCCAGCCACGTTCGTTCCACCCGCAAGCTTCACCTGTACCGAGAACGCCGTCCCCGCCACCCGCCCCACACTCGACCCATCCGCCGGAACCGACAATACCGTCAGCAGATCCGGAGGAGCCGCCACCGCCACAAACGACGTCGAGATCGTCCCACCCCCCGCGCTCGCCGTCAGCCCCACCGTCCCCACCGCCGTCGGAGTCACCACCGTGCTCACCTGCCCCGACGCATCCGTGTTCACCACGCAGCTCCCCAGCCCGCACGCCCCCAGCGTGCCGTTCACCGCCGTCAACGTCACCGGAACCCCGCCCCCCACCGCCGTCCCGTTCGCCAACACCACCTGCACCACCAACGCCGTTCCCGCCACCTGTCCCACATACGATCCATCCGCCGGAGCCGCCACCATCCGCAACGTATCCGGAGGAGCCGCCACCGCCAGGAACATCGCCGAAGCCGTCGCACCCCCCGCCGACGCGACCAGAGAGAGCATCCCCGCAGCCGTCGGAGTCACCGTACTCAGCGCCATTCCCGAAGCATCCCCCGTCACCGTGCAGGTCACCCGCCCGCAAGCCCCCAGCGTCGACCCCACCGCCGTCAGCGTCGTCGCCACCCCGGCCATCGGAACCCCGTCCCCGCGCAGCATCTGCACCCCGAACGACACCCCCGCCGCCTGCCCCACCAGCGATCCATCCGGCGGACTCGATACCACCCGCAGCGTACTCGCCGGCATCGCCACCACCGTAAAAGGCACCAATAACCTCGCGGCCCCAAGCGTCACCGACAGCACCGCGGACCCCGCCGTCAATCCCTCCACCGGCATGACGATGTACCCGCTGCCGTCCCCGGTCGCCGAACACGACCCGCCGCACGTGCGGTCCGCGTTGCAAATCCCCACGCATGGCCCAAGCGACAGGTTCGAAGACGAGACCCGCACCACCACCCCGGGATCCGGAGTCCTTCCATCCCCCAGCAGCACCTGCACCACGATCGGCGTCGCATCGACGATAAACGGGTACAGCAGCCCCGCCGGCTTGCCCACTATCTTCAAGACATCCGCAGGCATCGCCAGCACTGCGAACGACGTCAGCAGACTCCCCCCGCCCGACGTCGCACTCAGCGAGACCGTTCCCGCACGCGTCGGAGTCAGCGTCGTCGAGATCGTTCCCGTCGCATCCGCCGTCAGCACGCACGTCGATACTCCGCACGCATTCAAGATCGCGTTCGTAGCCGTCACCACCACCGCCGCCCCCGGAACCACCGTCACCTGGTCCGCCAGCGTCACCTGCGCCGCGAACGAGTCCACCGTCGGAACCCCCGCATAGACATACCCCGACGGAACCGTCACCAGCCGCACCGCATCCGAGACCGCCATGAACGACGGGCTCAGCGAAACCCCCGCCACCGCCGCCGTCATCTGCACCACCCCCGCCACCATCGGAGTCACCGTCGTCGAAACCACACCCTGCGCATCCGCCGTCAGAACGCACGACGCCGCCCCGCACGCCCCCAGCACCGCACCCGTCGCCGTCAGCGTCACCGCCACTCCGGCCGCAGGGGTTACTCCATCTCCCAGCAGCACCTTCACCGCAAACGGCTGCGTCGTCGCACCCCCCACATACGATCCGCTCGCCGGAACCGACACCAGCCGCAACACATCCGCGGAGCGTGCAATCGCCTGGAACGTAGCCAACACCAGCCTGCCCCCGGCCGCCGCCGCCACCCTCACCGAACCCACCACCGTCGGAGTCACCGTCGTCGAGACCGTCCCCGACCCATCCGCCGTCATCCCGCACGAGCCTCCTCCGCACCCTCCCAGCGTCGCCCCCGAAGACGTCAACAACACCGCGACCCCCGCCGCCGGAGTCACCCCATCGCCCAGCATCACCTGCACCGCAAACGGCATCGCCGCCGCCTGCCCCACATAGGCCCCATCCGCCGGAGCAGACGTCACCCGCAACACATTCGCAGGCATCGCCAGCGCGCCAAACGACGCCGAAGCCATCCCCCCACCCGCCGCCGCCGTCAGGTTCACCGATCCCGCACCGTCCGGCGTCACCGCCGTCGAGACCATCCCCATCCCATCCGCCGTCACCACGCACGTACTCCCGCCACACAAACCCAACTCCGCCCCCGTCGCCCCCAGCGTCACCTGCGCCCCGGCATCCGGCGTCACCCCATCCGCCAGCAGAACCTGGACCCCGAACGGAGTTCCCGCCTCCACCCCCATATACACCGTCCCGGATGGCAGAGACACCACCCTCACCTGGTCCGCCGCTCCCGCCATCGTCGTAAACGATGCCGACACCGAAGCCGACCCCAACACTCCCCCGAGTGTCACCGTCCCCGCCGCCAGCGGAGTCACCGTCCTCGTCGCCACCCCCGCCGCATTCGCCGTCAACACGCATCCCGAAAGCCCCACACACGCCCCCAGCGCCGCATTGGTACTCGAAACCGTGACGCTCCCACCCACCGCCGGAGTCACTCCATCCGGAAGCAGCACCTGCACGCTGAACGGCAGCGCCGCCACACTCCCCGCCACGCTCCCATTGGCCGGAACGCTCGCCACCACCAGCCCATTCGCAAGCGTCGTCCCGCTATAAGTCAAAGCCCCCGTCATCGTCGTCTGCCCACCCGTCGATAGGTCCGTCACCACGACATCCACCGTGACCGAACCCATCTGCGGAGGAGCCACCGCCACAATCGTATTCGCCGTCCAGCTCAGCACATTCGCCGCAACCCCATTCACCGTCACCGTATTTCCCTGGCG
The DNA here is from genome assembly GCA_026225095.1 of bacterium. Lineage (GTDB taxonomy): Bacteria > Acidobacteriota > Terriglobia > Terriglobales > Acidobacteriaceae > Edaphobacter. The sequence goes on from JAMFSC010000190.1 coordinate 17,055, forward strand.
AAACCCCCTCCCCGTAATCGTCACCCGTCCGCCATTGGCCGCCACCGAGACCGGCGCGATCGCATCCGCATACAGCATCCGCGCGCTATACCCATAGTCCGGACGCCCATCCCCCCGCACATCTCCCAGCCCGATCCGCAGCACCCGAGCCGTCGCATTGTTCACCCCCAGCGTCGTCATCCCCAGGCTCCCCGCGTTCATCGGAGACGCCTGCGCTCCCACCGTCGGCGTCGTATGCGTCGCATCCGTCGAAGCCCACACCCCGATCACCGGCTGCAGCTTCCCCGTCGTCGCATACCCCTGCTCATCGACCGACGTTACCTCCAGCGCAAAGCTCCTGCCCGCCTTCACCGCCACACTCGACCACGCCGTATGCCCATAAGCGCACATCGTCCCCGTCCACCATCCCGTCGCCGCCACCGCCGCCGGCACCGCCTCCGTCCCATCCCCCGCCGAACCGCAGCTCGACGCCCCCCCCGCCGAGACGATATTGAAACGCAACACCTGCGTCGACAACGCATCCAGCGACATAGAGATCGTTCCCGAAGGAGTCACCTGAGCCACCGGATACGGCCCCACCGCATAAGGCCCCGTATACAGAGGATTGATCGCCTCCCCCACAATCAGCAGCTTCACCCAGTGATCCGACGGAAGAAACGGAATATACCCAAACGCATACCCCCCCGAGTTCACATAAGGACTCCCAAAACTCGATCCCAGATCCGTCCCCTTCGCCGTCACCGGGTTCCCGCCCACCTGCTGAAAGTTCACGCCCGACACCGCCGAGCTCAGCACAAAGTCATCCGTCTGCTGCGAAGAAGAGTCGAAGAACCGCCGCACCGTCAGGTTCACCCCCTCCATCCCCTGCCCGGTCGGAAACGTCATCGTCCCCGCGACATAGGCCCCCGTCCCCGCCGTCGCCGTCTTCCCCCCACCCGTCGCTCCCACCGGATACATCGCCTGCAGCGTCATCACGTCATCCACCTTCAACGTGAACGGCTGCACCACGCACCGGTACGCATAGGCCCCGCAAAAGATCTCCATCGGATGCATCAGCGGCCAGTGCAGCATCTGCGAGTTCGTCGCCACCGTCGAACCCGTAAACACATTGTCGTTCGCCTGCGACCACCCCACCCCCAGCACCCGCCCAAACGCCCGCGTCAGCTCATACTGCATCTGCATCTGCATCGCTAGATCCGCCCCCGTGCAACGCCCGTTCAGCACCAGCACCGCATGAGTAATCTGGCTCGCCGCCGAGATCCCGTCCACGTCCTCCGTCACCGCATTCTCCACGCAGTTCGCCGGATCACTCGCCCCCCCACCCATCAACGTGTCCGTCACCGACCCATCCGTGTCGTAGACCACCGCAATCTGCTTCGCCGTCCCGTTCGCAGCCTGCACATCGGAAGGAAACACCGGGCCATTCGCCCCCAGGTACACATTGGCCCCACTGACATGCTCATCCAGGTTCCCGCCCTGCGCCACCACCAGGCTCGCCGTGCTCACATTCCAGGTCCCGGCAGCCGCCGCCACCAGCGCATCCGCCGCCGCATGGTCCACCCACGCGCTCAGGTCGCCCGGATCGGTAAAGTAGAGCGGCTGACTCGTATACCAGACCACCGTGACCCCATTCTGGTTACTGAAGTACGGCGTCCCCGACGACCAGCGCGGTCCTCCCGCCTCCGCCACGGTGGAAAGCATCACCATTCCCAAAACGGCCAGCGGCAACCTCCACAGCCGCCGCCCGCCCCCGCTACCGCCCCACATTCCGGGCTTCCCCCTGCATCGCCAGGGCCGCATCCGTCAAAGCGGAAGCACCCGGCGAAGAAGACAGCAGCGCAATCACCCGCCCCAGCTCCGGCCTCACATCCTCCCCCACCCCACCCAGAGGCCCCGCCACCGGAAGCCCCGCCGCCCCCGTCAAGCCCGCCCCACCAACCTCCGCCCGCGCCAATGCCACCCCACCCCCAGCCGATGCCCCATCCCCCGCCGTCCCCCGCAACTCCCTCGCCTGAATCCACCGCAGATCGACCACCGTCGTCGCCACCGCATCCG
>JAMFSC010000191.1 GCA_026225095.1 bacterium
CTTTCGATCCTCAACGGTCAACGACAACTGCAATCGAATCCCACGTCCCATTCCTGTAGTCGATCGCAAAAATACAGCGAAGACCAGTATCGTTCTTGAGTACGACTCTAGAAGGTCACGGTACTAGTGGGCTCTCACTTTACCGATGGTGCACACCAGAATCAGCGAGGCGGAACGGAGCCGGCCAGGGTGGAGCTTAGAAATCCCGCGATGAAGGCGGCCTGAAGCCCCCTTGTCTGTTCGTCAAAGTGAACATGATCGACGTAGTGATTGTCGCCCAGCTGCGCGGTGAAATTGTAGAGGTCGACGATCGGCACTTTGCTCTGCTTGAAGAGCTCCGCAGCAATGTCGTTGTATCGCATCACATCGGCGTTGTAGCGGAAGAACTCCTTCGAGAGCGAGTTGTGCCGTGCGTCGTTGACCGGCGTGGTATTGATCCAGACGAGCTGTCCTCCCTTGGACCGAACAAGCGCCAGGATCGCTGCGAGGTTGTCGTGGTACTCCGCCGCATCGATGGCAATCACATTCGTCTTCGGAATGCGTTTGATATCGTGCAGACCGCAATTGATCACCACCACCTGTGGGCGGAAGGTCGACTCTGTGTAGCGGCCTTTGAGATACTCCAGGACCATCCGCGAGTTGCCGCCCTGGGAGTTGGGATCGCCCAGCTGCTGAGCAATCGTTTCTGTGGTTGGTGAGCCCTTTCGGCTGAACTGTACGAGGTTTGCTACATCCCCCTGCAGAAACGGCGTGTAGTAGATGGAGATGCTATCGCCTACAAGGAAGAGCTTCGGCAGTTGTTGCGAACTGCCCAGGTGACACATGCATAACGTGACGACAAGCTGCGCCAATCTCTTCATACGCATCTTCATCGGGGCTGCCTCTTCGTGCTCTAGAAGTTGAATCGTGCCGATAGGCGCATCGTCCGTTGATTCGAAGCCGAGGTGATAATTCCGAAGCCATTCAGGTTTTGCACGCCTCCCGTCGTCGTCACATTGGAAACGTTCGCGCCGGGATTGCCGAAGTATGGTGTGTTGGTCAGGCTAAAAGCCTCTCCACGGACCTGGACGTTATACCGATCATGAAAGGTGAAGCCCTTCGAGAGTCCGAGATTCCAGTTGAAGTATTCGGGACCGCGCAGGGAGTTTCTCGAAGCGGTGCCAAAGGCGGCAGTCGTGACCGGCGCAAAAGCATTGGTATCAAAGTAGGGATTGCCGATACCGTGGCCACCGAGAACCTTGACGGTCGCAAGGACCCGGTTGGCGAACTGAGAGTTGCCTGGGGCATTGAGGGATGTTGCCGACGCGGAGACCGTGAACGGCGTGCCGCTGGTACGGCTGATGAGGTTGTTGAGCTGTCAACCTCCGGCAACATAGCTCAGTACTCCATGCGTAAGGAACTTTTGGTTCTTACCAAATGGCAGAGCCGTGTTGCTGTAGAACTGGAAGTTGTGCTTCCGATCGAAGCCACTCAGGCCAAAGTTCTTGTTGTAAGCAGGAAGGTAGCTCACAAGCGGAGATGCATCGGAGTTGTCGCCGTAGTTATCGAGTGACCGCGAGTAGGTGTAGTTGACGCCTACCGTGCTGCCGTGGGCGAAGCGCTTCTTCAACATCGTCTGCAGTCCGTTGTAGCTGGCGGTCCCCATCGGTGTCTCCTGGGTAATCGCCGCGGTTGTACCGAGGCTCTTGAACAGAGCACCACCTGCCGTGCCCGTTCCCGGTGCTGCCGCGTTCAGGTTCAGAGCCACTACTTCGCGAATGGAGAGTGTTCCAACGTAGGTCGCCTGGAGCGTGAAGCCTCTGTACAAGTCCCGCTGCAGCGCCAGATTGTACGACTCGATATATCCGCGACGGTAGTTGTGCGGGTAGGTGGTCGTCGTAAGGGTGAGCGGAATAGGCAGAATGCCGGAGCTGATATCAGGAAAAGAAGCGGCCGGGATACCCGTCGCAAGGCTTCCAGCAGCTACATACGAAGTGGCTCCCGAATAGGTCTGTGAGATGACGGCAGGATAGGCAACAAGCATGTTGCGGAAGCTATCGGGATTGACGGTCATGCCGTATCCCGCGCGCAAGACGGTCTTCTCGCCAAAGCGATACGCGATTCCAAGACGGGGTGCGAAGTTGCCTTTGCCGGCGTTGATGCCGGCCGTCTTGGCTACGCCGCCCAGGCCACCCAGGTATACGTTGCCGGTAAGCGGGTCATAGGCGTTGCCGCCGAAGTGATCGCGCGTGGCGAAAGGGTACACCTCATACCGGATGCCATAGGTCACTGTGAGCGAATTCGTTACTTGCCATTGATCGCGAGCATAGAGCGCCCACACGGATTCGCGCAGAGTACCTGGATTGAGGAACTGCGTATCCTTACCCATGGCCTGCGGCAGGCCAAGCAGGAAGTCGGCAAAGCTGTTGTAGGAGTTCGTCGCGGCGCCGCCCTTCAGGGAGGTAAGACCGCCTGTGAATGTAAAGCCACCACGTGGGCCATAGGTGTTCTGCGGCTGGAAATGGTTCACGTTGAAATGCTGATACTCCATGCCGAAGCGCATGGAGTGGGTGTGCTTCGTCCATGTCACGTTGGCTGCCACGGTATAGGTGTTGTCGTGGTAAAGCTGCGGGTTCGGCGTCGATGGATTGCCCAGCGCAGATAGTCCCGAGAACTGGAAGTTGGGGAAGCCGGCCTGAAGCGGGCTTGGTCCATTGGTTCCGGGAATCTTCAAAAAGGTGAGACCGTAGTTCTGATCGAGATCGGTGTTCGCCGTCGCGAGTCCGACACGTGAGAACCCCATGTTGGCATCGGCAAAGACGCTCGACGTGAAAGCATAAGTACCGCCGAGACCGACTGCCTGAAAGATGCTTGGAGCGTTGCCAGGCTGACCACCGTCCGCGGGGGTGCCGCCCGCCTTGCCAAGCGGCTGGGGATCGAACAACGATGACTTTTGCACGCCGTAACGGAGGAAGGTGGAGGTTTTGGATGAGGGCTTGTAATCTACCCGGCTGTCCACGATGTCGCGTGTGTACTCTCCACTGGCGCTGGTGAAGTAGTTGCTTGAAAGAGCCGAGGTGGTCACGTTCGGGGCTGGAAGTAAGGAAAGCATCTGGGAGGCAGCGAAGGCAAAACGGCTCGCCGGGATGATGTTATTGTCGAATGCTACGCGGCCCGTTCCATCGGCGTTTCCAGTGGCCGGATCGTAGATCGTTGTTCCGGTGCCCTGGAAATTGCCAGACCGCATCGCGACGGTCGGTACCGTCTGAAAGCCGCTCTGGTTCTGCGACCTGCGCGAGCGCTCCCAGTTGGCAAAAAAGAAGGCTTTGTTCCTGAGGATCGGTCCGCCAAGGTTTGCGCCGAACTGGTTGAGGATGTACTTGGGAACGTGGAGCTGCGTCACCGGCAGGAAGAAATTGCGCGCGGCCAACGCACTGATGGTGTTATATTCCCACGCTGTGCCGTGATACTGGTTGGTGCCGGATTTGGTAGCAATATTCACGATGGCGCCGGCTGCGAGTCCCTGCTCCGCATCGAAGCTGTTGGTTACGATATCCACGGACTGGATGGCCTCGGTGGATGGGATATACGCCGCCACGTCGGGCACCCATGCATAGATCGAGCTCGCACCGTCGATGCGCGTGTTGTTGTTCGTGTTGGACACGCCGTTCACGTTGGAGACAAGGGTGTCGGAAGGCGTACCCGATTCCGAGTGACCAAGCACAGGCGGTGAGAACCCAGGCACGATGGTGTAAAGGCTCTGCACATTGCGCATGCCGGGCCCGGGACCTCCAGGCAGGGTCTCGAGTTGGGCCGCTTCCAACTGCGTCGAGACACTTGCCTGGTCCGATTGCAATACGGGAGGCGCCGTGAGCACGGTCACCGTTTCATTCGCTCCAGAGACCTCGAGACGCACGTCCACGCGGCGTAGGGAGTTCGGCTGGATGATCACTCCCTGCGAGGTCACACTTTTAAAGCCCGATGCAGTCACCGCGACGGAGTAGCTTCCGGGCGCGAGATTCGTGAACAGGTAATGACCTTCCTGGTCACTCACGATCCTGGTGACGATGTTGGTCGCGGTGTTCGTCGCCTCGACAGAAGCTCCCAACACCGAACTGCCCGAGGAGTCAGTAAGGTTCCCCACGAGGGTGCCGTAAAGAACCTGGCAGAGAGCGAGTGGCGCCAGCATAAGTGCGAAACCGAGAGTGAACACCCGGTGCGAAAGCCGGGAGCTTGCCCGTGGCCGGGTCGCATTCGATCCGTTGCAAAGATACATGACATGCCTCCATTCCATTGCTTTTCTTAGGAATCTTGCTTCGGGCCGCCTACCGGTAAGGACTTGATTGGTTTCAACCCTGGGACGAGGCGCATATACAAATTTAATGCCAAAAATGAACAAAATATGAACCGCTTCACTCGAGCGGCCTAATACTGCCGCAAACTGGATTGTCTTGTCAATAAATGTGTTATAAAGATCTCCGAACGCCGCACCGACGTGGCTCAGCAGCCGTTTGGATATAGGATCGGTTGCAACTTATGAACGAGTTCATCGCATGACGGTAACCATTCGGGATGTCGCAAAGAGAGCCATGGTCTCGATAGGTAGCGTCTCCAACGTGCTTAACAATCGCGACACGGTCAAGGGTGCGGTTCGGGCGAAGGTGGAGAAGGCCATTGAAGATCTTGGTTATCATCCGAACCGGAGAGCTCAGCTCTTGGCAAGAAAACGGAACCCTGTCTTGTCGTTCGTGCTAAGCAATCGCGAACTGTACGACCCGTTCCATTCCCGGATTCTGGAGGGTGTGAGCAAATACTGCGAAGACTCCGGCTTCTTCGTTCTGTTCTCGAGGATGCACTATGCCGGCAGTGAAACGCCGTCCCGGCTGCAGCTCCCGGCAGCAATTCGCAGCAATGGAATGTCGGAGTGCGCTCTTCTTGCCGGCGTAAATTATCCCAATCTCGTCGTGGCATTGGAGCGGCACAACATCTCTCATGTGCTCTTCGCCAACAATCTCGTCAGTGAAGTCCCTATGGGAGCGTGCGACCAGGTTTGCTTTGACGATGTTGAGGCGGCTCGCAACGCGACGAAGTATCTGATCGAACTGGGGCACGAAGCCATCTGGTTTATCGGCGATACATCTCAGCCCTGGTTTGAGCGGCGCTACCAGGGATATCTGGCCGCCATGCGCGAGGCAAACCTGAAGCCGCATGCGCAAACCGCGGGGATCTCGGACGATCGCTTCGTGAATGGATTCCGCTGGGCCTCAAGCATCGTCAAGGCCAGGCAGCCTCTAACCGCAATCTTTGCGGCCACGGATGAAGTTGCGTATGGCTGCTGGGAATGCCTTCAGCAACTATCCGTCGCTGTCCCTGAACAGGTAAGCCTCATCGGTTTCGACGATCAGCGTGGCCCGTATAAGGGCCTTGGCTTGACGACCGTACGAGTCGAAGCAGAGACCATCGGCGTGGAGTTGGCCAAGATGGCAATCGAGAAGATTCGATCGTCAAAGAAACAGCCTGGAATCGTTGTGCCGACGCGCCTGGTAAAACGCGGCACATGCCAGCCTCCGCCAGTCAACCCGGACAGTGTGCAACTTGGGGCTCTGTTGCAAAGTTTTGACGACCGCGTGAGAATGGGCTGAACGCGGGCGGAGTTGGTCATGTCAGAGTTCAAGTGGCGTCATTTTGAATCCGAGATCATTCTTTGGGCGGCGCGTTGGTACTGCCGGTATGGGATCAGCTATCGTGATCTCGAGCAAATCATGAGCGAACGCGGCGACCCCGTGGATCACTCCACAATCTACCGTAGGGTTCAGAGGTCGCTGCTGACGCAACGATGGGCCGCATGAGCTACTTGATAGTTTTTAGGTAAGCGATGACGTCGGCTCGATCCTTCGTCTTGGGGACGCTAAAGTCCATCGCGTTCCCTGGCACAATGGCGTCCGGGTCCCGCAGCCATCGCTCAAGGTTCACATCCGTCCAATCCAGCGAAGATTGTGTCAATGCTTCCGAGTACCGGAAGTCCGCCTTCGTTCCTGCTCGGCTGCCAAATGCTCCCCGCAACCGCGGGCCTTCGTGGTCGGTATCAATCGCATGACAGCCTGTGCAGCGTCTCTCGAAAATTGACTTGCCTCGGCTCGGATCACCACTCAATGCGAGGTCAGTGTCTTCGCTGCTTGCAGTCAGAAGCGAAAGCGCTGCCACATCCGCCGACGTGAGCTTTGCGTTCCAATGCAGAGTTCGGTATTGAGGCAACGGCATTGCTCCCTTCTGGGCTTGTTGCACGATTTCGGTGGAGAGCATGTCACGCCGGTCCTGCGAGAGATCCAGCCAATACGACAGATTGAGGTGCTCACGCCCCATAACGACATCACGATCGATGAGCCACGAGCCGGGCGCTAAGCGTGCGTAAAGGGGCCAGTGCGTTGTATCGGAATGGCAGTCGGCACACTTCGAGACGAGAACTTGCCGAGCTTGTTCTGGCATATCCGCGTCTCGCAACAAAGACTCATGAGGCAGCACGGGTACGGCTCGTGGATTTCCGAACGGATGGATATAGGAAAGGCTGACCGCTACCCCTAGTCCAATTAGGACAGCGATCAGCTTTGTGTTGCGTGTCATGCCGTTTCCGCCAACGTGTGATCCACAACGGCGAGGTGACCATGACCGCGCACCACTTTGACACTGGTGACGCCAAGAACGCTCTGGAGTTTGCCTGCGGGGACAACCATCGGCCCCGGATTGGGCGCGGTCCCGGGTACTGGCTGGGGGAAGGCAGTCGCCATTGCCGTATGAAACGCGACGTTTCCTTCAACCTTTTGGACAATCTGATGAATGTGGCCGTTCAATACGGTCACTGAGCCGAAGCGCTTCAGCAACCCGAGTGCCTGTTCGCCGTCCTTCGTTCCCCAACCCCACTTCTCATACACCATCCAAAGCGGGATGTGAGCGAAGACGACAATCGGTGTCGAAGAACTCAGACCGGAAAGATCGTTCTTCAGCCATGCAAGCTGATCGGCTCCGATGTTCCCCATCGCGTCCACCTGCACGCAGTTGTTCAGCCCAACGAAATGGACGCCCTTGTGGTTGTAGCTGTACCATCCGTTCCCGACTGTGCCCTTGCCGAAGCGCTGTCTATATTGCGTTCCGTCGTCGATGAAGTCGTGTTCGCCGGGAACGTAAAATATCTCTCCAACCTTCGTACTCCTCATCACCTCTGCAGATGTGTCGAACTCCGCCGCCTTTGAGTTCTGAGTGATGTCACCCGTATGAATGATGAAGTCTGGCAACTTCATCCCCGTTGGGACCCTATTGATCTTGTCGATGGCTTTTTGAAGCGTACCAGTCACGTCCGGGTTCGCACCCTTATTGAACCCCACGTGGCTGTCGCTGATCTGGACAAAGGAGAAGTCCTCGCTCCTTCCAATGCTTGCGCCACCCCCCTTGGCCGTCTGCGCGAGCAATCGCGAAACCGGGACGCCGCCAGCCATTGTCCAGATCAGGCCGGTGCCCGCCCAAGCCATACATCCGAGAAAGTTACGCCTGTCGATCCCATCGCCTGCGGGCTGCGCCTGATGCTCTGGGACTACCTCGTCATCTTGAAAGCGGTTCATAGAAGGCTCCATTCGTCGTACTTGCCTGCCCAATGGAGAACTGCTGAATCCCGATCTTATTCACTCCCCTTCCCCGAATCATCCGATGGAATAAAATCAGAGCCCATTTGGTTTAGGGGTTTAGCCTGTTCCTGCTCCAGACCGTTTCGTCGGCTCCAAACACCTTCCCAGGCCTCTATGCCCTGGCGCACTCCAAGGAACTTTGCACGATGCCCAGACGGACGAACAGCAGCGAATTTGAGCAACTTGCGCTGCCTTTGCTTTCGTCGCTCTCCAGTCATGCCTTTTGGCTTAGCCGCAATGACACGGAAGCGGAAGATCTTGTGCAGGAAACTCTCTCCAAGGCGCTTCGTGCCTTCGACTCCTTTCAGGCTGGTACTAACTTCAAAGCGTGGATATTCCGTATCCTGCGAAACACCTTTCTCACCTCCCGTACCGCCATCGCAAACGCACGCACAGTTTTTCTGGAAGACGATCCCGGCCTGTCTGACATTACCGACGCAGGACCGAACCCGGAAGAGCACATTCTCCGCCTTGAGAACCAGGCAGCCGTGAATGACGCTCTTGATCGGCTACATCCGCAGCTACGCGAAATATTGCTGCTCTGCGATGTGGAGGAACTGAAGTACAAGGACATCGCAATCGTTCTCGATGTTCCGATTGGTACCGTGATGTCGCGTATCTTCCGCGCACGTCGCGGTCTTCATCAGGAGTTACAACAGCACTTCGGTGAATCGCTATGACTCAGACGACACCAGTGAACGATCATCCGGAACCGATTCAACTCTCTGCCTTCATCGACGGCGAGCTATCCCCCAGCGAGCTACAGGCGATTCAACGGCACCTGACCGAGTGCCACCCATGCGCTTTGCAGGTCCTCTCTGCCGCGCAACTCAAAGCCGTTACAGCACGTGCTTCGCAACGATTCCTCCCTCCGCCTGAAGTGCTGAAGCGTCTCGCGTCGCAACTGGTCCCGCAGGAGACGACGAAGCCTGCTCGCGCTTGGTCCTTCGGTCATTGGGCGTGGTCAGCGATCGCGGCGGTCTTGGCAATCGCCGTTTCCTCGATAGTTTGGTGGCAGATGAGGCAGGCCAACAACCTGACCGCCGAGCTTCTCGACCAACACCTCGCGGTCCTATCGAGCGGCGCATCGCCCGAGATCATCTCTACCGATCGACACACGGTCAAGCCTTGGTTCCAGGGGAAATTGCCCTTCAGCTTCAACCTGCCCGAGACTCTGCCTCCGGATACGACGCTCAGGGGGGGCGATCTTACGTTTCTTCGCGGTCAACCGGCAGCGTTGCTTCTTTTTACCATCCATAGGCACGAGGTTTCAGTCATTCTTACCCAGCGATCCGGGAACCCGGCCATAACGGGGATGCCAGTAAATTCGTCTGGCTTCTCCATCAAAGAGGCGTCAACGCGAAATCTACGCATCTTTGCTGTAAGCGACATCGATCCCACCGAACTTGGATCACTTGCAGCGGCGCTTCAGGCCGTGCAATCTACCCAATAGTGCAGGGGAGGGTTCTGGTGCAAACAGGACAGCTTTGGGGTAGATTGGTTTTTTCAGAGAGCTGAGGACTTGAATGGACAAACTGCGCAGCATCAAGGAATTGTTTGCGGGACGTCACTCTGACCGTGAAGTGATGATTAATTCCGACGGCGGCGGAACGAGGGGGGCGCGCACTCTGCTGCGCAACCAGGGGTAAGTTCGGGATACGTGTAAAAGGTGGTCACAAGGCCGTAGCGGCATTGGGTTTGATGGTGTCCGGAAAGGTTTGCCTTTCCGGACGGCCAACGCGGCTGGCCATCTCATTGAAAATACAATCTCGAATGAACACCGGCGGCGCAGCCATTCTCGGACACTTTCGTCCAAAAAGATGACACGGGGCGGGGAGGAAGCGTGCTCGGCTCACAGCGCATCTGGAGTAAGTGTTTTATATGCAGTGGTTTATGCTTCGCTGTTGCCCTATGACCACTTTTTACACGTATCCCGAACCTACCCCCTGCAGGGCTGTGTCGTGAAGGTGATCGCGATAAAAAATCGTAACCGCTGCGAGCGCGGCCAACAACACGGCGATGAGCGTAAACCCAACGATGGACGATGAGTTGTCGTCGCGGGTAGGGGCCGGGAGGAACGCCTTTGAGGATGTGTTGCTGCAGCATCTCTGGTTTGCGGCAACCTTCTGCGGACTCCGTTTACCGTTGAACTGCTGCAGGAACGTCGCATACTGCTTCACCCCCGCGGCCGACTCTTTGAGTCGGAAGAGGATGCTCGGGTTCGTTGCATCGTTGTCGCTATGCGGTGCGAGCGCGTGCGTGGCTGCGATGATGCGTAGGTCCGCCTCCATCGAGGCGTCGAGCGTCTTGAGAAGCTCGGGGGTGTTCTTGTCGGCGGCGCTGGCTTTGCAGCAACCGGTGGGCGGCTGCGGCTGCAACCAGTCGCAGGAGGGCGCATCCTTCGCCGATGGGTGGTCGGGGTCAGGTTTTTCGAGCGGGTCGGGGGCTAGGGTCTGAACCTTATGCGTCACGCAGCTTAGAGCAATTTCATGATAGCTGTACCCAGTTGAGGGTGAGTCTGAACCAAGCTTGTGCGTTTTCTGGGGAGATTTGCTGAAGGGCTTGTGTAATGGCTTGGTCGAGGGCTTGGTC
>JAMFSC010000192.1 GCA_026225095.1 bacterium
GCGACATCAATGGCGATGGCAAAATGGATATTCTTGCAGCGGCCGGATGGTGGGAACAGCCCGCAGCGGGCGCCACCTCGGGCGCCTGGAAGTATCATCCTTTTGCGTTCGCCCGATGGAGCCGCTCGGAAGGAGCTGGCGGAGGCCTGATGTCCGTTTGGGACGTAAACGGCGACGGTCTCGCGGATGTAGTGACCTCGCTGAACGCTCATGGCTGGGGCTTGGCCTGGTTCGAGCAAAAACGGGATCCGCGGGGGGAGATTACCTTCGTGCGTCACATGATCATGGATGACTTCAGCACCAAAAATGCTGGCGGTCTCACTTTTTCGGAGCTGCACTCGGGAGTCGTACCAGTCGATGTTGACGGAGACGGTGTGATGGATTTTGTGACCGGCAAGCGTTTTTGGTCACACCGCGAAAGCTATACGGATCCCGATCCGAATGGCCCTGCGTATCTCGTCTGGTACCGAGGGATACGCAATCCCAAGGCCCCCGGTGGCTTTGAGTTTATGCCAGAGGTCATCCATAACCGTTCGGGAGTTGGTTCTGGCTTCAAAGTAGATGATCTCAATGGCGATGGTGCGGCCGACGTGATTACGTCGACCAACCGTGGCACCTTCATCTTCTGGGGAACATCACAAAAGAAGAGGCCAGCCTCCGTCGGCCCACGAGCTGCGGGGGCAAAGAATCCCTAGCGCATAAACGAATTTATTAGCGCCGCTGGCGAAAGGCAATCTTGAATGTTGATATGTGATGTATCAGAGATGATGAGAAATAAATTGGAGGCGCGGGTCGGGATCGAACCGACGCATAAAGGTTTTGCAGACCTCTCCCTTACCACTTGGGTACCGCGCCTCGGCTTGGGTAGTGTGGCTGAAAACCCGCCTCTTGCTGTGCTCAATCGTACGCTAAATAGAGGATTGATTGGAGCGGGAGACCGGGGTCGAACCGGCGACATCTTCCTTGGCAAGGAAGCACTCTACCACTGAGCTACTCCCGCTCGCACAAGATGAAGTATACGGGGGCGAGGGGGCCGGGGTCAATGTCGCGGGACGGTTAGTCGACGCGGCCGGAGGGTGGAACGGAGACGGCGATGCGTGGTCCGGCGAGGGTGTCGGCGCGGTGGCGGATGACGTGTGGGGTGATGAGCATGATGATCTCGCTGGAGTTGCGGGTGGCGTTCTGCTCGGTGGGGACGGGGAAACCGGGGAGCTCGGTGAGGCCTGGGAGGCCGGTGACGGCGGCGGCTTCGCTCTTGCTGACGGTGCTGAGCAGGACGGCCGTCTCTCCGTCGCGGACGGTGACGTCGGAGGTGAGCGAGCGGCTGTTGAGGATGGGGATGTTGTTGAGGGAGGTTCCGCCGAGGGCCTCGAGTTTGAGATCGAGATGCATGCTGACGAAACCGGCTTTCTGCACCGTCGGGGTGGCCTTGAGGGTAAGGCCGAGATCCTCGTAGGAGATCTGCGGGATGGTGGTGGTGCTGGTGGTCCCGAGGTACTGGGCGAGGAGGCTGGCCGCGCTCTGGCCGTTGACGCTGACGCCGGCGAGCGATGAGGTGCTGGGGGTGCTGTAGGTGGAGGTGGTGATGGGGTAGCGGGAGCCGGCGCGGAAGTTGGCGGTCTGGCGATCGCCGACGCGCTCCTGGACGTCTTCGAGGGCTCGGGAGTCGCTGGAGTTCAGGGCGAGGTTGAAGGTGAAGGCGCTCGATGAGGTGAGGCCGGTGGTGGTGAACTGGTTGCTGACGTCTCCGGTGGTGCTGTTGATCGATCCACCGAAGATGGCGATGGTGTTCGAGAGGAGGGTGCTTGAGACGAGGCCGGAGGCGATGAGTTTGAAGGCCTGGGCGACGACGCTGTCGGTGGCGCTGATGAGGCCCTGGCTGATGGCTTGTGTGACGAGGGTCTGGTTGGCGCTGACGAGGGCGGCGGCGGCGGCGGTGACGTTGTATGCGCCGAACTGGGGGGACTGGAAGCCGATGTCGCGTCCGTGCGTGATGTCGACGGAGTAGATGCTGAGCTGAATATTGACCTCGGCTCCGCCATCGAGGAGATCGGCGAGGGCGAGGTTGATGGCCGGGATATCTTCGGCGCGGGTGCGGAGGACGATGCTGCCGAGGTTGGGCTGGGGGGTGAGTTGTTTGACGTCGAAGATGTTGCGGATGACGTTGGCGAGGTCGTTCATCTGCTCGACGGTTAGGCCGGGGACGAAGAGGGTCTCCTGGACCTGGTGTTCGAGGCGCTGGCGGTTGTCGGTGGTGTCCTTCGCGATGACGACGCTGGTGGGGTCGAGGGGCGTCGCGAAGACGTGGGCCATGGGGAAGAGGATGCGTGCGGCGTCCTGGTAGGTGGTGTCTTCGAGGTCGAAGCGGAGGTTCTGGTGGCCGGCGGACTCATCGAAGACGGCGCGGATGCCGAAGGCCTGGGTGACCTGGCGGATGGCCTCCTGGGTGTCTGCGCGGATGTGGAAGGATTTGGTTTCGGCGGTGGGCTGGAGGACGATGGCGCCGGAGAGTGCGGTCGATTTGCGGATGCCGTCGGCGGTGGCGGTGTCGAAGTCCGAGGGGTCGCGTTCGATGTCGAGGAGGGCGGCTCGGGCCGCGGCTCCGGGGAGGGCGTGCTGGGTGATGACACGGTTCTGGGGATCGAGGGCGCGGGCCTCGGCGAGGAGGGCTTCGGCGACGGCGGGCTTGCCGTGGAGGCGGGCGTCGGCGGCTCGCTGGACGAGGTCGGTGAGCCGGTGCTCGCGGGCGATGGCGAGGGCGGTGGGGTAGTCGGGGTTGACGGGGTCGAGCTGAATGGCGCGGGAGAAGTCTGCTTCGGCGGCGAGGAAGTCGTTGCGTTCCAGGGCGCGGGCCCCGGCGAGGTAGGCGTCGGAGGCGGCGAAGATCTGTCGGGGACGGTCTGGCTGGGCGGTCTGTGTGCCTGGTTCGGCTGGCGCGGGCTGCTGCGCGTTGGATGCGTCGGGATGGGCGAGCAGGCAGAGGGCAGCCAGGGTCATCAGAGCGCGGCTGTGACCATGGTGCGGGCGGCGTTGGGCGAGGGAGATCATCCGGTGCTCTGGTTAGACGAGGGCTGGGGAGGAATCGTGCGAGGAGTCCGGTGCATTGGCGAAAGACTGCGGGAGGTGGTCCGAACGGGGTCTCACGCTTTCGCGCGGGAGGCAGGTTGGGCCCCCTGCTGTGCCCATCGGCAACAGCTTAGTGCAGGCTGCTCTGGATCTTGTGCAGGATGGGACGCTCGCTGACGACGGGACGGCGCATGCCGTTGCGGATCTGCGCGGTGTCGAGGTCGAGCTCGGCGAGGGTGCGGCTAAGGGTGTTGCGGTGCATGCCAAGCTCTTCGGCGGCCTTGCACTGGTTTCCCTTGTGATGGGCGAGCACCTCCAGGAGGTAGCGGCGCTTGAACTGGCGGACAGCGTCAGCGTAGGAGATGCCTGCGCTATGCATTTGCGTAACGAGACCGTCGAGTTCGCGCTTCACAGAGGACCTTCTTTTTGCTCAGGAAATGGGGTGTTGCCCGACCGGGAACGATCGGTGTGACACGGATACATCATTGTGACGCGAGCGACCGGGCTTGATCCAATCGGGTGCGCTGTGCTTGAGTTCGTCAACGCCACGTTGGATTCTCTGGTGAAGGTCGTGTGGTACCACGAAGGATACCGCATGTGCGCCATCTAGGAAATAGGGTGCGAGGCGGGATCTTCGAACGAATGTAGAACTGGGAAGAAACGCGGCGATCGTCATCATGATGACGACACCAAGGAGACACCCGCGGGCGAAACCGAAGAGGCCGCCGAGGAGGCGATCGACGATTCCGAGGCCCACCAGCCTGGCGGATCGGCTGGCAAGGCGGCCGATGAGGCTGAAGACCACCATGACGCCGATGGCGATGAGGAGAAAGGCGGTTACGTCGGCGGCGGGACGGGAGACGATCCAGCGGGAGAGCCAGAGGGCGAAGCCGCGATAGTACAGGCCGGCGAGGGCGATTCCCGCGAGGAGACCGACGAAGGAGAAGAGGACGCGGAGGATGCCGCGGAGCAGTGCCATGATGGTCGACCAGGCGAGGAGCGCGAGGAGGAACCAGTCGAAGGCGTTGAAGGTCTGGAGATCGGAAAGCTGCACAGGGCTCGGGCCTTAGAGTTGGGTGCGGCCGGTGAGGAGGGTGAAGGCTTCGAGGTATTTGGCGCGGGTCTGAGCGGCGACCTCGGGGGGGAGGGATGGGGCGGGGGCCTGTTTATTCCAGTGGATGGATTCGAGGTAGTCTCGGACGTATTGCTTGTCGAAGGAAGGCTGGGGGCCGCCGGGGGCGTACTGGTCGGCGGGCCAGAAACGGCTGGAGTCGGGGGTGAGGACCTCGTCGCAGAGGGTGATGCGGGGGGTGCCGTGTTCGTCGGGGAGGAGGCCGAACTCGAACTTGGTGTCGGCCAGGATGAGGCCCTTCGAGGCCGCGTGGGCGCTGGCTTTGGTGAAGATGGCAAGGGTGAGATCGCGGAGTTTGCGGGCAATTTCAACACCAACGGTGCGTTCGACGGCCTGGTAGCTGATGTTTTCGTCGTGGCCGCCGGTGCTAATCTTGGCGGCGGGGGTGAAGATGGGCTCGGGGAGGCGGTCGGATTCGCGGAGGCCGGGGGGCAGGGGGATTCCGCAGATGGAGCCGGTTTGCTGGTAGTCCTTCCAGCCGGAGCCGGAGATGTAGGCGCGGACGACGCACTCGACGGGGAACATCTCGGCGCGGCGGACGACCATGGAACGGCCTTCGATCTGGGCCTGGAACGGTTGTAAACGCTGGTCCGTTACTGGGCCGTTGTGTGGCAAAAGGTGGTTTGGGACGGTGTCTTTGAGGAAGTCGAACCAGAAGGCGGAGATCTGGGTGAGGATGCGGCCCTTGTCCGGGATTCCGGTGGCGAGGACGTGGTCGAAGGCGGAGATGCGGTCGGTGGCGATGAAGAGGAGGTCGGAGTCGGGCTCGGGGCCGAGGGCGTAGATGTCGCGGACCTTGCCACGGGCGATGAGAGGGAGGGGAGAGAGGTCGGTGGTGAGGAGAGCTTGGGGCATCTAGGAAACGGTATCACTTTGGGAGGGGTGGGAGCGACTTGTCCTGCCGGACGGCCACACTGTGCGAGGGGCCGTCACGGGGCCTTCGTGACGGGTATACCGCTTCGCGTGGTCGCCGACGGGGTCCGGGCTGCACGCCTGGCGCGGATTCGCAGGACTTCGGACACATTGTCTTCGACCCAGTTCGTCAGGGCCTGGATGTGGAGTGCGGCCTCGCTGCCTAACGAGGTCAGGTCGTACTCGACCTTGGGCGGAATGGTGGGGTAGACGGTTCGGAGCAAGAGACCGTCCGCCTCTAGATTCTGGAGCGTTTGAGCGAGCATCTTTTCACTGACACCGCCGATTCCGCGGACGAGTTCACTGAAACGCTGTTTTCCCCCGAGAAGGACGAGGAGGACGAGCGATCCCCAGCGCGAGGTGACATGATCGAGAACAGTGCGCGATGGGCATTTGGCGTCGTAGAGATTGCCTTTGCGGAATTTCTGACGGCTGGCCAGGACCTTGGCGGTGAGCATGTAAGTAGCTTACCTCAAGGTATGTACTTACGAAAGGTTAGCTTTAGGCGTAGGCTTTCGTTAGAAGGCTGAACGTTGTCACGGAACGGCCAACAACAAGGAGAAGACACATGATCGTGGTTACTGGAGCATCGGGAAAGTTGGGACATCTGGTCGTCAAGGAACTTTTGAAGACGACGCCTGCATCGGAGATTGTTGGGACGGTGCGTGACCTGGGCAAAGCGTCAGACCTTGCAGGGTTTGGGATTGAACTGCGGCAGGCGGATTACTCGAAGCCCGAGACTTTGACGGCGGCCTTTGCGGGGGCGGAGAAGGTATTGCTGATCTCGTCGAGTGAGGTTGGCCGGCGGGTGGCGCAGCATACGGCGGTGGCGCAGGCGTGCGCGGCGACGGGGGTGAAGCTGCTGGCATATACGAGTCTTCTGCGAGCGTCCACATCCAGTCTGTTGCTGGCGACCGAACATATTGCGACCGAGGATGCGATTCGGGCTTCGGGTGTGCCCTTTGTGATGTTGCGCAATGGCTGGTACACGGAGAATCACACGGAGGCGCTGGGACCTGCGCTGGAACATGGGGCGATCCTGGGCGCGGCGGGGGATGGAAGATTCGCATCGGCGACGCGGGCGGACTATGCAGGTGCGGCGGCGGCTGTCTTAACAGGGGCGGGACATGAAAGCAAGGTGTACGAGCTTGCGGGGGATGAGGCTTATACGCTGACCGATCTGGCGGCGGTGGTCTCGCGGGTGTCTGGAAAGACGGTCGTGTATCGGAATCTGCCGGGGGAGGAGTACGAGAAGGCGCTGGTGGGATTTGGATTGCCAGCGGAGGTGGCTGGTATTCTGACGGACTCGGAAGCGGGCGCGGCCAAGGGCGAGTTGGATAGCACATCGCAGGATCTGCATGCGCTGTTGGGACGGGCGACCACTTCGTTGGAGGAGGCGGTTCGCGTGGCTGTCGCGACGTAAGACGAAGTAGACGCGGGTCTAGTGGGCGCGCCACTTCTGGGTGAGGGGGCGGTCGTTGAGGGCCTTGATGAAGAGGCCGCCGACTACGCTGCGGGCCTGGAAGCCTACTTGTTTGCCGGTCTTGGTGTCGTACCAGTCGGTGAGGGGGACGCGGGTGGGGGTCTCGTTGCTCCAGCGGTAGACAGGGTCGATGAGGGCGTCGAAGTCGGCTTGGTTGTCGGCCAGGGTGGCGGTCCAGAGCTCCCAGTCGAGCTTGGTGTAGTCGGCGCGGCTGTCGAGGGGGAGACCGTAGGAGTTGAGCTTGGTGCGGTAATAGGCGATCTCGGCTTCGCGGACGGATTTGGGGAAGAGGTCGTAGTCGAGGAGCTTGTCCCAGACGAGGTTGTACTTCTGGCTCCAGGTGTTGGGGCTGTTGAAGGCGAGCTTGTAGTGGTCGCCTTCTTTGGCCATCTGGACCCACTTGTGGGCCATGGTCTGGGCCGTCTCGTGGTAAGTTTTGGCCTCGGCGTCGTGGTGGAGGAGCTTGGCGAGGTTGGCGTAGGCGGCGAGGCCGTCGATGGCCTTGATGGAGAGGTTGCTGTTGTGGGCGACGTGGCCGGCGAAGTCGTCGGTGGTGAGCTGGTTTTCGGGGTCGAGGCCCTTTTCGCGGAGGTACTCGGCCCACTGGGTGAGCTGGGGCCAGAAGCGGGCGGCTAGGATGGTGTTGCCTTCGGCGCGGGCGATGGCGTCGACGAGGATGAGGAGGTTTCCGCTCTCTTCGACGGGCATCTGGTCTTCTTCGGTCTTTTCGCCGCCGCCGTAGTCCTGGCCGTTGGCGAGGGGGTACTGGCCGAGATCGTGGGGGGCGAAGGGGAAGTGCCAGCGGTTGGGGTTGGCGGCGTCCTCGAGGACGGGAAGCACCTGGGCTTCGAGGAGGCGGGGGTTGAAGAAGAGGAAGAGGGGGGCGGAGGGGTAGAGGACGTCTACGGTGGCGATGTCACCGTTGGAGAAGTTCTCCTTGGCGAAGAGCATTGGGTTGCCGTTGGCGTCGGAGACGAGCTTGTGGGCGGCGATGGCCTGGCGGTAGGCGAGGGTGCAGAGCCACGCGTAGTGGGAGCCGGCGGTGCGGGTGAGGTCGGCGGTGAGGTCGGAGTCGAACTTTGTGCCGCGTTGGTCGAGTGTTGCGAATTCGTGTTCGGCCTCGTCGAGCATGGTGGCGACGGGCTTGTTGTTGCGCTGCCACCAGGGGCGGAGGTTCTGTTGCATGAGCTGGATGGCGAAGGACTCGGTGTAGCTGACGAGGAGGTGGCGGGAGGTGGGTTGGGAGGTTACGGAGCCGAGTTGGAAGGCGACGGCGAGGTGGGGGGCGGAGCGGTTGTTGGGGACGGGGGTATCGATCTCGTCGGTGGGGGAGATGGCTCCGGTGGCGACGAAGGCGGCGATGGGGCGGGCGGAGATGGTGGTGGTCGTGGGTTCGTTGCTGGGGACGGCGATGTGGAAGTAGCCCCAGTCGATGCGGAGGTCGTCGCCGGAGCGGTTGAGGATGGCCTGGTCGCGGGTTCCGACGGAGAGGACCTCGGTGGCGGCGGTGCGGTGGCGGGAGAAGGTGACGACCTGATTCTGGAGGCTGGTGGCGATCTCGGCGGTGGCGTCTAGGAGGACGGAGACGTCGTGGGGGGCGCCGTCGGTGGAGTGGGCGGTCCAGGTGAGGTAGGTGACGGGGCGGGAGAGGATGTCGAGGTCGTCGAGGAACGCGGGGGTGAAGAAGGTGAGGGCGATCTCGATGCCGGAGCCGGCGAAGGTGTAGCGGGTATGGGTCGGCGTGAGCTCGAGCGTGGTCTGGGGCAGGGCGGGGATGGAGTGGGGGTCCTGGCCCATGATGCGGAAGGGGTGGCCGTCGATGCGGACGAGGGAGGCGAGGGGCTGGGGGTGGCCGGTCCAGTGACGGGTGGGGGAGTCGGTGAGGTGGTCGGTGTTGGACCAGATGGAGAAGTAGGGGTCGTGGGCGATGAGTGGGGTGGCGGGGGGGCGGTTCTGGGCGGTCGAAGTTTGGGCGTTCATCGTTTGGGCTTGCATGGAAGGCAGGGCGAGGAGGGTTGCGAGCAGGACGGTGCAGAGGCGGAGGAGCAGAGGCATGAAGGGCGGGCTCTTTCGGAGTTTGGCTGCGACGGAGACGGACTCCGCCGGTTGGGGACAGGGTAATACAGATGGCTCCGGCGTGTTGAGCGCAAGGGGTGGCGGGTGTCGGCGGAGACCATGTGGATTAACGGAAAATGGCCCGGATAGCGAGGGTGCTCGCTATACCGGGCCGATGTTGCGGACTGAGGATGGCTTATTTGACGGGGCGCTTCAGGAAGGCCTTCTTGAGGTCGAAGATGACTCCGGCGGTGAGGGCCTGGTTGTTCCAGAGATCCACCTGTGAGGCGACGAGGCTGGTGTCGAAGACGTGGCTGTAGCTGCCGGTGAGGGCGGCGAAATGGTTGAGCGGAATGCTGGGACGAACGAAGTAACGTTTGCCGACGCCGTACTGGTCTCCATTCAGGGCAAGTCCCAGGATGAGGGCCTGTACGTTGAGTCCGAGGTTGGTGATGTAGTTGATGTCGATGTCGGCGATTCCACCTTCGAGAGCCAGGTGCTTTCTGAAATCACGGCTGACGGTGAGGGTATAGCCCTTGGCGTTGGGGAAGGGGATTCCTGCACCGTAGTAGCCACTGTTGATTCGTTGGTAGGTTTCGAGCCTGACGGTGTCGAACACCTTGCTCTTGCGGGCGTCAAGGAAGATGGCCTCGCGAGTGGTCTTGAGGCTGAACGGGGCACCCTCCGGGGTGGTGAAGGTGTAGTCGGCGGAGACGGCGATCTTCTTGCCGAAGTCCTTGCGGCCGAGGATCTGCCAATAGTTGGACATGGAGAGTCTGGCACCCCGGGCGAAGAAGTTCGGAGTATAGAGATCTCCGACGTAGCCGCGGGTATAGGAGACTTCGCTCAGCCAAAGCTGCCTGGGCCGCTTGATGGTGAGACGCTCACCGGACATGTAACCGTCGTCGTCGTAGCTGGTGGCCTCGGTGTTGACGCCGTGATTGATGGCCAGGCCTCCGAACTGGAACTCGACTCCGCGAATGGGGGTTGCGGTGAGGAAGAATTGACGAAGGTAGAGCTGGCCGCCGCCGGACTGGTAGAAACCCGGTGAGGCCGGGAGAACGGTGAAGACGTAGATCTGGTAGGGAGACATTTTTGCTTCAGTGTTGGCGATGAACTGGTGCTGGCCGCCGCCGATGAAGTCTGCGTAGGACCAGTTGAAGTAGCGGCCGCTGGAGAGATGGAAGCCGATGCCGTACTTGCCGTCCTGGTCGAACTTGAACTCGCCGTGGGCGATGAGGCGTTGCTGGCCCTGGCTGAAGGAGCGGGCGTTGTCGGAGTCGAAGACGCTGCGGTAGCGGGCCCCGTAGTTGAAGGTGTCGAGGTCGAGCCAGCGATCGAGCTTGCCCTCCCATGCCGGAGTCACCGGGGCGGCGGGCTTCGTCGCCGCGGAGCTTGAGGCGGACGAGTCGGATGGCGCGTCAGGGGTTGAGGCTACGAGGAGGTTGTCGAACTCGATTTGCTGAGCGGAACCGATGACTGGCGAGAGGGTCATCGCTGCGATGAGGGCGAGGATTGAGATTTTGATGGCAATACCTTCCGGAACGCCGCCGAGGGGCCCGCGTACATTCGTTGCGTCTGTTATCGGACGTAAGTCTGGAGAGATGAGGAATTGTCGAGGGTTAATGGGTCGACAACCCAGAACGGGACCTGGGCGGGGTGCCACGCGCGATGTGAGGACGGATTGCGGGTGAGGGCCTGGAACCTGTCCTGATGTCCTGGGTCGGTTCGCGGCCGAGTTTGCGGCCAGCAGAGTGCCACGCGAAGCTTAGAGCGGATTCGCTGAAGGAGTAGGGTTCTGGGTTGGGTGTCGCGGCGCTCCGGCCCACCTTAGCGACGATGAGACGTGTCGCGAAGGTGGGGCACCCGAACTTTATACCAACAGGGAATTCGCCTTAAGATATTTGGGACTGCGGTCTTTGGCGGCCAGAGCCGTTCTCTGAAGGTGTGGTTCGCCTCCTCATTAGCAAAGCCATGTGGTCAGACCACTCGGGTTTTTTCTTCTATAAAGTGGTATGAAATTGCCGTTTTCTGCGAGTTTCCTGTATCCATGGTGTTCTAAAAGGGTTAGCGGGCAACGATCGAAATTTCCCAATGTTTCACCAGAAGCTTTTTGTGCGCAGAATGTGGGCCGTTGCGTGGAAAAACTGGACAGCGGGCGCTGATTTTGAAAGTGGTCTGTTCTGGTGCGTTTATCGCGCGGATGAAGTTCGTCGGGGAACCCCTGAGCCGGTTCGCAGTCCGGCACGCGGATCCGGGGCCGGGGCTCTTAGAGCAGATTTGTAGGGTCGTACGTTGGATGCCGTGGCGCTCCGGCCCACC
>JAMFSC010000193.1 GCA_026225095.1 bacterium
GACCGGCGCGCGGCCTGTGTACTTCAAACCCACGCGGAACGGCTACGGGATGATCGGTCTGGTGCCGCTAAAGCGGTTGTCGCCGGAGTCGGTGCAGGAACTCATCAGGCGGAGTCCGTTTACGGCGGGTGCCCGGTCGCCAAACCCCACATACGCGGTGATCACCAATTCAACCTACGATGGCCTTTGCTACAACGTGGACCAGGTTGTCGAGCAACTGCGCGAATCCGTAGTGCGAGTGCACTTCGACGAGGCGTGGTACGCCTACGCCAAGTTCCACCCCATCTACCGGCATCGCTACGCCATGGGCGTTCCCGACGACATGGAAAAGCGCCCCACGATCTTCTCCGTGCAGTCGACACACAAGATGCTCGCGGCCTTCTCCATGGGCTCCATGGTCCACATCAAGCTCAGCCCCCGCGCTCCGCTGGACTTCGATCAGTTCAACGAAGCCTTCATGATGCACGGAACCACCAGCCCCTTCTACCCTCTGATCGCATCGCTTGACGTGGCCGCCGCCATGATGGACGAACCCGCCGGCCCGACCCTGATGTCCGAGACCCTCCAGGACGCCATCAGCTTCCGCAAGGCCATGTCGTCGATCGCTCATCGCCTTCGCGCCGCCGAGCAAGGCTGGTTCTTTCGCCTCTACCAGCCCGAGCACGTCTTCGATCCCATGGATGGCAAGACCTACCTCCTCGAAGAAGCCGCCGACGGCCTCCTCACCAATCGATCCTCCTGCTGGACCCTAAAGCCCGGCCAGGATTGGCACGGCTACCAGGATGAGGACATAGCCGACGACTACTGCATGCTCGACCCCGCCAAGGTCACCATCCTCACCCCTGGCGTCAACGCCCAGGGCGTCATCAGCGATTGGGGCATCCCCGCCGCCATCCTCACCGAGTTCCTCGACTCTCGGCGCGTAGAGATCGCCCGCACCGGCGACTACACCGTGCTGGTCCTCTTCTCCATCGGCACCTCCAAGGGCAAGTGGGGCGCCCTGCTCGAAAATCTATTCGAATTCAAGCGCCTCTATGACTCCGAAGCCCCGCTCGAAGAGGCCCTTCCCGAACTCGTCGCCAAGTATCCCTCCCGCTATCGCAATGTGACGTTGAAGGAACTCTCCGACGAGATGCATGCCGCCATGGTCGAACTCAACCTCGCAGGCCTTGTGAATGACGCCTGCGACGAAGACTTCGACCCCATTCTCACACCGTCGCAGACCTATCAGAAGCTGGTCCGCGGCGAGACCGAAAAGCTCCGCTTCTCCGACATGGCTGGCCGCATCGCCGCTGTCATGCTCGTTCCCTACCCTCCCGGCATTCCGATGTCCATGCCCGGAGAGCGTCTCGGTAGCTCGGAGAGCCCAGTCATCAAGCTCATCCTCGCCATGGAAGCCTTCGGCAAGCGCTTCCCGGGCTTCGAACGCGAGGTCCATGGAATCGAGGTCGATACCGACGGAAACTACTGGATGCGAGCAGTCATTGAGATTGCCAGCCCCAAAAAGCGCCGCAATGGCAAGAACGGCGGCCCGCCAAGCTCGGCTCCTCCCGTCAATAAACGTCTCCGCGTAACCCCCGTGCGTCACTCCACCGAGTAGTCCGTGCGCTCCACTCGTTGCGCGCGGGCGAAGAAATCAACCTTCGTTCGTCAGTCAGCCGACAACAAAAGGCCGCCAGATAATCTGGCGGCCTTTGTTTGTTGACCAAACGGGTAACTTACCGGTGTCCACCACCGCCACCACCGTGCGAGCCACCACCCCCGCCACCATGGAAGCCGCCTCCGCCGCCGACGCTACCGCCACGGAATCCACCACCGGCGCCGTTCCCATGGAAGCCTTGTCCGCCGCCAACATAACCGCGACCACCAGAGCCGTATCCACCACGATAGCCGACACCATAGCCACCACGGTAGCCATATCCGCCACGATACCCATAGCCTCCACGGTAGCCGTAACCACGATAGCCGTAGCCGCGATACCACGGTCCCACGCCGATGAAGACTCCGCCATCAAACCACTCCGGTCCGTAGAATCCATAGGGAGCACAACCGTAGGGGTAGGAGTTGTAGTAACCGTAATCACAGACGGGAGCCGGAGCATAGTAGCCAGCGCCATACACCGGGCCACCGACCCCGATCCCCACTGACACCTGCGCGTGCGCCAGCGACACCGGAAGAATCAAAACCGCAAGTAACGCGAGAAATTTGAGATAACGCATTGTCGATCTCCTTTCGAAGCCGTGGCATCCTGCCCGCTGCTCCGTGCTGCCTACCCTCTGTCCCAGGGGCAATCAGCCTGTTTATACAAACGCCAACCGCACTCTAAAGTTGCGGCATGGCTCACACTGAATCACGCTGCCACAATACATCAGATGCATTCGGACCGGAATCGATTGCGGAGCCCCTCCTTTCAGGAGGTAGCAATCATTGAGCAATAATGCCCAATCTTGCTAAGATCCATCAGTTTCCTGCCGATAAACATCCCATGTCCGTCTGGTCGATCACTCGTTTCATCTCAATTGGTTTCGCCTTCATGCTCTGCTGCATCGCGTGCGTCGCAGGCTTCTCTGTCTACACCATGCGCAGCGTCCTCCGGGTGCAGGGCGAACACACCCAGAGCTTCCTCGCCTCCGCCCAACTCGCCAACGACTTCCAGCGCGAGATCCTCAACGCCCGTATCTCCCTGATTTATTTCATCACCATCCAGAAACCGGGATCTCGTGACGCGGGTCTCCAACGACTCAATAACGCTAGAGTCCGCCTCCAGGATCTCTCCGCCGTCGTCGCCACTCATCCCGAACTCTCCGCCCAGCAGGCGATCGCAACGAAACTTTCCACCGACCTCGCCGACTATGACGTAGCCCTGACAGCCATCACGAATACCGTCGAACACGGAATCCTCAAAGGCGACCTTTACAACGCGCAGGTCAAGGAATGGGCCCAGAAAGGCTCCGTACTGGTCGCCGACGCAGATCATGTCCAGGCCCTCTCCTCCGCCGCCAGCAACTCCAGCAACGAAGCCAATCTCGGCTCCCTCCGGACTGCCTCCACACTCGATTCCCTTGCCTGCATCGGAAGCCTCTTCCTCTGCGCTGCCGTCGCGGCCATCATCGTAAAGCGCCTCACCCGCACTCTCCGCGCCGTCACGGAATCGCTCGAATCCACAGCCGACCAGATCGCCAGTTCAGCCTCGGAACTCACCTCCGGAAGCAACGCCCTCGCTCAGAGCTGCACGGAACAGGTCGCGACCATCGAAGAGACCAGTGCCTCTGCCAGCCTCATTAATCAGATGGCCAACCGCACCACCGAGGGTTCCCGCAACGCGTACGAGATGGTCGATCGCTCGCAGGCCGCCTTCACCCAGACCAATCAGTACATCATCGACATGGTCGCCAGCATGAAGGCCCTGAGCGCCTCCAGCCGGAAGATCTCTGTCGTCATCAAGGTCATCGACGACATCGCCTTCCAGACCAACATCCTCGCCCTCAACGCCGCCGTAGAGGCCGCCCGCGCGGGAGAAGCCGGCATGGGTTTCGCCGTCGTCGCTGACGAGGTCCGCAATCTCGCCCAGCGCTGCGCCCAGGCCGCCAAGGACACCGTCCATCTCATCGAAGAATCGATCCAGGGCGCCAACGCCGCCAACCTCAAAGTCGATCTCGTCGCCAAGGCCGTCCACACCATCACCCAGGACTCCGCCACCGTCAAGAAGGTCGTCTGCGAGATCAACCAGGGCAGCGTCGAACAGGCGCGCCGCATCGAGGAGATCAACCAGGCCCTCAGTCAGATGGAGCAGGTAACCCAGGCCAGCGCCGCAGCTTCTGAACAAAGCGCCTCAGCCGCCGAGCAGTTGAACTCCCAGACCCACACCATGCGCGACGTCGTCGATCAACTCAACTCGCTCGTCAACGGAGGCGCGACATCGACGTCGCACGGCTCACGCTCAGCTTCGTTCTCCCCCACCTTCGCACGGGCCTGATCCTGAACCGTCCTTCACCATCCGAACCACCTCGATCGTCTCCCCGGATCCCACCGGAACCGCGATCCGCTCTATCTCCCTGTATCCGGATCGTCCATAGAGCGCAACTCCCGTCAACGTGCTCCCCATCTCGAACCTTCGAAAGCCCGCCGCCCACGCCGCCGCCTCCGCCGCCCGCAACAGCCTTCCCCCAATTCCCTGCCGTGCCCATCCCGGATGCACAAAGATCGCCCGGATCTTGGCCGCATCCACCGCAGGATCGAGCCAGCCAGCCTCCGTCGCCTCCACCTGCCCATCCCCACCATAGAGCGTCCTCCGCCCACTCCAGCCTCCGCAACCAACCAACTCCCCGGAGTCACCATAAGCGCCAAAGTATCCCCCATCTCTCACCAGCCGCGTGTCCACGGTAAACACCGTTGCCAGCGCGGCCTCCCGCTGCGCCGCGCTGTACTCCCCGACCTGCAACCCCCGCACCGATTCCGCGATCAACCGAGCCACCGCCGGAATATCCTCCACCTCAATCACCTTCAAGCGAATCCCCATACCCAAGTCTAAGCAAACTCTCGTATCCTTCCCTGGATCAAAATCTCTCGCATCCGCCTTGTCCGCGCCCACGCCGTGTTCTACACTCCCCCCATGCGAGATTCCCTGCGCCCCACCTCCCTGAAGCTCTTCGCGCTTCTAGCCGCCCTCCTGGCCACCATCCCCACCCACGCGCAGGACTGGGCCAAATCCCGCCTCGAAGCCTCCCCCCGCCATCACGAGTACGCCACCCTCCATCACGGCGACCGCTCCCTCCAGGCCTTCGTCGTCTATCCCGAGGTCAAAAACAAGGCCACCGTCGTCATCCTCATCCACGAGATCTTCGGCCTCTCCAACTGGGCCAAGGAGATGGCCGACGAGCTCGCCGCACAGGGCTACATCGTCGTCGCACCCGACCTCCTCTCCGGAGCCGGTCCCAACAACGGCGGATCCGACGCCTTCCCCGACCAGGACTCCACCGTCAAGGCCGTCTCCGGCCTGAATCCCGATCAGGTCCTAGCCGATCTCGACGCCGCCACCGCCTACGCCAAGTCACTCCCCGCCGCCAACGGCAAAGTCGCCACCGTCGGCTTCTGCTGGGGCGGTGGCAAGTCCTTCGCCTTCGCCGCCCACTCCCGCGACCTCGCCGCCGCCATCGTCTTCTACGGCACCCCGCCCCCCGACGTCTCCGCCGTCTCCGCCCCGGTCTACGGCTTCTACGCCGGAAATGACGCTCGCGTGGACGCCACCATCCCCGCCACCATCGAAGCCATGAAGGCCGCCAACAAGAAGTACCAGCCTGTCACCTACGATGGAGCCGGCCACGGCTTCATGCGAGCCGGCGAAGACCCCACCGCCAAGCCCGACGCCCCCACCACCGAACCCAACAAGAAGGCGAGAGAGCAAGCCTTCGCCAGTCTCAACACCATCCTCAAACAGTTGAGCGCAAAGCCCACCAGGCTCCCCGCCCGCGCTGCGGCCCACCGCGCCCATCCAAGGCAGCGCCAGGCCGCCAAACCCGACCCCAACTGCCACGACAGGCCCACCATGTCCGAAGCAATGTAGCCCTGCTAAACCTGGAACTCCGGATCCACCGCGACCCCAAGCGCCGTGGCCAACGAGTTCGTCTGCGCCGCCATCCCCACCACCGCCAACAGCTCACCGTGCTGCGCCTCCGACATCCCCTTCGCTCTCGCCGCAGCCGTATGCGAGTGCACGCAGTATCCGCAGCCATTCACCGTCGAAACCGCGATATAGATCATCTCCCGGGTCAGCGGATCAAGCGCACCCGGCGCGATCATCACCTCCTTGATCGCTGCCCACGTCCTCTCCAGCACCGCCGGTTGATTCGCCAGCGCCCGCCAGAAGTTGTTCACAAAATCCGACCCCCGCGTCCTCCGGATATCGTCAAACACCGCCTTCACCCGCTCATCCCCCGCCACATCCTCATCCGTCCAAAGCCGAACCGTAGCCATCTCATCCTCTTCCTGCTGCATGGAATAAAACGTTCCAAGGGGGCAGCACCCAACCCCTCGACCTTAGCAGAAGCTCTGTAGGTTTTCTGGCTAGAGGTGCGAACCGACCGTCCGATCCAGCAACGCAGCAAACGAGTGCCACGCACCGGTCATCCCGATCGGAACCGAGAACGCCCCAACCGCAAACGTAATTGGAGCCGCCCACATCGTCGACCGATGAAGCCTGCGAAGCGAGAACAGATCGTACGCCACCACCAGCACAATCAGGATCCCCAACCCCGTCACCGCCCCCGCCGCCGGAGCCATTCCGATCCGCCCCCACGGAAACCGCCCAAGCGCCGCGTCCACCAGAGCAATCGTCGCCAGCAGGATCAGTCGCTTATGCGCATCCGGTCGCCGCCGCGTCGACCACGAAGCGAAGATCAACACCGAAAACCAAGCAATCCCAATCAGAGGAATCGCCAGCGAAACCGCGGGGTCCAGCGGCCCGATGCTCACCTTCCGATGCAGCGCATCCAGCGCCGCGATCACCCCCAGCACAATCATGATCGGCGGCAGGCAGAAAGCCACCGTCCCCAGCGACCGATGCCACACCACCCGCTTCGCCGAGATCAACGCCGACTGTACCGCATACAGAATCATCCACAGCGTAAACGCCGCCCCATGGACATGCAGAATCGGACTCGGCAGCGGAGCCCGCAATATCCCCGCACGAAAGTAAGTCGGCGAAAACCCAATGAACACGATCACGCAAAGCAGAATCGCCATCCCGCCGAAGAAGACACGTTCGACCTTCCGGTTCACAGGCCGATAAGTAACACGACGAGGAACAGACTTGGGCGTAACAACAGCATCAGTCGCCATCAATCATCTCCAGGTTCAATCGAAGTAGGTTGCACGCAGAAGGGGGTACAAAAAACAGGGAGAACTCGTTATCGCGACGATATCATTACGCCGACTCTCCTCCTTTGGATTTTCGGCCTGGTCCAGAATCTATTTGTCTTCCGCATTGGCATCTCATGGCACAATCACCGCCGACCCATCCTCCGTCTCCTCCTTCACCGCTACCAGCGCATTATTCGCATCATCCAGCGAGAACACCGAAACCCGCGGCTTGATCGCAAGATCCCGAGCCACCACCAGGAAGTCCCGCGCATCCTCTCTCGTCATATTGGCGACACTGCGAATCTGCCTCTCGCCCCAAAGAAGCGTGTCGTAGTCAAACGCCGGCATCTGGTCCAGGTGAATCGCATTGATCGCCACCACGCCCCCCTTCCGCAGCGCCGACAAGGCACTCACCACCACCTTCCCACTCGGCGCAAACGTGACCGCCCGGTCCAGCGGCACCGGCGGCCGAGCGTCCTCCGCGCCCACCCACGTCGCGCCCAGCTCCTCCGCCCGCTTCCTGTGCGACTCCCCCCGCGTCGCCACATACACCTCACACTTCCACGACTGCAAAACGGCGATCGCCAGCGTAGCCGAGCTCCCAAACCCATAAAGCCCCACCCGCTCCCCATGCTGAATCCCCGCCACCCGCAGACTTCGAAACCCGATCATCCCCGCGCACAGCAGCGGAGCCACATTCACCGCCTCCAACCCCTCCGGAATCACATGGCAGAAGTCCACCCGCACCAGCGCCTACTCCGCATACCCTCCATCCACGCTGTACCCCGTAAACGTCGGGTCGTCACACAGATTCTCCATCCCATGCCTGCAATACCAGCAAGTCCCATCCGTCCCTCCCATCCACGAAACCCCCACCCTGGTCCCCACCGGCATCTCAGCCGTAGCCCCTTCCACCACCTCTCCCACAATCTGGTGCCCCGGAATCAGCCGCGGCCGCAAAGCCTTCAAATCCCCCTCGACAATATGCAGATCCGTCCGGCACACCCCACAAGCGATCACCTTCACCAGAAGACGCCCCGCCGCCAACTCCGGCCGCGCAACCTCCATCACGTCCACAAAATGCCCCGGCGCAGCCGAAGCAGCAACGAACACAGCAGCTTTCATACCCCTATCCTCCGCGAAGTCACCCTGCCAATCACCATACAGCCTCTCTCCCAACCACTACCTTGTACTAGAATCGGTGAACGAAACCCGGTTCGATCCCGCCGAAAACTCGGCTAAGCGAGGCACATGCAGGCTCTCCTTCTCTCCCAGTACAACCATCTCGAACTCGCCGATCTCCCCACCCCATCCCCCGCTCCCGACGAGCTCCTCATCCAGGTCGCCGCCTGCGGCATCTGCGGCTCCGACGTCCACGGCTTCGACGGATCCACCGGACGCCGCATCCCGCCCATCGTCATGGGCCACGAAGCCGCCGGAATCGTCTCCGCCATCGGTTCCGCCGTCACCGCATTCGCCCCCGGCGACCGCGTCACCTTCGACTCCACCGTCTTCTGCGGCACCTGCCACTTCTGCCTTCTCGGCCAGGTCAACCTCTGCGACAACCGCCAGGTCATCGGAGTCTCCTGCGCCGAGTTCCGCCGCCCCGGAGCCTTCGCCGAGTACCTCACCATCCCCGCCCGCATCGCCTACCACCTCCCCGACACCTTCTCCTTCCCCGACGCCGCCATGCTCGAAGCCGTCGCCGTAGCCCTCCACGGCGTAGCCGTCTCCGACTTGAAACCCGGCGAAACCGTCCTGGTCATCGGAGCCGGAATGATCGGCCTCCTCCTCCTCCAGGCCGCCCGAGCCGCCGGAGCCGGAACCGTCCTCATCGCCGACGTCGACGCCACCCGCCTCGCCCTCGCCGCCTCCCTCGGAGCCGACCACACCCTCCACGCCACCGGCGAAGCCCTCCTCCACGCCATCCACCACCACACCGACGGACGCGGCGTCGACCTGGTCCTGGAAGCCGTAGGAGCCAACCAGACCATCTCCACCGCCATTGACTGCACCCGCAAAGGAGGCACCGTTACCCTCGTCGGAAACATCTCCCCCAAGGTCGATCTTCCCCTGCAAAAGGTCG
Organism: bacterium; assembly: GCA_026225095.1. Classification (GTDB taxonomy): domain Bacteria; phylum Acidobacteriota; class Terriglobia; order Terriglobales; family Acidobacteriaceae; genus Edaphobacter. Next base: position 8,945 of record JAMFSC010000193.1, read on the forward strand.
TCTCCCGCCAGATCCGCCTGCAAGGCTCCTGCGCCTCCTCCGGCGAATACCCCCAGGCCATCGACCTCATCGCGACCGGCAAGATCAAGGTCGCCCCCCTCATCACCGCCATCGCCCCCCTCAGCGACGGCCCCTCCTGGTTCGAACGCCTCCACGCCCGCGAACCCAACCTGATGAAGATCGTCCTAGACCCAAGAACAGACCCCGGAACCGAATCGAGATCATGACCAACCCCTTCGACCTAACCGGCCAGACCGCCCTCGTCACAGGTACCAGCCGAGGCCTAGGCCAGTACCTCGCGCGAGCCCTCGCCCAAGCCGGCGCAGACCTCATCCTCACCAGCCGCCGCAGAGACGATCTCCTCCCCTTCGCCGCCGAGATCGAATCCCTCGGCCGCAAGGTCATCCCCCTCGCCCTCGACGTCCGCGACCAGCACTCCATCGCCACCATGGCCGAAGCCGCCATCGCCCAGGCCGGCCAGATCCACATCCTCGTCAACAACGCCGGATGCAACGTCCGCAAGCCCGCCTTCGACGTCACCTGGGACGACTGGAACCTCATCCTCGACACCAACCTCCGCGGCAGCTTCTTCGTCGCCCAGCACATCGCCCGCCACATGGCCGATCGCGGCTTCGGACGCATCATCAACATCGGCTCCGTCACCAGCGTCTTCGGCTACGCGGGCCTCGCACCTTACGGCGCCAGCCGTGGAGGCATCCGTCAACTCACCATGAGCCTCGCCGACGACTGGGGCCAACACGGCATCACCGTCAACTGCCTCGCTCCCGGCTGGTTCGAGACCGCTCAGAACCGCGTCATGTACCAGGATAAAGAGTGGGTCGACTACCTCATCGACCGCATCCCCCTAAAGCGCCCAGGCGAACCCCACGACCTCGACGGGGCGGTCGTCTTCCTGGCCTCGGAGTTGAGCCGTTACATCACCGGCCAGACCCTCCTCGTGGACGGAGGCATCTCCACCGGAGCCATGCGCGCCACCGTCAAGCCAAAGCCGTAGCCACGCAAAGCGGTATACAAGTCACGAAGTGACCGCCCCACGCGAAGTGGGCCCGTCCGGCAGGACAAGCCTCTACGAAACCTCCGCCGGAATCCGCTCAATCCGCCCCAGCAAAAAGATATAACTACAAATCCCCACCAGCAGGTAAGCCGCCGCAATCCCAAACGCCCAGGCATACTTCCCAGTCGCCGCGATCACATACCCCGTCACAATCGGCGCGCAGATCCCCGAGATCTGATTCGAAAAGTTCATAATCCCCCCAACCGTCCCCACCGATCCCCTCGGCGCAATCAGCCCCGGCACGGACCACCCCACCGGAGCCGCCGCCGAAAGCCCCCCCAGCGAAACGCTGATCCAGACCAGCGCCCGAAGGGCAGTATGAGCCTCCGCCGCCCCCAGGATCCCAAGCCCAAACGCCATTCCGCAGACCAGCACCGTCTTCCGCACCCGGTTCGCGTCCACTCCCCGCCGAATCAGCGTATCCGCGACATACGCCGTCACCAGCTCCACCACCGTCGCAAACAGCCACGGCACTCCCGTATACAGAAACGAGTGCAGCAGATCGATCCCCAGCGCCGAAGACAGATAACTCGGCAGCCAAGTCAGCAGCAGGTAGAACACATAGTTATAAGCTCCAAACCCAATCGCCAGCCCCAGCACCTTCTTCTTCCGCAACAGGTACCCGAGCGTAGCCTCAGGCCGATCATTCGCAGAAGGCACCAACCCCTCATCGATATATCGCCTCTCCTCCAGGCTCAACCCCGGATCGTCCTTGGGATCCCGATAGACCCGACAAAACAGCCAGAAGAACCCCAGGCTGATCACCCCCGTCACCGCAAAGCTCCACCGCCAACCCAGGCTCAGCAGCAGCACCCCAAGCAACGGAACCCCAATCGCCGAAGAGAACTTCGCCATCGAGTCGAACATCGCCGTAGCCATGCTGCGTTCCTGCGGAGGAAACCACATCCCCACCGCCTTCGCATTCGCCGGAAACGTAGGAGCCTCCCCGATCCCCAACAAAAGCCGCGCCGCAAACACCCCCCCGATATTCGGCGAAACCGCCGCCCCGAACGAAGCAATACTCCAGAGAAATGTACTGATCCGTCCAACCTTCTTCACCCCGAACCGGTCCAGCAACACCCCAATCGGCAACTGGCAAGCAGCATACGTCCAGTTATAGGCCCCCGAAAGATACCCAAACCCCACATTCGAGATTCCGAAAGCCGTGAACAGCGCCGCATGAGACACCGACAAATTCACCCGGTCGAAGTAGTTGACCAGCACCCCCGCCCCCAGCAGCCAGGCGATCCTCCATCGCCGCCCCGGAATCCCGCCCTCCCGCCGAAACCCGCCGCTCCCCATCATGCTTCCAATCACGCGCCCCGTTCTGCCTCGATTTGTCCGACCGAGATCCCTCGTATCGAAGCGTCCAGCAGTTCTACCATATGGAACGCAGGCATGGCCTCCATCCCCCTCCGCCGCAGCCCGCTCATCAACTGCAACAGGCACCCCGGGTTCGCCGAAACCACCGCCTCCGCCTTCGTCGCCACCAGACCCTCCACCTTCCGATCCCCAAGCTCCCGCGCCGGCTCCGGGTTCAACAGGTTATAAACCCCCGCCGACCCGCAGCACAGATTCGCCTCCTCCAGCTCCACCACCGTCAGCCCCGGAACCCCCGCCAACAGCCGTCGAGGCTGCTCATAGATCGCCTGCGCATGACGCAGATGACACGCATCGTGATAAGCCACCCGCAGCGCCAGCGGATGCCGCACCGCCCGCCCCGGAAGCTCGCACAGAATCTCCGAGATATCCCTGCACTTCGCGCTGAACGCCGCCGCCCTCGCCGCCCATTCCGGATCGTCCCGCAGCAGATGCCCATACTCCTTCATCGTCGACCCACACCCCGCCGCATTGATCACAATCGTGTCGACCTCCGCCGCCTCGAACCGCGCGATCATCCCCCGCGCCAGCTCCGCCGCCTGCTCCTCCAGCCCCGAGTGCACCATCAAAGCCCCGCAGCAGCCCTGCCCACGCGGAACAATCACCTCGCACCCCTCCGCCGCCAGCACCCGCGCCGTCGCCTCATTCACATGCTGAAAGAACACCTGCTGCACACACCCCACCAGCATCCCCACCCGCCGCCGAGCCTGCCCAGCCGCCGCCACCCGCTCCGCCCCCCGATGAAACAGGCTGTTCGGAACCCGAGGCAGCAGAGCCTCCATCGCCCCCAGCCGCTCCGGCAGCAGCCCCAGCACACCACTCGCCCGCACCAGCCTTTGCAGCCCCGTCCTCTGATACACCAGCATCGGAAGCGCCATCAACCGCAACCGCGTCGCATGAGGAAACGTCCGAAACAACATCTCCCGAAACAGCCTGTCCCCCAACGTCCGAGGAACATTCCGCTCCACCTGCGCCCGCGTATCCTCGATCAGCTTGTTGTACTGCACCCCCGACGGACAAGCCGTCATGCACCCCATGCACCCCAGGCAGTTATCCATATGCCGCTGAAACCGCTTGTCCAGAGGAGCCTCCCCCTCCGCCGACTTCTTCATCATGTAGATCCGCCCTCGCGGCGAATCCATCTCCTCCCCCCAAAGCACATACGTCGGACAAGCCGGCAGGCAGAACCCGCAATGCACGCAATCCCCAATCAACTCCCTATCCGGAGCATGATGCCCATCAAAGTTCGAAGCCTTCGTCGTCTCAACCTGCGTCAGATATTCCATGCACCATCCCGTCCCATCAAATTCGCCCCACGCTGTCTCGCTAAATTTACAGATCCCAATAAGCCTCGTCATCTCGACCGAAGCGAAGCGAAGTGGAGAGACCCCCGAATTTCGTTCTTAGACTCGCGTACCCCACCGTTGCGACACCCCTCACCATCGCTAGGGTGTCGGCTCCTGTATCTTCCGAACTTCGCCTCTGACCGTCGCAGCATTGTCCGCCTGCCACTTCATCTCGCGAAGGATCCGATATCGGCATCTTGTAGTACCGCGCCGCGAGTGGATCCTTCGGCGATTGGAACCCGATTGGGTCGGTACTTTTATCGATAAAATCGTTACACTTCTGAATTTCATGCCCCATATAGTCCTTGTTCCAAGGATTGAAAGCTATAAAGCTCTTGCATGCCCAAGGCGTTGCACTCATTGGAGTGCGATAGGGGAGGAGAATCGCGCCTTGCAGTCCGTTCCCGCCGGTCAATCTCAGGCCCGGGGTCGTTTGAGCTTCCGCATCTTTTGAGTCGCGAAGGAAAAGAACGCTAAGAAAAGACCCTCCACCCCATTCATACCCTGCGAGGCTCCATACCCGCGTTGCTGGACAATTCGCCGTGCCGACAGGGATGGTATACGTCAGGAAATCCCCCGCCTTGTGCTCACCCTTCCAACTGCGCAGCACCTGCACATCGTTATAGGTAATGGCGCTCGTGCCGGATGGGGCAACCGTCTCCGCAAACGGCCCTGTAACTGCGAAAATCACCTCATCGCTCGCTTCGAAGAGGCTCTTCAGGTCGAGGAGGTCTGAATCTGGACGAGAGTGCTGGCGTTGATTCACTACCGGCTTCCCGTCGGGCCAAACAACCATGGGTTCGCCTTTGGCCACCTCTTTGACCGCCCACTGACACAGCGGAGTCGCCGCAATAGACTGCGGAGTCTGCTCAACCTTGATCTGCGCAGCGCTCTTTTCCGATGCCGCCTGTTGCGCTACACCAACTCCCGCGCACACTGCCGCAAACGCAATCGATGCAATCAATCTTCTCCAAGGCAGACTCATAGCCGCCCCCATCTCATCCAGTGCTCCCAACATACACGGTGTCCCCACTCCTGTACTCCTCCGAAACCGCACCCCTGACAATCGCCGCAGCGAACTCATCGATATCGGGCAATGAACCGGCCTCTTTACGCCTCTCCTCGATAAGACCCGGGTTGGCGCGTTGCAGCAGCTTCGGTGTAATTGTTCCCTCGATCAAGTCTCCACTCACGACCACGAAGCAAATACCCCGGTCAACAAACGTTGGAATCATCCCGCGTAATGCGTCCTCTCCAGCCCGCTTGCTCCGCGCCACCGCCTCGTACCCGCCATAGACCGGTCTCGTCTCACAGAAATGAGCCAGGTGACTGGTGACGAAGACAATCCGGCCTCCCCGCGGCATCAGGGGAAGAGCCGCTTCAACAAGATTGAGCTGCGCGTTCAGGTTGAGCCTCATCGCGTAATCCACCGCCTTGTCCTTCTCCAAACCTCCACTCGCATTCAAGATCAGGAGATCAAGGTGGCCCCACGCCTCATCGATAGAGACGAAGCTGGATGCGATGTCCCCAGGGTCCGTGATATCCGCCTGCAAGAGAAGAACCTTGCGCCCAAGGCCCTCAATCTCATTCGCCACATCCTGCGCCCGAGGCCCCTTGCTGCGGTAGTTGATTGCAACATCAGCGCCGGCCGCGGCCAACTGTAGCGCCACGCTTGCTCCAATTCCACGAGATGCACCGGTCACCAACGCAGTCTTACCCACGAGCGGGAGAGAGTCGAGATGGGACAAAGCAGTGCTCTGCGGGATTGTCATGGTGTTCGCCCTTTTGTCTGTCATTCCCGCAGGCAATCTGCGTTTGCCTTCCACTACACCACCGCCAAATCCGAACTAAATCCCCCCCAGATACCTCCCCGGATTCAAAGTCCCCTTCGGATCGAACTGCCGCTTGATCTCCTTCATCAGCGAAAGCGCGGAAGGCACCGCCCCCCACCGATCCACCGCCATCCCATCAGGCCGCTCCAGCACAACCAGCGACCCACCCGCAGCCTCCAACCTCCCCCGCATCGTCTCAACCCCCGGCCAGCTCAAAGCCGGAACCCGCCCCGTCAACACCCCGACCGACTGCCCCACCGAACTCCCGCCCAGCCCGTGGACGGTCGCAGCAACCTCCGCCAGCATCGTAGGAAGCATCGTCGCCTTGAACACCACCCAATCGCCCCACCCAAACAACCTCTCCCGAGCCGTCCAGACCTCAGTCAGAGTCTCCGCCGTCGCCAAGCCCATCCCCACCGCATCCGCCACCAGCCCCGCCCCATGCGACTCAAGCACCTCCGGCAAAGCCGCCAGCCTTACATCCAAATGAAACCCCTCCCCATCCCCCCGCAACTGCATCGACTGCACAGCCCGATGCGAGTCCATCAGGCTAAGCATCAACCGCCCCAGAGCCCCCACGTCCCCCGAAGAAGCCGTGACACTCCGCGTATCCCGCGCAATCGAGTGCAGCCGGAACGTAATCTCCGTAATCAGCCCCAGCGTCCCAAACGCACCCGTCATCAGCTTATGCAGATCGTACCCGGCGACGTTCTTCACCACCTTTCCGCCCGTCTTCGCCACCGTCCCATCCGCCAGCACAATCGTCATCCCGATAATCAGGTCCCGCAGGCTCCCATACCTCAGCCGCAGGGCCCCCGAGTCATTCGCCGCCGCCACCCCGCCCACCGTCGCCCGATCTGGCCACAAAGGGTCCAGCGCCACCATCTGTCCATGCCGAGCCAGCTCCCCCTGCATCGCCGACCACGTGCATCCCCCATCCACCGTACACGTCATGTCCTGCCACGTATGCTCCCGCACCGCAGCCATCCGATGCGTCCGCAAAATCAACCCCGGTCGCACCGCCTCCACCCACCCCTGCTTGGTCCCCCCACCCCACGGGCAGACCGCGATCCCTTCCTCGTGCGCAAAGCGCAGCGTAGCCGCCGCCTCTGCCGTACCGCCCGGCGCGACGCCCCACCCACCATCCTCAAGCCGCAGGCACTCCGCCCCGGAGAGCGATTCCAGCGCCCGCGCATAGTCCTCCACTCGACTCATCGTCCCCATCCCACCCATTCCCCGCCCCTTCCACGACCACTTCTCATGATGCACCCATGGAATCTCTGATCTCTTCGGCCATGTTGACCGCCCGACAGCTGGTGCTCGACGCCGTTGTCTGTTCTACGTCGTCGTCCTGAACGAAGTGAAGAACCCCCGCAGTCGCCAGACTGTCCGATAATCGAAGCCGAAACATACCACTTTCGTAAATCACGTTCCTGTCCAGTTTTTCCAAGCAACGGCCCACGTTCTGCCCAGCGAAAAGTCTCTGGTGAAACATTGACAATTCAACGACCGCCGCCCATAACCCCTTTAGAAAACCACGATTACAGCAATGCACCTAGAATGATGCAAAATAGACCACTTTATTAGAAGAAATCTACCAAGTGGTCCTACCTCTAACTCCATCCACGAGCCAAACCAAAGCCCAAAAAGCTCAGAAATACTCCGCGACACCCGCCACTTCGAGCGGATGCGGAGTATACGGCCCAGTCTTTTCCCCACAAAGCCGAGGCCGCGGAAACACCTTATCCGGGTTCGAGATCCCATCTGGATCGAACGCACGCCGCACCAGTTGCATCGTCGCCAGATCCGGCTCCGTGTACATATATCCCATCGCCTCCTGCTTCTCCTTCCCCACTCCATGCTCGCCCGTAATCGACCCTCCATGATCCACGCACAGGTAAAGGATCCGCGTCGACAGGTCCACCGCAATCTCCTCCTGCCCCGGAATCGCAGCGTCGTACAGCACAATCGGGTGCAGATTCCCGTCCCCCGCATGGAAGACGTTCGACACCCGCAGCCCACTCTCCCGCGCCATCCGCTCCACCTCCTCCAGGATCACCGGCAGCTTGGTCCGCGGAATCACTCCATCTTGCACGATGTAGTTGGGAGCAAGCCGCCCAGCCGCGGCAAACGCCGCCTTCCGCCCCTTCCACACCAGCATCCGCTCCTGCGCGCTCTGCGCCAGCCGGTCCTCCCACGCCCCATTGGCCCGGCAAAGCTCCCGCACCTGCCGCATCTGGAGCTCCACCTCCTCCGCCGGCCCATCCAGCTCGATCAGCAGCAGCGCCGCACAAGCCGGATAGTTGGGGTGCACCGAAGCCTCCGCCGACTCGATCGACAGCCGGTCCATGATCTCCATGGCCGCCGGCAGAATCCCCGCCGCGATGATGTCCGACACCGTCTGCCCCGCCGCCGCAATGCTGTCATACGCCGCCAGCAGCACCTGCACCGCCTCCGCGCGCCTGACGATCCGCAGAGTCACCGCCGTCACCACTCCCAGCGTCCCCTCCGACCCCACAAACACCCCACACAGGTCATACCCCGGAGCATCCACCGCATCCGACCCCAGCCGCACCATCTCCCCCCCGGGCACCACCACATCCATCCCCACCACATGCGTCGTCGTGAAGCCGTACTTCAGACAGTGCGCCCCGCCCGCATTCTCCGCCACATTCCCACCAATCGTGCAGACGCTTTGAGAGGAAGGGTCCGGAGCATAAAAGTACCCCGACGACGCCACCCGCTGCGTCACATGGCCATTGATCACACCCGGCTCAACGGTGATCCGCTGGTTTGGGATATCGACTGCCAGGATGCGGTTCATTCGTGACATACCGATGACCACACCACCAACGGCCGGAAGCGCTCCCCCGGAGAGCCCCGTCCCCGCTCCTCGCGCCACGAACGGTATCCGATGCCGCGCGCATATCCGCACCACCCTCTGCACCTCGTCCGCTGACCCTGGTAGCACCACCGCTCCAGGCAGCGCGCGGAGCGCCGCCAACCCATCGCACTCATAGGTCTGCAACTGGTTCCGCTCCACAATGATCCCCGCAGGGCCCACTGCTGCGGTCAACTCCGCCAGGATGGCCGCAGAAAGAGCACTGACGTCCCGTCCAGCGGAACCCATCGAACTCTGTGATATGACCGGCACACTCTCCTCCCGTCCCGTCCGATCGACAGATCGGCCGTCAAGGCAAGATATCACTCTGGAGATACGTTGCGCTCTCCGCGAGCAGACCATTCCAGCCGTGATCGGGAGGTCGAGCCATAAATTGAGCCTGCGCATCGGACCTATCTCCGACGGCCTTCAACTTACGCGGCCAACCCAGCAGTTGCTGCTCGAGATAGAGTTGGGTGCCCCACCTTCGCGACACGTCTCATCGTCGCGAAGGTGGGCCGGAGCACCACGGCATCCAACGTACGACCCTACACCTTCAGCGAATCTGCTCTAAGACCGAAACATCCAGATGATCGCCAGCAGCGATAGCAGCGCCGCAACAACTGCTACAAGATTCAGGTCTATGGCTCGCACTGTGCGCAGGAGCTTCACACGGGCGGGACGAATCCCATTCGGATCCGACAAGGTTCCACCAAACACTCGACGACTCACAAATGCAGTCATAAATCCAAGTGGCGACGATGCCGCTAACAGGGCGGAGAGATAAAACCGCTGGGCTTCGCTCGGGCCTGGATACCAGATCAGAACGAGTGCGAGTCCCGATAAGAAAACGACAGTGCTACTCTGCCACACAAGATGGAATCGCGCATGACCTGTCCACAA
>JAMFSC010000035.1 GCA_026225095.1 bacterium
AGCTCCACCCACCCCTTATCGAACCCCTCCAGCCAGCACCGATACCGCACCTGCGATGGAACCGCAAAGCTCAGCCCCGCAAACTCCATCGTGTACCGCGTCCTCCCAAACCCAATCTCCACCGGCTGCGCATCCACCCCAACCGCAGCCTCATCCACCAGAAACCCCTCGATCGCCACCATCGGAGCCACCGTATTCAGCGGCAGATGCTCCGGATCCACAACCGCCACCCCCCTCCGAGTTGTCAGCCACAACTCCCCATTCGCCATCCGCCACATCACCGGAGACCCACCCGCCACCATCTCATCGCTCGGCATTCCATCCGCCGTCCCATACCGCCGCCCCACTCCAACGCAAGCCTCTCCGCTCGCCACACACCGGTCCAGATCCGCAATCGCAACCCGCTCCACCCCACGTTCCATCCTCAGCCATAGGAACCCCATCCCATCCGCCACCATCCCACTGACCACGCCAACCCCAGACTTCACCCCCCCATACCCACCATCCCCGAACCGCCCCAGCCCACCATCCTTCGTCGCAACCCAGATCCGCCCACCGCGATCCTGAGCCATCGCCGTCACGATCCCCGCCGGCCCACTCCCCGCCGCATACGTCACAATCCTCCCGTCGATCCCCCGCCGCGAAAGCCCACCCGAAGTCCCCACCCAAAGCTCACCATTCGCCCCCATCAGCAGCGTCCCAATCAGATCCCCACCCAGCCCATCCGCCTTCGTCAAAACCTCCATCTTCCCCCCGCGCAGATGCACCAGCCCATGACGAGTCCCCGCCCACACCCCACCATCCGCCCCCGCCGCCAGAGCCTGGATGTAGTCGTCCGGCAACCCATCCGCCGAAGTAAACCGTCGCACCCCACCCCTCGCATCCACAGCGTTCAACCCATCCGGAGTCCCCGCCCAGACACCCCCGCCCACGCCGGGAGCCAGCGAAAGAATCACCGGACTCGTCAGCCCGCCCTCCCGCACCGGCTCATCCACCACCCCACCCCGCCACCGCCGCAGACCATCCTCCCGCGTCCCCGCCCAAACCACCCCATCCCCCGCCTCGACCACCGTCGTCAAAGCCTTGCCACTCAACCCCTCCTCCGTCCGAAACTTCGCCGTCCGCAACACATGCAGCCCCGTCGTCTCGCTCCCCACCCAGATATTCCCCTCCCGGTCCTCATACACCGAAAGCACCACACTCCCCCGCAGCGCCGCGACGCTCGTCACCGCCTCCGAATCCTTCGTAAGCACCACCAACCCATCGTTGGTCCCCACCCAAGCCCGTCCCTCCCGATCGACAAACAGCGTCTCCACCCTGCTCCCCGGAAGCTCCCCCCCCACGCTCCAACGCCGCCCCGCCCCCACCACCGCCGTCTTCGAGAAGCTCCAGCCCCCAACCTCCGCGCCCCCATCCCCGCCGATCCGCTCGAAGTGCCCCTCACGCCAAACCGACGCCCCATCCGTCGTAACCACCACCACCCTCCCACCGCCCGTGACAACAATCCGCTGGATCTGCGCCGAAGGAAGCCCATCCCTCACATCGAACCGCGTAAACCTCCCATCATGCAGCCGAAGCACCCCCGCCACCGTCCCCACCCACAGATCCCCCACCCCATCCCTCACCACGCAGCACGCGTCATCACTCACGAACGCCGGATCGCTCCGATGGTCGAATGTCCTGAACCCAACCCCATCGAATCGCGCCACCCCCGCCTCAGTAGCAGCCCAAATGAATCCATCGCCACCCTGCACCACCTGGTGAACGCTGTTCTGCGGCAACCCATCTTCCGTAGACCAGGCCTGATGCCGCAGACTCCCCAAACCCTGCGCCCAAATCCCAGGCCCAAAGACAAGCCACGCACACACCCCACCCAACCCGCATAACCGCGACAAAAGAGAAGATCGATATCCGGGCATCTAGCTCGCTAGCCTATCCGCAAGCGCCCAACTCCGCAATCGCCCACCAAGTCAGCCGTCCCGTATACTCACCCCGTGCCCGCCCCGCACCCAATCCGCGTCCTCGTCGCCAAGCCCGGCCTCGATGGCCACGACCGCGGAGCAAAAGTCATCGCCCGAGCCCTCCGCGACGCCGGAATGGAGGTCATCTACACCGGCCTCCGCCAGACCCCCGAGATGATCGTCTCCGCCGCCATCCAGGAAGACGTCGACTGCATCGGCCTCTCCATCCTCTCGGGAGCCCACAACACGATCGTCGCCCGAGTCCTCACGCTGCTCCAGGAGGCGCACGCCGAAGACATCCTCCTCGTCCTCGGAGGCACCATCCCCGCGCACGACATCCCTCACCTGACGGAAATGGGCGTAGCCGCGATCTTCGGCCCCGGCACCCCGCTCGACGCCACCGTCACCTTCATCCGCGACCACATCAAGCCGCGAACCCTTTCCCTGTAGCGCAAGTTAGCTGTCATTGTGAAGATTTGGGTGCCCCACCTTCGGCGCAACGCACCATCGCGCCTAAGGTGGGCCGGAGCGCCACGGCAGCCCGCCGCAGACTCTATACCAACACCGAATCCGCCCCTAGCAACTGGTCCTGCCGGACGGGCCCACTACGCGTGGTGCGGTCACTTCGTGACACGTGAAAGCTTCGCGCTGCCCTCCCGTTGGTCGGCACGGAGTATCGTTTGCGACCAACGGGAGCACCCAGCAAAGCCCAATACGCGTCACGAAGTGACCTACCAGGGCAGCGCATCCTGCATATGGAAGAACCCACCCGTAGGCCCATCCTCCGGCAGCGTCGCCAGCCAAACCGACGTCTTCGCCCCCTCAGGAATCTCCATCGGAGCCGCATCCGTCCCCATATCCGTCTTCACCCATCCCGGATGCGCCGAGTTCACCTTGATCTTCGTCCCCGCCAGCTCATGCGCCAAATGAATCGTGAAAGAATTCAACGCCGCCTTCGAAGTGTCATAAGCAAACGTCTTCGCGTCATAGATCGGCGAACCCTTCGTCGCATGAAGCGTCAGCGACCCCAGAATGCTCGACAGATTCACAATCCGGCCCGCCGCACTCTTCCGGATCAACGGCAGCAGCGTCTGCGTCAGCGCCACCGGTGAAAACAGGTTGGTCTCGAACGTCTCAGTCAGCACATCCGAGCTCGTCGTGCTCGTCTCGTTCGGAGCCGGAAAGTGATCCAGCATCACGCCCGCGTTGTTGATCAGGATGTCCAGCTTGCCGAACTCCTTGTCGATCATCGCCGCAACCGCCGCATGATCCGACCGGCTGTCCACGTCGATCTTCACCGCCCGCACATCCAGACCCTCAGCCTTCAGAGGAGCCGCCGCCGCCTCACCCTTCTCCAGATCCCGCGCCCCCAGCAACACGGTCACACCCTGTGCCGCAAGCTGCCGCGCCGTCTCCAGCCCAATGCCCTTGTTAGCGCCCGTAATCAAAGCAACCTTCGTATCGCTCATCAGCAATTCTCCTTGATGGAATAGTCCTGCCGGACGGGCCCACTCCGCGTGGGGCGGTCACTTCGTGACACGTGAAAGCTTCGCATGGCCCTCCCGTTGGTCGGCACGAAATATCGTTTGCGACCAACGGGAGCACCCAGCAAAGCGGTATACAAGTCACGAAGTGACCGCCGCCCGCGCAGGGCGTCCTTACGCTTGCAAAGATGGGATGTGAAACGCCCGAAAACGTTCCGCATATCTTTCCGGCAAAGCACGTTTTTTCATATCCCGCCCCACCACCACATGCACCGTAGTCCCCTCACACAGCACCACCCCATCCCCCGGCCGCACAATCTCATACGCGAACTTGATCACAGCCCCCCGCGCCCCCGTCACCCGCGTCTTCACAATCAGCTCATCGTCATACCGAGCCGGAGCCTTGTACCGGCAGGTCACCTCGACGACCGCAATCCCACACCCCTCATCCCGCTCCATATCCTTGTAATCCAGCCCCATCTGCCGAATCAGCTCCGCCCGCCCCACCTCAAACCAGATCAGGTAGTTCGCGTGATACACCACGCCCATCTGATCGGTCTCCGCATACCGCACCCGAACCCGCGTCTCCCCCACCACCGAATGACTCATCCCCCCAGTCTACCGAACCCCCGCCATGCGAAGCCCAATACATGTCACGAAGTGACCGCCCCACGCGCAGTGGGCCCGTCCGGCAGGACAGCCCTTACCCTCCCCAAACCGGCCGCCGCTTCTCCAGAAAAGCCGCCACCCCTTCCTTGAAGTCATGCGTCCTCCGCGCCTCAGCATTGGCCTTCATCGAAGCCTCCAGCGCCGCATCCAGCCACCCCTTGCTCTGCGCCGCCAGCAAAGCCTTCGTAGCCCGCATCGACTCCGGACTATTCGCCGCCAGCCCCCGCGTCACCTCCTCCACCTTTGCTTCCAGCCCCTCCACCGAGACCACCTCCGTCACCAGCCCCAGCCGATACCCCTCCTCCGCCCCAAACAGCCGTCCCGTCAACAGCAGATCCCGCGCCCGCTTCTCCCCCACCTGCAGCACCAAATAGGCCGAAACCATCGCCGGCACAAACCCCACCCGCGCCTCCGTGTACCCAAACTTCGACCCCACCGCCGCGATCGTAAAGTCGCACATCGTCGCCAGCCCCGTCCCCCCCGCCACCGCGCACCCCTTCACCGCCGCCACCGTAGGCTTCCCCAGGCTGTAAACCGTCCGAAACATCCGCGAGATCCTCTCCGCATCCGCCGCATGATCCGCCTCCGACTTATCATTCATCGCCTGCAAACTAGCCAGATCCAGCCCCGTGCAAAACGCCTCATCCCCCGCCCCTGCCAACACCACCACCCTGCACCCACGATCCCCCCCCGCCTCCTCCAAAGCCGCAATCAGCCCCCCCTGCATCTCCGGCGTCAGAGCATTCCGCCGCTCCGGTCGATTCAAAGTAATCCGCCGAACCCCCTCCACCTCATCCACCAGAATCGTATCCAAATCACCCTCCCAAACCCACGAAAGTCCTACTGAACCTTAGCCCCATACTTCCGCGCAATCTCCGCACTCGCCGCCACCAGCCCATCCAGAGGCCGCAGCGGCCCCAACTCCGCACCCAGCGCCTTCAACTCCTCAATCAAGACCTCCGTAGCCAGATTCCCCACCAACGCATCCTGAGCAAAAGGACACCCGCCATACCCCCCAATGGCTCCATCAAACCGCCGACACCCCGCCCGATAAGCCGCCCTCACCTTCTCCACCGCATCGTCAGTCCGAGCATGCAGGTGCACCCCAATCTCGACCCCACCATACGCCGCCAACACCTCCCCCATCACATCGCCCACCACCCGCGGAGTCGCCAACCCCACCGTATCTGCCAGCGAGATCTGAGTAAAACCACTATCTACCAGCAGCTCGCAAGCCCCCAACACCTCCTCCATATCCCACGTGTCCCCATAAGGATTCCCAAACGCCATCGACACATAAGCCACCACATCCAGCCCCGCCTTATAGGCCGCCGTCCCCACCGCCTCCAGCGCGTCCAGCGCAGCGAAAGGATTCTGCCCCTGATTCTTCTCCAGAAAGGTAGGCGAGATCGAATAAGGAAACCCCAGCGTCCCCACCGCCCCCGTCTTCACCGCCCGTTCCGCCCCTTTTTCATTGACCACGATCCCGATAATCTCCACATCATCCGGAGGATCCAGATAATCCAGCACCATCTCCGAATCCGCCATCTGCGGCACAGCTCCCGGCGAAACAAAGCTCACCGCATCAATATGCCGAAACCCGCAAGCAATCAGCACCCGCAGATAGTCCGCCTTCACCTCCGCCGGAATCTTCCCCGGCAGCCCCTGCCAAGCATCCCGCGGACACTCAATCAACTTCACCAGATCACTCATTCAAACCCCTCAGCACCCCTCGTAAAAAGCCAAACACACAATCCTCCATGAACGAGAACAAGCGCACACCCCACCATCGCCTTACGAGAGGCCCTATCCACTACCAAACCATAGAACGGCCACTGCGTCAGTGCGAGCACACTGATCACCAAACCTGCACCCACATACCTTCCCCCCGCAGCGCAGGCAAACGGTAGAAGACATCGGGCGACAACATAGTCTCCATGCCCGAACCCTGCCGAGGCAAACCCCGCGACGACCACAACAGGATTGAGAGCCAGCCCCAGCGTTAAGCAACGATTTCGGCGGAATGTGTTCCTCATCACGTCTGCAAAACCCCCACATTGTACCGAGGCACCTCCGCATTCAACCCCGCAGCCTCCAAAGCCCACATCAACACATCCCGAGTCTCCCTCGGATCGATCACCCCATCCACCCAAAGCCGAGCCGCCCCATACCGCACATCCGCCTGCGCATCATAGCTCGCCTTGATCTCGTCATAAAGCGCCTTCTTCTCCGCATCGGTAAGCACCTTTCCCCCCCGCTCCATCTGCGAAGCCCGAATCCCCGCCAAAGTCGAAGCCGCCGAAGCCCCACTCATCACCGCATACCGAGCCCCCGGCCACGCAAACAAGAATCGCGGATCATAGGCCTTCCCACACATTGCATAGTGCCCCGCCCCAAAGCTCCCCCCCAGAATCACCGTAATCTTGGGCACCACCGAAGTCGCAACCGCCGAAACCATCTTCGCCCCCGCCCGAATAATCCCCGACCACTCCGCATCCTTCCCCACCATGAACCCATTCACATCATGCAGAAAAATGAGAGGCACCAAACTCTGGTTGCAATCCATGATGAACCGCGCCGCCTTCTGCGCCCCCTCCGTATAGATCACCCCACCAAACTCCGTCCGCTTCGTCCCCGCCGCCGGCCCCATCGCCACCGTCTGCGTCTGGTTCACCTTCTGGTTCGCGACGACCCCCACCGCCCGCCCCCCAATCCTCCCATACCCACACACCACCGTCCGCCCAAACCCCTCCTTGTACTCATCGAACTCCGACCGATCCAGCACCCGCGCCAGCACCTCCCTCACGTCATAGCTGTTACTCGCCCCTGCCCCTACATCCATCAATCCCAGCAAATCCTCCCCAGAAAAACGAGGCCCATCCACGGAAGCATCAAATCCCACCCGCGAAAACACCCCGCTCGACCGCTCCCCCATCTTCCCGACTAAAGACCGAATCCGCCGCAAACAAGCCTCATCATCGGCCTCCTTGAAATCCACCGTCCCCGAGATCTCCGCATGCATCGAAGCCCCCCCAAGCTCCTCCGCCGGAGTCACCTGCCCAATCGCCGCCTGCACCAGCGCCGGCCCCGCCAGAAACAACCCCGACCCCTCCGTCATCAGCACCGTATCCGTCATCACCGGCAGATAAGCCCCACCCGCCACGCACATCCCCATAATCGCCGTAATCTGCGGAACCCCCAGCGAACTCATCACCGCGTTATTCCGAAACACCCTCCCAAAGTCATCCGTATCCGGAAACACCTCATCCTGCAAAGGCAGAAACACCCCCGCCGAATCCACCAGGTAGATCGTAGGAATCCGATTCTCCAAAGCAATCGTCTGCGCCCGCAGCACCTTCTTCGCCGTCATCGGAAAGAAAGCCCCCGCCTTGACCGTGGCATCATTCGCCACAATCATGCAAAGCCGCCCACCGATCCGTCCCAGCCCCGTCACCACCCCCGCCCCCGGAGCCCCCCCATACTCCTCATACATCCCATACGCCGCCCAAAGCCCCAGCTCCAGAAAGCTCCGACCCTCCCCCACCGAATCCACCAGCAACCCAATCCTCTCCCGAGCCGTCAGCCGTCCCTTGGCCCGCTGCGCCGCCTGAGCTTTAACCCCACCTCCCAGCCGAATCCGCGCCTCTTCCTCCCCCATCACCCCCATCAAAGCCAGCATCGCCGCCCGATTCGCCGCAAACCGTTTCGTCCCCCCATCCACCTTCGATCCCAGGCCGCTTCCCATCGCGTGCTCCTAACCGACTCAAACGTCGTCAGCACCTTTATACTCGGCTCATCATGGCAGAAGGCGACACCAGCAGGCAGACTAAGCGTAATCCATGGCAGCAAACTACCGCCACAGTCGTCTCTTGCAGCTATCACTATGCCAAGTGGCTGGACGTTGATCTCGAGAATGGATCGGACCAAAGCTACTTCGTGACTACCTTCTCCTACAAAGTGAACGGAGAACTCTTCGTCGGCGAGATCGATCCCGATCAAGAACGCAATGAAGGCGAAACGTTCAACCTGCTCTACGACCCTCTCAACCCCCAGGTCAACACAGCCGAGAAAGCTCCTCCGAGTCGTACCCAAAAGATTCTCCACTGGGCCGTCGGCGCTGTTGGCGTGGCTCTACTCCTGTTTTTGTCGTATCACTACGGATGGTCAACCCTGCCCGATCTTCCATAAGCCACAAATACGGCTACATATCCTCGCGCCCCGAAGTCAAATCCCGTACGGAATCGCGACCCGCGCATGGTCCGACCGAGAAGAGTCCTTCGTGTTCCCACGAGAATGTATACCGTGGATTGATCAATTCCGAGCAGGGCCCGGAATCTCAAAGGGCTGAAAGCCCGCCCTATACCAGCCTGGGGCGCAAGCCCCAGGTACCGGTACGACACAGAAATCGAGGGCTGTAGGCCCGATCTATAGAACCTCCGTCCACTTCAGCTCAGCGCCACAGCGAACCGGTCAATCCGGCAGATCAATGCCTCTGTCAAGCCCCCACGCCCCCTCAAAACGTCTCAACCCCAACAAAGACGCACCTTCCAGCCCCAAACAAAGTTGGCCTACTTCCCCCCTCCAACATGAAACAATAGACATAGAGATCTCCCAAGCAGCCCGGCCCCAAGCCGGGCTGTCGCCGTTAACCCGAAAGCCGAAGCCGAAGACCTAAGCCCAGACCCCTCAAGGTCCAGACTTAGGTCTTTTCTTTTGAATACTTTGAGACCTTCACCCCGGAGGGGGAACACACCATGCCACCAACGAACCAGATCGCCGAAGCCGCCAAGTCCTACCAATGCCGCCACATCTTCGCCAACGGCCACCGCTGCGGCAGCCGCGCCCTCCGCCAGGAGACCTTCTGCTACTACCACCACACCACCCGCCGCCCGACCCCGAAGCCCGGCAACTTCCCCCAGGCCGCCCCACCCCCACCCGAACAGGCCTTCGAGCTTCCCTTCCCCGAAGATCGCTCCTCCATCCAGCTCTCCATCGGGGAGATCATCCGCCGCATCGCCCTCAACCAGATCGATCCCCGCCGCGCAGGTCTCCTCCTCTACGGCCTCCAGATCGCCTCATCGAATCTCCCACGCCCCGCCGCCCAGTCCCGGTCCAGCTCCGGCACCTCCCGCGGCTACCGCTCCTCCTGCCAGTCATCCGATCCGTACCCCGAAGACACCGTCGAAGACATCGTTGAAGACCCCACCCACGGCTCACTCGCCCCCATCGCAGAGTTCCTCTCCGAAGAAGACCGTCCCATGCCCGGCATGGAGCTCACCGATCTAGGCGACGACGAAGACGACCTGTACCCCACGCCCTATAGCGTCCCCAACCTCCGCGCCTGCGCTACCATCGACACAACATGCATCTCCTGCCCACCGACGCCCTCCTCATCATCGACATGCAGAACGACTTCCTCCCCGGCGGCTCCCTCGCCGTCGCCAACTCCGACCAGATCATCCCCGACCTCAACGCCCTCGCCGATCGCTTCGAACACGTCATCGTCACCCAGGACTGGCACCCCACCCATCACATCTCGTTCGCCAGCACCCATCACAAGCAGCCCTTCACAGACACCATCGAGGCCCCCTACGGCACCCAGCACCTCTGGCCCGATCACTGTATCCAGGGAACCCACGGAGCTGAACTCCACCCCGACCTCGACCTTCCCCACGTCGAACTCATCCTCCGCAAGGGCTTCCGCAAACAGATCGACAGCTACTCCGCCTTCCTCGAAAACGACCGCACCACCCCCACCGGGCTCGCCGGCTACCTTCGCGAACGCAAATTGAACCGCCTGTTCTTCACCGGCGTCGCCTACGACTTCTGCGTCGGCTTCTCCGCCCTCGCCGCCGCCCAGCTCGGATTCGAAGCCATCGTCCTCGAAGACCTCACCCGCCCCGTCGATCTCCCCGGGTCGGTCGAATCCACCAACCACGCCTTCGCCGAGGCCGGCATCCAAAGGTTCTCCTCAGCGGTCGTCTCCCAGTGACAGTTCGCCGTCGATGTGAAGTTGGGTGCCCCACCTTCGGCGCACGTCTCACCGCGCCTAAGGTGGGCCGGGACGCCATAGCACTCGGTCGCAACTCCACCACCCAGCCACCTGGGGAACGCTCAGGTCGACGCCATGGAGAATGGCGAGGACGCAGAAACGCTCCCCAACGGCGGGGGGAGCCGAGACCGCTTTCAACTAAGCCGAACGGCGATGCCCCGCTGCCAGCTCCCGAACATGATTCAGAAAGATCGACTTTTGCAGAGAGTCCAGCTTGGAGGTGTAAGCGGCAATCTCCGCGAGAAACGGATCCGCCATCAGGAACCCGGCCTCATCGCGATGACGCGTCGGAGCATCCCGCAGCAGGGCGCTCATATCGACATCGAGCGCCTTCGCCAACCGATCGAGCGACGACAGGGTCGGCATCGCCTTGCCATTCTCGATCTTCGAGATGTAGGTGCGGGGAACGTTCATGCGCGCCGCGAGCTGACGCTGCGAGAGATTGCGGACGTGCCGAAGATCGCGGACAGCGCTGGCAACCTGGATCCCACTGTCTTCCACCGGCTGAGCCGGGACAAGAGTAAGAGGTGCCGGGACCGGGGGAGGAGCTTCGACGACGATACTCTTGTGGCAGCGCCGGCAAAGCGCGCTGGCTGTGCGGAATTGCACCAGGCTGCAATGATCGCAGCGCAGTACCTCGCGCTGTTCAACGGAGGCCATCATGGTTGCCATAGTTGTATGTAGCGGGCGGATACCAGAGCAAGGACCGCAGCGCACGTCCGATAACGGAAACATGCGATGGACCTAGACTGACACCGGGTACCGGAAGAGTCAAGGGGTTACCGGTTGAACTTCCGGAGAAAACCTGAAATAACCGAAAAGGAACCAAGGTGGTAAACCTTGGAGAGGAGAAAAAATGGCAGAGGGATTTACAAGGGTTCGGGCAAGGCGGTTGCTGGAGGAATGGACCGCTTCGGCGTCGCTGGTCAAACATGGTCTGGCCGTCAGCTGTTGCACCGAGGCCTACGGCATCCGCGAGGCAGATCGCCTCGGGCTTGCGCCGGACGAAGCATCGGCGATGGCCGAGACCTACGCCTGCGCCGGTCTCCTGCACGACTTCGACTACGACCGCCACCCCTCCCTCACCGAGCACCCCTTCGTCGGTGTCGCCTATCTCCGCGAAGAGGGTTGGCCCGAGCAGATCCTCCACGCCATCCTCGCCCACGCCGACTACTCCGGGACGCCCCGCGAATCGCACCTGGATAAGGCCCTCTTCGCCTGCGACGAGCTCTCCGGCTTCCTCACTGCCTGCGCCCTGGTCAAGCCCACCCGCTCGATCCGCGATGTCGAGGTAGCCGGGGTGCGCAAGAAGATGAAAGATAAAGCATTCGCCCGGGCCGTCCTGCGAGAGGACATCACCTCGGGCGCGGAGCTGCTTGGAATCCCGGTCGAAGAGCATATCGGCATCTGCATCAACGCACTGCAGGCACGCGCGGAGGAACTCGGCCTCGCCGGCTGAGCCCCACCCGGACGCCTCGGCGGCACCGCGGGAAAGCGCCCCGTCCAGCCCGCTTAATCCGGCGGTGCATCCATTCACACAGCATCCATTGCACACCGTTCCCCCGTGTGCTAGCGTCAAAGCCTGCGAGGTCTCTGTGCGCGCATCCACGCCTGCCAACCGTACTCCCCTGCCGCCTCCCCGTGTTCACGAGCTTTCTGCGGAGGAACAGGGCGTCTACGCCCAACTCGATCCCGAACGCATCCCCCAGCACGTCGCCATCATCATGGACGGCAACGGCCGCTGGGCGGGAAAGCGCCTCCTCAAGCGCTTCCTGGGGCACAAACAGGGCGCCGAAAGCGTCCAGTACGTCGTCGAGACCGCCTCCCGCATCAACCTGCCCTGGCTCACCCTCTACGCCTTCTCGCTCGAAAACAACCTGCGCCGGCCCAAGTCCGAAGTCAGCTTCCTGATGACGCTGCTCAAGAACTACCTCGTTGGTAACGTCAAGCGAATGAACGACAACAACGTCCGCATGGCCTACATCGGACGCATCCACGAGCTCCCCGCCGAGGTTCGCGACACCATGCAATGGGCGTCCGAGGAGACCCGCCGCAACACCGGGACGACCCTCACCCTCGCCCTCAACTACGGCGCCAGGTCAGAGATCGTCGACGCCACCCGCTCCATCCTCAACCACCTCATCGCCGAGGCCCACCAACGCGGCTGCTCGCTCGAAGACATGCTCCAGGTCGACGGCCTCGAAGCCCACCTCGACGAGCAGCACATCACCGGCAACCTCTACACCGCCCACATGCCCGACCCCGACCTCGTCATCCGCACCTCCGGCGAGCAGCGCATCTCGAACTTCCTCCTCTGGCAGATCGCCTACGCCGAGATCTTCGTCACCGACCGCCTCTGGCCCGACTTCCGCGGCCTCCACCTCCTCGAGGCCATCCAGGACTACCAGCAGCGCGAACGCCGCTTCGGAGGCCTGGGCGAGGGCACCGACGAGCACCTCGCCGGCCTCCAGCCCGCCAGCGAGGTCGCCGAAGAGATCTCCACCCAGCTCACCCAGAACACCTCCGAACTGACCCGCCGCTAACACTCGATGCACCGGAAGACCTCAGGCATCGTCCTGAACAGGTTGGCCTTCCCAACCTGTATCCTCAAAGACGGCCTATGAAACGCATCCTGACCGCCGTCGTCCTCATCGCTGTCGTCTTCGCCCTGATCTTCTTCGGTCAGCTCTGGATGATCTCCCTCTTCGCCCTGCTCATCGCCGAGCTGGCCGCCTTCGAGTACCTCCAGCTCGCCCGCGCTGGGGGAGCCAACATCCCCATCCTCTGGATGCTCGCCGCCACCGCCTGCCTCTTCCTCCCCCTCGTCCCCGCCTGGCCCCTCGACGCCCAGCTCCCCCTCCTCAGCTTCCTCGCCATGGCCCTCTTCGCCTGGAACGGCTTCCGCGCCCCCCTCGACCACGTCCTCCCCGACACCGCCCAGGGCCTCTTCGGACTCCTCTACATCGGCTTCCCCCTCACCCTCATCCCCGCCATCTGGAAGCAGGAGGACGGCCCCACCCTCCTGCTCTTCCTCATGGTCTGCGTCTGGTCCGGAGACATCGCCGCCCTCTACATCGGACGGGCCTTCGGCAAGCACAAGCTCGCCCCCCGCCTCAGCCCTGGCAAGACCTGGGAGGGCTCGATCGCCTCCGTCCTCGGCAGCCTGCTCGCTGGCCTGGCCGTCGTCCTCGCCAGCGATGGCCTCGCCGCTCGTGGCAGCATCTCGATGCACATCACCCAGCCCCTCTGGCAGTCGATCCTCCTCGCCATCCTACTCAACCTCGCCGCCCAGGTCGGCGATCTCCTCGAATCAGCCATCAAGCGCGGAGCCGGCGTCAAGGACTCGGGAACCATGCTCCCCGGCCACGGCGGAATCCTCGACCGCATCGACGCCCTCCTGCTCGCTGCCCCCGTCCTCTGGTACGCCCTCCTCCTCAAGGACACCTTCAAACTCGGCGCATTCTAGAAATGCCCTTCCAGATCTTGTTTGCGACCATCGGGAGCGCCCAGCAAAGCCCAATACGTGTCACGAAGTGACCGCCGCCCGCGCAGGGCATCCGTTGCCGTCTCGAATCTGCGAAAATAGACCAGTGAAGAAGAAGCTTGCGATCCTCGGCTCAACCGGCTCCATCGGCCACAGCACCCTCTCCATCTGCGAGAGCTTTCCCGACCGCTACGAGGTCGTCTCCCTCGCCGCCGGAACCAACGTCGACTGTGCCCTCGAGCAGTGCATCCAGTGGACCCCGAAGCTCGTCTCCATGGCCACCGAGCCATGCGCCGCGGCCCTCCTCAAACTCCTGCACCAGGCCGACATCTACGACATCGACGTAGTGTACGGCAGCACCGGAGCCACCGCCGTCGCCACCCTCCCCGAAGTCGACTTCGTCGTCTCCGCTATCGTCGGCGTAGCCGGTCTGGAGGCCACCTACGCCGCGATCTGCGCCGGCAAGACCATCGGCCTCGCCAACAAGGAGTGCCTCGTCGCCGCCGGCGATCTCATCATGGCCGCCGCCCGCAAGCACAACGTCGCTCTCCTCCCCATCGACTCGGAACACAACGCCGTCCACCAGGCCATGCGCGGCGGAGCCCCCAACGAGGTCCGACAGATCTGGCTCACAGCCTCCGGCGGCCCCTTTCGCAACACCCCCCTCTCCGAGTTCTCCCACATCACCCCCGCCCAGGCCCTCAAGCACCCAACCTGGACCATGGGCAGGCGCATCACCATCGACTCCGCCACCATGATGAACAAGGGCTTCGAGGTCATCGAAGCCTGCCGCCTCTTCCATCTCCCCCCCTCCCGCGTCCAGGTCACCGTCCATCCACAGTCGACGGTCCATTCCCTCGTCGAGTTCGTCGACGGCTCCATCCTCGCGCAGATCTCCGTCACCGACATGCGCCTCCCCATCCTCTACGCCCTCGCCTATCCAGAGCGGCCCGAATCCGGCCTGACCTTCGATCTCAAGTCACTGAGCCAACTCGACTTCTCTCAACCTGATTTCGCCCGCTTCCCGTGCCTCCGCCTCGCCTACGAGGCTGCGGAGTCCGGCCAGAGTGCCTGCATCGCCCTCAACGCGGCCGACGAAATCGCCGTGGCCGCCTTTCTTGACGGAAAGATCCCCTTTCTGGGAATCCCCCGGACCATCGAATCCGTACTGAACAAAACGATCTCCGCCAACCCTTCGTCTATTAGAGATGTGCTGGAGGCCGACCGCCAGGCTCGTATCCTGGCTCAAGAACTTCTGCCACGTGAAATCTTCGCCCGCGCCTAACCTGTTTTTACCGCTCTCCGAGGTACCGTTTTGTCCCTGTTCGCCCATCTCTCGCCCGCCGCCATTCTCGAATTCCTCGTCGTCCTCGGCGTCATGGTCCTCGTCCACGAGTTCGGCCACTTCGCCGTCGCCAAGCTCTGCGGGATCCGCGTTGAGACCTTCTCCATCGGAATGGGCAAACGTATCTTCGGCTATCGCCACGGCGACACCGACTACCGTCTCTCGCTCCTCCCGATCGGAGGCTACGTCAAGATGGCTGGCGACACCCCTGGGGAAGCTCCCTCCGGCGATCCCGGCGAGTTCAACGCGCATCCCCGCTGGCAACGCATCCTCGTCGCCCTGGCCGGGCCCATCGCCAACTTCATCCTCGCCCTCGTCATCATGACTGCGCTCTACATGTTCCATTACGAGCGCCCCGAATACCTCGTCGGAGCAGCCGTCACCGACTACATCCCTGTCAACTCACCCGCCGCCAAGGCCGGCCTCAGCAGCGGGGACACTATCGTCCGCTTCGACGATATTCAGAACCCCACCTGGGAAGACATCGCCCTCCGCGCCAGGCTCAACCTGAACCAGACCCTCGCCCTCTCCTTCCTCCACGACGGCAAGCGCATCGACACCACCGTTCCCATCGAGACCAACGGACCCGTCGACAAGCTCACCCTCGAATCTCTCCTCGAGACCGTCGGCCTCGATCCCCGCATCCAGACCGGCCCCATCCAGATCATCGACGTCAGCGCCGGGACCCCGGCCCAGCGCGCAGGCCTCAAGGCCAACGACACCATCGCCGCCCTCGACGGCATCGGCGTTCACTCCCAACCCGCACTCGCCGCCTACGTACAGGATCAGGCCAAGGCCCAGGCAGGAACCCAGACAAAAGACCAGGCCGCAAAGCCGATCCTCCTCTCCCTCGTCCGCAACGGTCAGCCCAGCACCGTCCAACTCATCCCCGAGATGACCGAGCAGCAGGGCATCAAGGCCTACCGTATCGGCATCCGCATCGCCCAGCCGCCCGTCGTGGTCGAGAAGCTTCCCTTCGCCCGCGCCGCGCAGGAGTCCTGGACCTTCTTCGCCAAAAACTCCCTGCTCATCCGCGATGTCCTCAAGGGCATGTTCACCCGTCGCGTCTCCACGAAGGAACTCTCCGGCCCCATCGGCATCGGCGAGCAGGTCCACGAAGCCTTCGAAACTCACGAAGCCACCCCCGTCGTGGCTCTGATGGCAGGCATCTCCATCAACCTCGCCATCTTCAACCTCCTTCCCTTCCCCATCCTCGACGGAGGCATGATCCTCTTCCTCGCCATCGAAAGCCTCTTCCAGCGCGACATCAACCAGGTCGCGAAGGAGCGCATCTACCAGGCCGCCTTCGTCTGCCTCCTCTGCTTCGCCGCCTTCGTCATCTTCAACGACCTCACGAAACTAGCCGCTCGCTAGCCATACGGTACCCAACTCCGGGCTAAGCCGTGGGAGTGCATCGCGACTAACTTGGGTTGCAGCGATCACGCGACCTGCGGGTGGCCAGTAATCCGGTCGGAAGGTCAATGCAGATCCGCTTTACGATCGACCCAGAGCGTTTGGAGACCTTGAACCAGGCAATCACGCCGAGCGGGAACATCACAAAAACCGAAACCAGACGCGATGTCCAGAGGATGTTCGCAATCATCCAGCGTTTGCCTGTCGCATCCACGAAGACAGTGCCCAGCGACGAGGGAGCGATCACCAGGAGATTTCCCGACGCGGAGAGTAAGTAAAATAAAATAGCCGAATGCCACTGACCTGGGCGCGATGAGATGGTCTCTCGGTTTCGAAGATACACCGCGAAGAGTTGGTAGAACAGATATGTGGTGAGGAGCCAACCCAGGAAGTTGCTGATCGGCACTCCAAAATAGAAGCCGCCATCTCGCCACACCCAACCGCGATCGATGTCGGCCCAGACTGCTTCCATCGAAAGGTCCCACGCTGTCATCACGCAGCTGGCCAACAGAGGCATCAGGACGATTCTTCTACCCCAGAGCAACTTCTCTTCCCCTCCGAAGAGTGCAAGGCCGACAATCCACGAGATGTAACTCATCCCGACATATGCGAGAGCAAGCATCATCGGAAGGCCCCCAATCATCGGTCCCATCAGGCTGGTAAATCTGTAATGCCCGAACGGAAAGCCTGCTCGCAAGCTCACGCTTTCAAAGAAGGTTGCAACCCCAAGACATAAACCGACGAACACGAGGATGCCGCGTGTACCGTAAATGCGTGCCCCATGGATGACGGTGAAAACCGCGGGGGGAAGCACATGGAAGGCGACGATGAAAACGTTGGGCACCCTTCCGGCGAAGAGCTGGAGAACCCTGCCGATCAGGTAGAGAACGAACAGTATCGATAGCCAAAGCCGGCTCGGATTCTTTTTCATCGCATTCAGCGGCACAGGTGAAATTTACCCAGGTGCGAGGGGGAGTGGCCGATCAATCGATCGTTCGGAAGCTGACTGCAACCATCCGGGGCCGAAGAAGAAATAGAAGAAGAAATAAAAGGAGCCACAGACTGCACCCGACCCATCTTACGCGGCGGCTCGCTACCGCTTAAAGAAGTTCTTCAGCAGGAACAACACGTTGGCTGGCCTCTCCGCGAGCCTCCGCATGAAGTATGGGTACCACTCAGTACCAAACGGGATATACACCCTTACCCCAAAGCCCTCAGCCACCAGCCTCCGCTGCAGGTCGCGCCGTATTCCATAGAGCGTCTGGAACTCAAACGCCGTCTTAGCCACCCCGCGCTCCGCGACAAACCGGCGGAGCGAGTTCACGATCGCCTCATCATGCGTCGCAATCCCGCAGAACACCGGCGACGTCACCATCCGCTCCATCAGCTTCAGATAGTTCCGGTCTACATCCGCCTTCTCCGGATAGGCAATCTCCGCGGGCTCCTTGTAAGCCCCCTTGCACAACCGGATGCGAATCCCCTGCCCCAGCAGGCGTTCCGCATCCACCTGCGTCCGCAGAAGGTAGGCCTGCAGCACCGTCCCAACCCGCCCCGGCCATCGCACATGCAGCCTCTCGGTCATCGCAAGCGTCGCCTCCGTCAGGTTAGAGCCCTCCATGTCGATCCGCACAAACGACCCTGCCCGGTCCGCCCGCTCCGCCATCCCGGCCACAATCCGCTCCGCCAGGCCCGGATCAAAGTCCATCCCCATCTGCGTCAGCTTCACGCTCACATTGGCATTCAGCCCACGGGCCTCGATCGCATCCAGCAGCTCGAAGTAGATCGCCGCGCTCTTCCGGGCCTCCGCCTCAGTTGCTACGCTCTCACCCAGCGAGTCCAGCGAAGCGGCGATTCCCTCACGGTTCAGATGTTCGCAAGCCGCGAGTGCCTCGGCCACGGTCATCCCCGCAACAAAGCGGCTTGACATGGCCCGTCCCATCGCAGACCGCTCCGAAAACGCGCGGATCGACTGGTTCGTCGAAAGCGCAATAAAAAACGAACGCAACATCAAGCATCCCCCACCCGCAGAACAGACTTCATCCAGTTTAGGGCAAACCGGGACAGTCCTGTCTCAGCTCCGCGCCGAGCGGCCCGCAGCCGCATGCCGCTGCACGTCCATCTTGGCGATGGCATCGTCATACTTCCCGGTCAGGAAGTTCCAACGGATCAAGACGATCTCCTCGAGCATCTTCATGCCGTCCTTCAAATAGCTGATCCGGCTCCGTTCATCATGGCCCCAGCTCACCGGAACCTCCTGAACGACCATATTCAGCTTTCGCGCCAGGAAAAGAATCTCCGGATCGAAGCCCCAGCGCTCAATCCTCTGCAACCGGAAGATCACCTGCGCCGAAGCCTTTGTAAATGCCTTGAAACCGCACTGCGTGTCCTTGAAGGGGAGCCCCATCGCCATCCGCGTTACCGCATTGAAGCAGCGTCCAAAGAATCTCCGGTAGATTGGCTGATGAGTGGTCTGTCGCGTCTTGTCCAGCCACCGCGAACCGATCGCGATATCCGCCCCGCCATGAATCGCCGCAACCAGCAACTCCGCCTCTTCCATCGGGGCCGAAAGATCAGCGTCGGTAAACATCACGATGTCCCCGGCCGCCTGCAAAAGCCCGTTCCGGACGCTGTATCCCTTCCCGCGATTCCCAGGGTTCCGCACCAACCTCAGTCGCGGATACATCGTCATCCAGTGCTCTACAATCGACGCCGTCCCATCCTGCGACCCATCGTCCACGACCAGTACCTCTGCATCCCAGCCCATGTCCTGGACACAAGACATCACCCGATCGAGCGTTCGTTCGATCCGCGCGCTCTCGTTGTAAGCAGGAATCACGATACTGAGTTTGGGTGGTGGCACTTCGATCGCCGAGCCTTCTTCCCTGCCCCAAGGGGTCAATCCACCTCTGGACACAGGGGTTGATCATACTCGAACAGATCGATCCTTCACAACCCGGCGCGACATGCTGATCATCCCAATAATTCTTCCCCAGTCCGATCCGGGAACTCCGCCCCCGGAATTTCTTGCACGGCCACCATCCATGTCCAAGACGCCGATAGAGCCTCGCCGCCCATCCTGCTAAACTCGTCACACCATGCCGGAAGACCGTCCACAGAGCCCGCCGCCGCCCCCTCCCATCCCACCCCAGGCCACCGGATTCGCCGGTCAGTCCTACGCCACCGGCTTCTACCCCAATCCCGCCATGCAGGGCTATCCTGCGCAGCCATATCCGCGCCCCGCCTACGCCGGATTCCCAGGCTACCCGCTCGCCCCACCGACCCGCCGATCGCCGTGGTTCTGGGTCGCTGTCATCGTGGGAACCGTCGGCGCCGTCGTCCTGCTCGCGTCCGCCATGATCTGGTCCGCCATGCGCAACTTCGGCGGCACCACCACCGCCGCCTTCGGAGTCAACTCCATCGCCGTCCTCGATATCGATGGCGTTATCCTGGACGCCGATAAGGTCGACACTCAGCTTCGCAAGTTCGGCGACGACAGCTCGATCAAAGCCATCATCCTCCACATCAACTCCCCCGGCGGAGGCGCCGCAGCCTCACAGGAGATCTACCACGAAGTCCTCCGCGTCCGGCAGGAGAAGCACAAGAAGATCGTCGCATCCGTAGAATCGGTCGGAGCCTCCGGCGCCTACTACATCGCCAGCGCCTGCGACCGCATCTACGCCAACGACGCATCCGTTGTCGGCTCCATCGGCGTCATCATGGAGTGGACCAACTACGGGGACCTGATGCGCTGGGCCAAGCTGAAGAGCGTCATCATCCACGCCGGTGAACTCAAGGACGCGGGCGATCCCTCCCGCGAGATGACTCCCAAGGAACAGGCCTACTTCCAGTCCCTCGTCGATAACATGTACAGCCAGTTCGTCCACGACGTCGCCACGGGACGACACACCACCGACGACAAGATCCGCCCCCTCGCCACCGGTCAGGTCTGGACTGGCCAGCAATCCGTCTCACTTGGCCTGATCGACAAGATCGGCGGCTACCGCATCGCACTGATGGATACGGCACGCGACGTCGGTATCTCCGGCGAGCCCAACGTCGTCCGCCCCGCCTCTGCCAGGAAGGGTCTTGCGGCCCTGCTCAGCGGAGACGCCGATAGTCTCTTCCCCAATCCCGGTAACGTTCTCAATCAAGCGCCTGGCTTCTATTTCATGTGGAGGTAGAGTCCGAAGAGACAGCGAGCCTTTCCCTGGCACGCCCAGCGCGAGTGAAATGTTGTTTCATCTCATCAACTCCTGTCGATACCGCAACTTGGAACTTAAAACTGGATTATCCGTCTACAATCAGACATATGTCCAACACCCCGGACCGGAGCCGCTCATGACCAAAGCTGACCTCGTCGACAAAGTAACCTCTCTCGGCGATCTCACCCGACGCGACGGAGAAGTCATCGTCGACACCATGTTCGAGTCCGTCATCGGTGCCCTCAGGGCCGACGACAAGGTCGAGATCCGCGGCTTTGGCAGCTTCCGCACACGCAAGCGCAATCCGCGGATCGGGCGCAATCCCAAGACCGGAGCGCGCGTCGACGTCCCCGCCAAGCGTGTTCCCTTCTTCAAGCCCGCCAAGGAGCTTCGCGACCTCGTCAACTCCGAAGCCAAGGCCCGCACCGAATCCGATAACCATGTCGACCCCCACCACCCTCCCCCCATGTAGGCTCGCATAACGCGTCGCTCCCTCGCGTTATCCCCCAGCCGTTTTCGAGACCCTCGCATCCCTTCGTCTGAAATCTTAGAGATCTGGCTCGGCACACAATCGCCAGGATCGATGCAGATCACCTCATCTCCTTGATTGCCCCTTCCTCATTGGCGATTCCTCCGCCCTGACGTATCCTGTCTCCACACATGACCCCAACTACACCAGCGGTCGTCACCACCGGTCTCACCCGCCGTTTCGGCGACTTCACCGCCGTTCAGGAAGTCAATCTCTCCGTCGCTCCAGGCCAGTTCTTCGGCTTCCTTGGACCCAACGGCGCTGGCAAGTCGACCACGATCAAGATGCTCACCGGCCTCCTCGCCCCCACCTCCGGCAGCATCCACATCCTCGGCCTTGACACCACCGCAAGCCCCCTCGAAGTCAAGCGTCAGATCGGTGTCGTCCCAGAAGGACTTGCCCTCTTCGGCCGTCTCACCGGCTCCGAGTACCTCAAATTCGTAGGCCAGATGTACGGCCTCGATAAGGTCCTCACCGCCCAGCGCACCGCCGAACTGCTCGACTTCATGTCGCTCGCCTCCGAGCCCAAAAAGCTCATCACCGACTACTCCCACGGCATGCAGAAGAAGCTCGCCCTCGCCGCCGCCGTCATCCACGGGCCCAAAATCCTCTTCCTCGACGAACCCTTCGAGGGGGTCGACGCCATCGCCGCCGGAACCCTCAAGGCAATGCTCCAGGGCATGATCGCCCGTGGAGCCACCATCTTCCTCACCTCCCACGTCCTCGAGATCGTCGAGCGTCTCTGCACCCACATCGCCATCATCGACAAGGGACGCCTCATCACCCACGGCTCCCTCGAAGACCTCCGCGCCGGCGTGGCGACCGCCTCGAACGGCTCCCGCCACCTCACCCTCGAAGAGATCTTCATCCAGGTCGTCGGCTCCCAGCACACCGCCGACGCCCCCGCCCGCGAGCTCACATGGCTGGGCTAGAAAACCTTCCCACCGCCCGCCAGCAGCTCACAGCCATCGCCTGGCTGCGCAGCCGCCTCTTCCTCAACAACTTCCGCCGCAAAGGCGGCAAGGGCGAGGTCATCGCCCGCATCTTCCTCTATCCGCTGTTTGCCCTCCTCGCCATCTTCCCGATCGTCGGAGCCGGTGTCGGCGCCTTCTTCATCGTCTCCCGCAATCGCTTCGACTTCCTGCCCTATCTCCTCTGGGCCATCGCCTTCCTCTGGACCACCCTTACCATCAGCACCCAGGCTCAGGCACCCAGCTTCGACCTCGGAATGCTCATCCGCTTTCCCCTGCGCTTTTCCACCTACCTCGCTACCCGCCTCCTCTTCGGCCTGCTCGATGTCCCGACCGTGGTCTCCTCGCTCTCCCTCTTCGCCGCCACCATCGGCATTGGCATCGCCCGCCCCGAGCTCTTCCCCGCCGCCGCACTCGTCCTCCTCCTGCTCGATCTCACCATCCTGTTCTTCTTTCGCATGATCTTTCTCTGGTTCGAGCGACTCTTCGCCCAGCGCAAGACCCGCGAGCTCATCATGGGCCTCTTCTTCGTCGGCATGCTCGCCTTCCAGTACGTCAACGTCACCGTCAACAGTGGCAACCACAAGGCGAGCACACCCGCGGAGCAGGCCCACCACACCCGGCGCATCGGCATCGCCATGCGCGCAGCTCACGCCGCCGCCCCCGTCCTCAACGCCCTCCCTCCAGGCCTCGCCGCCACCGCCATCCGCGACCTCGCAGCCCGCAAGCCGACCCAGGCCATCCTCCCCACCCTCGGCATCTGCGCCTTCGCCGCCGCCTTCCTCGGCATCTTCGCCCGCCGGCTTCGCGGAGAGTTCCACGGCGAAAGCTTCAGCGAAACCGCTGCCCCCGCCGCAACACCCCCACCCATCGCCGCAGTCCCCAGCAGCCCATCCCTCACCCTCACCCCTACCCAAACCCTGTCGTCGACCCCGAGACTCTCCCCGGTCCTTGCCGCCTGCATGATCAAGGAGATCCGTTACATCACCCGTTCCGGCCCCCTGTTGATCCCGCTCATCGCCCCTGTCTTCATGGCGTTCATCATCGTCACCCGTTCCGGCCTGGCCAACCACTCCGGACCCTGGCTCCTCCCCGCCACCCTCGCCTACGTCCTGCTCGCTCTCACCGCCAACATGTACAACATCCTCGGCATCGACGGCGTGGGCGTCCAGCTCTACTTCCTCGCTCCGATCCGCTTCTCCGACGTCATCCTCGCCAAGAACCTCGTAGGACTCGCCCTCATCGCCGTCGAAGTCCTCATCACCTCCGCCATCGTGCTCTCCACCAGCGCCACACCCGACCTTCCAAGCCTCCTGTCCACCTACCTCTGGCTTGCCTTTACTCTCCTGATCTCGCTCACCCTGGGCAATATCCGCTCCATCTACTCCCCCCGCCTCATCGATCTCAGCAAATTCCGCCGCAGCCGCCAGGGCCAGCTCAACGTCCTCATCGGCCTCCTGATCCTCATCCTCTGCGCCGCCCTCGGAGCCGCCGTCCTCTACCTCGCCTCCCACATCCACCAGCCCTGGCTGCCCGTCCCCGTCTTTGCCCTCCTCACCGCCCTCGCCGGGATCTTTTACCGTCTCAACCTCGATCACCTCGAACAGATCGCACTGGACCGCCGCGAGATCATCAGCTCCGAACTCTGCAAGACCTAGCGCGCCCCAATCAGCATCGAACGATAGTCAGGAAGTTTCTTCCTCCTGTCCGCTCTCGCCCTTCTCCGGCAGGGCTGAAAGGGACCAACTCGATGAGCCTCCGCATCAGCCTCCTCCTCGCAAGCCTCCTCACCACCGCCACCGCCCAACAGCCCGCCGACCCTCATACCATGCGCCTGGACGTCATCGTGACGCCAAAGGCCGGCGTCCCAATCCCCGGCCTGCTACAACAGGATTTCACCCTCCTCGACAATAAGTCCGCGCAGCCCATCACCTCGTTCAAGGCCGTCAACCTCCACCAGGAGCCTGTAAAAGTCATCCTCATCATTGACGGAGTCAACACCAGCTTCCTCCGCGTCTCCTACGTCCAGCAGGAGGCCCAGAAGTTTCTCAAGGCCAACGAAGGCCGCCTCGCCCAGCCGACCTCCATCGCCGTCGTCACCGACAAAGGCACCGAAATAGAGCCTTCCTTCTCGCTCGACGGCAACGCCCTGAGCGCCTCGCTCGACCACTACTCCGTCGGCCTTCGCCAGATCACCCGGTCCAGCGGCATCTGGGGTGCCGACGAGCGTACCCAGATCTCCATCGGCGCACTGCGCCAGATCACCACCTACGCCGCCACCCTCCCCGGCCGCAAGGTTCTCCTCTGGATATCGCCCGGCTGGCCCCTGCTGTCGGGTGTGCGCATCGATCTCGACAATCGCCAGCGTCAGCAGATCTTTCACGATATAGTCTCCTTTTCGAAAGCTCTGCAGCAGTCGGACGTGAGCATCTACAACATCAACCCGCTCGGCCCGGAAGAGGATCTCAGCCGCGCCAGCTACTATCAATCCTTCACCAAGGGAATCAGCAGGCCCGGCGACACCGATCTCGCTGACCTGAGCCTTCAGGTCCTCGCCGTCCAGAGTGGAGGTCTCGTCCTCAGCGGCAGCAGCGACGTGGCCAACATCCTCCAGAAGTGCGTCGCCGACACCCAGTCCTGGTACGAGCTCACCTTCACCCCCGCCTCCGCGGAGAAGCCGGACGAGTATCACCACATCCAGATCAACATCGACAAACCGGGCCTCATCGCCCGCACCCGCGACGGATACTACGCCCAGCCCTGACCGCGCCAATCACTCTCAGCCTGTCGTCATCCCGACGCAAGCACGCCCAAATCAAACATGCCACTCCTCCCCGAGCGCAGCCCTCATCTCCTTCTTCCTCTGCGTCTCTCCCGCCCGCATCTCCCGCCGCCGACCCGCGTCTTCATGCCGCCGCTTCTGATGCTCCGTCTCCGGAACGACCTGCGGAACCACTTGCCGTACGCCCTCCCGGTTGATCGCGACAAACGTCAGATAGGCCGAAGACACATGCCGTAGTCTCTGCTCGACCACGTCCTCCACCATCACCCTTACCCCAACCTCCATCGACGTCCTGTAGGCCCGATTCACGCTGGCCTTCAGGATCAGCAACTCCCCCACCCGCACCGGCGACAGAAAATCCAGATGATCCATCGACGCCGTCACCGTAAACGACCTTGCATGACGGCTCGCGGCCATCGCCCCCACCAGGTCGATGTACTGCATCAGCCGCCCGCCAAACAGAAACCCCAAAGCATTCGAATCCGAAGGAAACACGATCTCACTTCGCTCCGACTGCGACTCCGCCACCGTCCTCGACTTCGCCTCATCACTCATCCCACCAGCATCACCAATCCAGCCCCGGAACGCAACCCACCGGAAGATGGCTATCCCGAGTCTCGTCAGAAAATATCGATTGCGACCATCGGGAGCACCCAGCGAAGCGGTATGCAAGTCACGAAGTGACCGCCCCACGCGCAGTGGGCTCTTGATCGGTTCTAAACTAGCCTTTATGGACCGCATCCCCCTCCTCACCGAGATCCTCGCCCAGAATCCCACCGACTCCTTCGCCCGCTACGGCCTCGCCATGGCCCTCTCCGAAGCCAACCGCACGGAAGAAGCCCTCGCCCAGTTCGACCAGCTCCGCATCCTCAATCCGGACTACGTTCCCGGCTACCAGATGGCCGGCCAGCTCCTCGTCCGCCTCTCCCGCATGGAGGATGCCCGCGACTTCCTCAATCAGGGAATCGCCGCCGCCACCCGCACCAGCAACCACCACGCTCTCGCCGAGATGCAGGCCCTCATCGACGATCTTCCACCTGGCTAGATGCAGATTGCCTGCTGGTATGAAGTTGGGTGCCCCACCTTCGGCGCAACGTTTCACCGCGCCTAAGGTGGGCAGGCCACCACAGCATCGGGCCACCGACTCTATACCATGACCCAATCCGAGCTGAGACTGTTCACCCCACCACAACCCACGTCCCATTCTTGCCACGACACCCGCCCGGGCCGGCCATCCTCGAATCCTTCCCCGGCCTCGGGCGTCTATAGTTAAACCTATGGCGAACTCCCTTCCCGCAAATCTGCCAACCACGCTCGGCCAACTCCGCACCTCCCAGTACACCCCCGAACTTCTCGGCCGCAGCGTCAAGGAAGAACTCCGCGAAAACCTCATCGCCCGCCTCCGCGCCAACGCCGCCTCCGATATCAAGCAGCCCATGTTCGCCGGAGTCATCGGCTACGAAGACACCGTCGTCCCCCAGATCGTCAACGCCGTCCTCTCCAAGCACAACTTCATCCTCCTCGGCCTCCGCGGCCAGGCCAAATCGCGCATCCTCCGCGCCCTCACTACCCTCCTCGATCCCGTCACCCCCTACGTCGCCGGCTCCGAGCTCCGCGACAACCCCTACGCCCCCCTCTCAAAGTTCGCCAAAGACCTGATCGCCCGCCTCGGCGACGCCACCCCCATCGCATGGCTCACCCCCGACGACCGTTACGTCGAAAAGCTGGCTACCCCCGACGTCACCGTCGCAGACCTCGTCGGAGACATCGACCCCATCAAGGCCGCTCGCTCCGGCCAGGATCTCGGCTCCGAGCTCACCATGCACTACGGCCTCCTGCCCCGCGCCAACCGCGGCATCTTCGCCATCAACGAGGTCCCCGACCTCGCCGGCAAGATCCAGGTCGCGCTCTTCAACATCATGCAGGAAGGCGACATCCAGATTAAGGGCTACCCCGTTCGCCTCCCCCTCGACGTGGCCATCGTCTTCTCCGCCAACCCCGAGGACTACACCGCCCGCGGAAAAATCGTCACTCCCCTGAAAGACCGCATCGGCTCTGAGATCCGCACTCACTACCCCGAGTCCATCGACGAAGCCATCGCCATCACCCAGCAGGAGGCCTGGTCGAATCGTGGAGCCGCCTCCGAGATCCACGTCCCCCACTACATCTCGCAGATCGTCGAGACCATCGCCTTCGCCGCACGCGAGGACAAGAAGGTCGACAAGCGCTCCGGCGTCTCGCAGCGCCTGCCCATCTCCACCATGGAGCTCGTCATCTCAAACGCCGAGCGCCGGGCGTTTCTGCACAACGAGACCCTGGCCGTTCCAAGAGTGGCGGACATTATCGCCGCCCTCCCCGGCATCACCGGCAAGATCGAGCTCGAGTACGAAGGTGAGATGCGCGGAGCCGACACCGTCGTCCGCGAGATCATCCGCGCCAGCGTAGCCAGCGTCTTCGACCAGTACTTCGCCGACACCAACACCCAGCAGATCGAGCAGTGGTTTAACCTGGGCGGGACCGTATCCCTCACCGACGCCCACTCCGCATCCGGCTCCCTGAAAGAGCTGAAGCAGATCCAGGGACTCTTCGAAAAGCTTACCCCCCTCAAGCTCGAAAAAAACTCCCCACCCGAGATCGCCGTCTCCGCCGCCGAGTTCCTCCTCGAGGGAATGACCGCCCACAAGCGCCTCTCCCGCACCGAGGAGCGGGCCTTCACCGCCGCTGAAAAGAAGTCCCGCAACGATCAGGCCGCAAACTACGCGGAGCGCATACGCGAAAAAGAGATGGAACGCGACGAAGCGGCCCGGAACCGCACCCGCCGCGGCTTCAACTAGATCGGATTGCCTGTTGGTATAAAGTCGGGTGCCCCACCTTCGCGACACGCCTCATCGTCGCTAAGGTGGGCTGAAGCGCACGGCACCCAACGCCAACCACTACCTTCAGCGAATCCGCTGTAAGCGTGGGAAGAACCTCCTGATTCGCACTGTTGCCCTGAGTAATTCGATTGTCGAAATCGTACGTCTCAAGGTAGACTCCTCGGCAGGCCCAACCTCCATCCGAAGCGAGTCCCCCATGCCTTCTGCCGTCTATTCCGGCTCTCTGAGCCCGACACTCGGGACGGGAGTTGACCAGCCACTGGCCCAAACGCTCGCCGCGATGCGCACCGAATCCGGCGCCACCCTCCTGGACCTTGCCGACGCCTCACCCATCCTGCTCATCTTCCTCCGCCACTTCGGCTGTTCCTTCTGTCGAGCCGCCATCGCCAGCGTCGCCGAGATCCGCCCCAAGCTCGACGCCCGCGGCGTACGCCCCATCTTCGTCCACCTCGGAACTCCCGAGTTGGCCAAACACTACTTCGACTACTACCATCTCGAATCGGTCGAACGCATCAGCAACCCCGACGCATCCTTCTACCAGCACCCCAACTTCGGCCTGGCCCGGATGCATCCCATCCGCCATCTCTTCAGCCCCCGCGTCTACTACGGCTGGCTCAAGGGAGCACTCATCAAGCACGGAATAGGGCGCATCAAGGACGACGGCCACCAGATGCCCGGAATCTTCTTCCTCAAAGGCCCAAAGATTATCCGCCACTTCCGCTACCGCACCATCGCCGACGAACCC
Organism: bacterium; assembly: GCA_026225095.1. Classification (GTDB taxonomy): domain Bacteria; phylum Acidobacteriota; class Terriglobia; order Terriglobales; family Acidobacteriaceae; genus Edaphobacter. Next base: position 28,514 of record JAMFSC010000035.1, read on the forward strand.
GATCTGCTCAAGCTCTGCGCCTAGCCGCCGATCTTCGGGTCCCCAACCACGCTCATATCGGCCATCGTCACCCGCAGATATTTATGCGGATTCACCGGCGCGTTCCTCACCCGGACCTCATAGTGAACATGATTTCCGGTCGTCCGGCCGCTATGCCCGACATACCCGATCACCTGTCCCCGCGCGACCGTCTGCCCTCCCATCACCGCGAACCCCGACATATGCCCATAGCACGTCTCGATCCCGTGACCGTGGTCGATCACCACCTCGCGCCCATACCCATTTACCATCCCGGCAGAAGCGATTACCCCATCCGCCGTCGCCCGAACCGGAGTCCCGAGCGGAGCCTGAATATCCACGCCCTTATGAAACTCCCCTTCGCCGTTACCGAGGACAGGATCTTCCCGCTGCCCAAAGCTGCTCGAGATCGGCCCCACGACCGGCCACAGTGAAGGCATCTCCGCGCCCCCACCGACACTCGGCACACCGACGTTGAAGCCGCGAATACTTCCAAACCCCGGTCCCGTCGACAACGACCCCGCGATCGCCCGAGCCGTCGACCCGCTCAGCGCCGAAGACCGCAAAGCGTAAAACGTATCCACCGATTTGAAATAGCTGTCATCACTCAGATTCGCCGGGTCTACCACCGCCGCGCTCGCATCGACGACGTGCTTTGTCTGGCTCTTCCCGATTCGCAGCCGCCCCATCGGAATCGCCAGCTTGCTCGTCGTCAGACCATACAGCGCCGAAACCTCAGTAGCCAGCGAACCCAGCGAAGCCGCCTGCACGTCCTTCTCATGATTCTGCTGCTCCAGGTGCGCGTAGTCCTTCCGCAGCGAATCCTGGTCATGCCGCAACTGGTTGAAACGCGCCGTTTTGATCAGCATGCGCGAGTACGATCCCGCCATCCCCGTGATCGTGAACATCCCGATCCCCGCCGCCGCCACAAACACATAGGCGTACCGTAGCGGAACGGGTATCTTGTGCAGCGTCCCATCCGGATCGCGGCCAACAAAAACGATATAGAAGCGCCGCTTCGAACTGCCGATCTTTCGCGTCAACGAGATTCCTTATCCTGTTCCAGCCTTACCTTTGCCTTATCGGCCATCGCCGAAAACCAATGAGCCTCGGCAAATCGAATTCGCCGATCCTCATTTCCAAAACGACAACCCGACTCGCGAATCTCGACCGCGCACTTTCATAGTCTAGCAAGCGCCCCCGGATGGGGCAAACGATCCGTGCCTATCCAGACGCTTCTCGTTCATCCTACGACTACAATCTCACCTGTCTTTTTCAGCCGCACAAAACGCGTATCCTCCCACCAGCATGACAAAAACGCCTCCCGCGGAATTAGCCCTCATCGAACAGATTCGCCAAGCCTTCCCCACCCCCCGCCGCGCCACCCTCGCTCTCGGAATCGGCGACGACTGTGCCATCCTCCGCCCGCCCCCCGCCCACGACCTCCTCGTCACCACCGACTTCACGCTCGAGTCCCGCCACTTCCGTCGCGACACCCACCCCGCCCACGCCGTAGGCTACCGCTGCCTCGCCCGCGGTCTCTCCGACCTGGCCGCCATGGGAGCCACCCCGCTCGCCGCCTTCCTCTCCCTCGCCCTCCCTCACGATCTTCCGCAAACCCCCTCTGGCCGCCGCTGGATCGCCCATTTCCTCTCCGGTCTGGCCACCCTCGCCACCGCCACCGACACCCCCCTGGCCGGAGGAGACACCGCCCAATCCCCCACCGACACCATCCTCGCCGACATCGTCCTCACCGGCTCGGCCCCCACCGGGACCGCTCTCCGCCGCTCGGGAGCCAGACCAGGCGATCATCTCTATGTCACCGGTTCCCTTGGAGGCGCCGCTGCGGAACTTCGCATCGTCCTGGCCGCGGCAAACCCATCCGCCAAAACTCCCAACCACATCGAGGAGCTCGGTCACCCTCATCTCTACCCCCACCCTCGCCTCCACCAGGGCCAGACCCTCCGTCGTAGAGCCCTCGCCACCGCCTGTATCGATCTCTCCGACGGCCTCTCCACCGACCTCGCTCATCTCTGCACCGCCTCCCGTGTCCGTGCCGAAATTGACGCCGCCACCCTTCCCGTCCACCCCCTCGCCACGCACCAGCCAGACGCCTTTACGCTGGCCGTTCACGGCGGCGAAGACTACGAACTCCTCTTCACCGCGCACCCCGAAACCCGCATCCCCAGCAAAATCGCAGGAATTCCTCTAACCCGCATCGGAACCATTCTTAAGCGCAACTCCCGCCAGCCGCAGATCACCCTCCTCCAGCCCAACGGCACCCGCGAGCCCCTCAAACCCGGAGGCTGGCAACACTTCGCGGAACACAAGCAGACCCCCAGCCCGACCAACGGGAGGCCCACGCGAAGCGTTATAAAGGTCACGAAGTGACCGGCACCCGCGCAGCGGGCCCATCCGGCGGGACCCAACAATTTACACTCCTCCAATGCGCCCCTCCACCCGCATCATCCGCTCGACCCTCGCCCCCGCGCTCCCCGGAACCCCCATCCATTCCGGCCCCGTCTTCGCCGCCGCCTTCCACGCCCCGGGAGACCCCTCCAGCATCCCCTACACCTACGCCCGTGACCACAACCCCACCTGGACCGGCCTCGAAGACGTCATCGCCCAGATGGAGTCCGGACCCGGCTACCAGGCCCAGGTCCGTGTCTTCGCCTCCGGAATCGCCGCCTGTTCCGCCGTCTTCGGCTCCGTCCTTCGCCCCGGAGACATCTGCGTCTACCCCACCAACTCCTACTTCACCGCCCGCCACCTCATGCAGGAGTACTTCACACAGATGGGCGTCGAACTCCGCATGGCCGCCACCTCCGACCCCTTCCAGGCAGACCTCTATCACGGAGCCAAACTCGTCTGGCTCGAAACCCCCTCCAACCCAAATCTGGACCTCTGCGACATCGCCGCCCTCTCCGTCGCCGCCCACCACGCCGGAGCCCTCGTCGCTGTCGACAACACCACCTGCACCCCACTCGGCCAACTCCCCCTCGCCCTCGGGGCCGACTTCTCCGTCTCCTCCGACACCAAGTCCATGACCGGCCACAGCGATCTCCTCGTCGGCCATGTCGCCGTCCGCGACCCCAACCTCCTCGCCCGGATCCACTTCTGGCGCGCCCACACCGGAGCCGCCCTCGGGCCGATGGAGGCATGGCTCGCCCACCGCTCCATCGCAACCCTTCCCCTGCGCCTCGAACGATCCTGCGCCAACGCCCAGGCCATCGCCGAGTTCCTCACCACTCGCCAGGACGTCGAAGACGTTTGGTATCCCGGACTCCCCACCCATCCCCAGCACCAATTGGCAAAGCGCCAGATGTCCTTCTTTGGTCCGGTCCTCGGATTCACCCTCAAAAGCAAGGAAGCCGCCGAATCCTTCATGGCCAAAGCCAGCCTTATCACGGATGCCACCAGCTTCGGCTCGGTCAGCACCTCCGCGGAGCGGCGCGCCCGCTGGGGAGGCGACGCCGTCCCCGATGGCTTTATCCGCCTCAGCGCCGGCTGCGAAGCGATCGAAGACCTACTCGAAGACCTGACCCAGGCCCTTGACAGCAGCCTCTAGGTCGTATTGTCTGTTGCTATAAAGTCGGGTGCCCCACCTTCGCGACACGTCTCATCGTCGCTAAGGTCGGCCGGAGCGCCACGGTACCCGACCCAGAACCCTACACCTTCAGTGAATCTGCTCTAACCCATTCGGCCCAACCATCGGATACGTCATCCCGCATCCCTCAGGAGCATTTCTCCGGTTGCCGTGGTTTCCGGTCACGGTAGTGGTGTTTGCCTTTCTGTCTGTCATTCCCGCAGGGAATCTGCGTTTGTCTTCCTCCACCCCTTCACCAAATCCGCTCTAAGAGCCTCGGCCCCGGATCCGGGTGCCGGACTGCGAACCGGCTCAGGGGTTCCCCAACGGACTTCATCCGCGCGATAAACGCACCACAACAGACCACTTTTGAATCAGCGCCCGCTGTCCAGTTTTTCCATGCAACCGCCCACATTCGACGCACAAAAAACTTCTGGTGAAACATTGGGAAATTTCGGTCGTTGCCCGCTAACCCTTTTAGAACACCATGGATGCAGGAAACTCGCAAAAGCCGGCGATTTCATACCACTTTGTCGGAAGATTAAGACCAAGTGGTCTGACCACGCGGATGGATAATAGGAAGGCGAACAGGAGAACGGCTCTGACTTTCAATCACGCTGCCTTCACTTGTCGTTGTCTTCGCTTCTTGTCTGCCATTCCGAAGGGAATCCGCGTTTGTCTCTCATCTTCGTCCGAAAGCACGCAACTTCGACCTGCAAAGATCATCCGCGAGAAGAAGTTCAGCTCCATGACCTTGCCATCACCCATGTTCACAGAGAACAATCCAGGAGAATGATCACTCTCTCAATACCGTTCCTCCTCTTCCTCCTCTGCATTCCTTTCGCCCACTCCCAGGCTCCGGCGAACGCCACGGGAATCTGTAAAGACGGAACCTACACCACCTCTCCCACGAAGGACACGGCCTGCAAAGGCCACAAGGGCATCCACACCTGGTCCCCGCCCCCTGGCAGCGTCCCGGCCATCCCGACCCCCACGGCCAATCGCACTCTCCAATCCGTTTCCGCCCCAACCCCAGGCCCCGCCCCTGCCTCGATCCCAGCCGCCGCCCCCGTGCAATCCATCACCACCCGCCGCGCCTATCTTCTCAACCAGCCCCCCGCCCCAGGAGGAGGACCAAACCTCGTCTGGCTCAACGGCTCGAGCAAGGTCTACCACTGCCCCGACTCGGACTTCTACGGCAAAACAAAGTCCGGCTCCTACATGCCCGAATCCGAAGCCCGGGCAAAGGGAGCGCACCCCAACCGCAACAAACCCTGCTCCTGAACAATCGCGCAGGGACACTCGGGCGAGCTGATCAGGTTCCAGGCTGCCGATACTGAGCCGCCGCCGCGAATACCCGCTCCTCGCCACGCGGATCCCTCTCCACCCGCACCCGCTCCTCGAAGATCATCGTCTCCCGAGCCGGGGCCAGGTAGGCCGGCCACCGCGGCAGCCCAGCCCCGTTCGGGTCGCCCGTAGCCGCAAACCGAATCAGCATCGAAGCCATCCGATCCGCCAGGGCCTCAGCCCGCGCCAGGTCCTCCGCAGTCGACCCTACCATCCCCGGTGCCACCCCACAGTTGTCGAACATAAAAGCAAGGTCGATCGTATGCGGCGACCAATGTCCCGGAAAGGGATCCTTCCAGTCCATCCGGTAGACCCACGTATTGGCCCTCCCCGAAGCCGCCCTCCGATCCGCCTCCAGCACCTGCCCAGCCCACGCCCTGAAGGCAACCGAAGCCGCCACCACCAACCGCTCCGCAGCCATCTCCGGATAGATCTCCCGATACCGCCGCACCACCTCTTCCGGCGAGTAAGCCCCAAGATACTGCCCCACACTCTCCTTCAACACCCCCGGAGCCGCAACCCAGGCCTCCTCTCCCGTCTTCCCCGCCAGCATCCCGGCGGCGGCAATCGAAGTCTCGTCATGCGTATTCCCAAGCATCATCGGAACCCCAGCCGAGATCCCCGGAGCGTCCGGCGTAAACGGATCCCGCCCCAGCACCCCACCATCCCGAACCGGTAGCCAATACTGGTAGATCCGTGCCGCCTCGAGAATCTTTTCCATCGGAAGCGTCTCCAGAACCTGCAGATCCGAGGCCGTCCGATACTTTACCCCAAGCTTGTCCAGCACGTCCTTTGCCTCTTCCGTCGCAACCGCCGTCGGCTTCGCCTTCACCTGCTGCCCACTCATTGTCAGAACCCGGTGAAACAGCCCCTTCGCCGCCGGCATTGCCATCAACGTGGCGCACTTCGCTCCACCGCCGCTCTGCCCGAAGATCAGCACACGATCCGGATCGCCGCCAAACTCTGCCACATTCGCCTTCACCCACTGGAGCGCCAGCACCAGGTCCAGAATCCCCACATTCCCCGAGTCCCGATATGCCTCCCCGCCAATGTCGCCCAGGTAAAGGTGACCAAACGCGTTCAGCCGGTGATTCACCGTCACAACCACCACGTCGCCGCGTTGGCACAGCCGATTCCCGTCATACAGCACGCAGTTCGCCGTCCCACTGTTGTATGCGCCACCATGGATGTAGAACAGCACAGGCCGTCTCCGCCCATCGCGCAACCCACGCGTCCACACGTTCACATGCAGGCAATCCTCACTCTGACCCCCAATATCCGGAGGCAGATGGTACCCAACCGGAGCCTTTCCCGCCCGCTCCACCGCCAGCTGCGGAGCCCGCGCAGCCCAATCCACGCACTCCTTCACGCCCGTCCAACCCGCCACCGTCCGCGGAGCCTTGAACCGTGTCCTGGCCGTATCCTCCCCATAAGGAATCCCGCGGAACACATACACGCCATTCTCGACCGTCCCCTTGACCTTGCCCGCCCGCGTCGCCGCAACCGCCTCAGCCTCGATCCCATACCCAAACGGCCCAGCAGCCCACGCAACCGCTCCCAAACCCACACCACGCAACACCGTCCGCCGATTCATCCCGACCTCCGTCCCTGTTATACCCTTACCCTCAGCATGAACATCACCCGACGCCGCGGAACCATCGCCACCTTCATCACCCTCGGCGCGCTGCTCACCGGCCTGACCATCACCCTCAACATCACCTGGATCGTCCTCAACGAGCGCCGCATCGCCTGGATGGTCGTCGGCATCGTCTTCTTCGCCATCCTCGTCGCCGGAGTCGTCCTCAACACTGTCTTCCTCATCCGCGAGGTCCGCCGCAACGAGCGTCAGGACTCCTTCCTCAACGCCGTCACCCACGAGCTCAAAACCCCCATCGCCTCCATCCGCCTCTACCTCGAGACCCTCCAGCGCCGCACCACCATCCCCGAAGCCCAGCGCCAGGAGTTCTACGGCATCATGCGCTCCGACTGCGACCGCCTCCTCGCCACCGTCGAGCAGGTCCTCAAGGCCGGCGAACTCGGTCAGCGCCAACGCCAACAGAACCGCGCCATCCTGGAGCTTGAGCCCCTCGTCGCCGAATCCATCGCCATCACCCTCCAGCGCCACCATCTCCCGCCCGAGGCAATCCAGCTCCTCCCAACCCCGGGAGCTGTCCGCCTCCACATCCAGGGCATCGCCGAGGACCTCCGCACCGCCATCCTTAACCTGCTGGAGAACTCCGTAAAATACTCCCCCGAAGGCGTCCACATCACCGTCTCCCTCGCCATCACCCGATACACCTGGGTCTCGCTCCGCATCACCGACACCGGCGTAGGTCTGGCGCCCAACCAGTTCAAACGCATCTTTGCCCGCTTCTACCGAGTCCCGGGCCGCAACCTGAATAAGATCAAAGGAACGGGCCTCGGTCTCTTCCTCGTCCGAACCATCGCCAGACAGCACGGCGGACAGGTCACCGCCAGCAGCCCCGGCCCCGGCCTTGGAAC
>JAMFSC010000194.1 GCA_026225095.1 bacterium
ACCCACGCAATGAGCACCCTCAAACCCAGCCACGCAGTTCAAATCGCGGCAAGAACAAATGCCCCATAAGCCCATGCAAAACAACTAGTTGCAGGTGGAGGACGGATCATTAGTCGGACAGTAGTGATATCCTGCCTATGAGCGTGAACTGGCTATATGGGACTTGATGGATAGCATCAAGCCATTGAATTTCGCTCGTTGATGTCACATTGCCGCCGGTCGAACTCGCCACAATTGAGTCGGGTCCATCGCAATCGAAACCAGCCGGTCCCCTGCGCTTAGGTCTCGCGTACGGTGTGCCAGGACACACCACCATAGATCGGTAGCCGGCGTGCCCGAGTGTGCGGCCAAGTCGGCGGCTGAAGTGGCACCCGAGGCGAGGATCGCGGTCGCCAAGGCCGCCTGAACTTCGGGCACTTCCTCCTGGCCATAGCGCTCGACTAGCCGCGGCAACGCGGTGCAGTCCCGCCGTCGGCCCAGTGTGACGGCTGCGCTCTGGCGCACCCGCACATTGCGATGGATTAGCGCTTGAAGAAGCACGGATGTAACGTCGGGTCCAAGCGTCTGCCCTTGTCGCACGATGATGGCGGATAGCAAACGAGCATGCTCCAGAACATCTCCTTCAGAGCCCCATTGATGACTGCCGCGCCCGACAACAGGACCGTTCCAGGTCCAGCCATCTCAAACGTGCGGTCCAGATACAGCCCTAAGACTTATAGGGAGGAACTCTTAGCGTGGGAAGATCTACGATTCGTGAGCTTTTCCCAATTACCATGCGCAAACGCTTCTTTCGCTTCCTGCGAAAGGTCAGCGCTGAGTAGGAACGAACGCCCCGGCTGCCCAGGCCGGTACTGGTAGGGATAATCGCTGGAAAACAGAATCCGTTCCTGCCCCACAACGTTCACGGCCCGTTTCAGGTACTCCTGGCTCCACATGCCGCTGGGGGTAACGTACAGGTTCTGCCGGAAGTAGTCCTCAACAGGACGCTCGAGCTTTGCCACACGCGTAAGCGACTTGAGGCGCTCAAGGTAGAAAAGCACAACCTCGCCCCAATGACCGAGGATGATCTGCAAATCAGGAAAACGGTCGAACGCGCCTGCCAGAATCAGTCGTACAAACTGGACGCCGGCCTCATAGTGCCAGCCCAGGCCAAACGTCGCGAAGGCCAGATCGACCAGCTCCCCGAACCCTGAGTAGAGGTCTACTCGAACAGAAGCTTGCGGGATTTGAGGATGGATAAACAACGGTACGCGCTGCTCTGCCGCTGTGCGAAGCAACGGGATGAAGTCAGGGTGATCCAGGTTTTTGTCGCGCACACGGCCACATACCATCGCACCGCGAAACCTGAGGTGCTCCACGGCACGCTGCAATTCCGATGCTGCTTCCGGCGGCGCAGCCATCGGAAGGACCGCGAACCCCTGAAACCGGGTCGGGTACTTTGCAATGGTCGTAGCGATCAGATCATTGGTCTCCCTCGCCAGCTGGATGCTCTCTTCTGGTTCCAGGTTATGAAGTCCGGGGGTTGTGACGGAAAGAACCTGCACGTCAATTCCACTCTCATCCATCAGCGCTAAACGGCCATCCCCCAGGTCTTCAAGCATCCGCCCCATCTCGCCTTGATCCAGAAGGTCCGTACCTTCCGCACCGATCGGCGACGCATCCCACGCGGCGTGGATGCTCCGGGTCAGAAAATGCTCTTCAATGCTGATGATCTTCATTTATCCCTCTTTTCTGCGTGCTGCTGGCGCCTCGTATTTAGTATTGCGAGAACAGCACATGCAGCCAATGGCTGAAAAGGCATACCCTCCATGCAAAAAATGAATGCTTCCTTCGAGAACCTCGACTTTCGCTCGCTGCGTTTGTTGAAACAACTTCTCGATCTGCGGAGCGTCACCAAGGCCGGCGAAGCGCTGGGACTTAGCCAGCCCGCTGCAAGCCGGGTGCTATCCCAACTCCGCAGTGCGCTCGGTGACCCACTACTGGTTCGAGGTAGTCAGGGAAATACGTTGACACCACGGGGCGAAGAACTTCGGCCAGCGGTCACGGAAGCGCTGAGGTCTGTTTCAGCTCTCTTTGAGCGGGAGGCCTTTGAACCGTCCACGGCAAAGCGGATCGTACGGATCGCGACCACGGACCATGGTGCAACCGTCGTTCTGTCACCCCTGGTGAAGGCGCTCGGCATGCTGGCACCTGGCATCACGTTGGAGGTCAGCCCATGGAATGCGCAGACCCTCCTCGAACTGGAAACAGGAAGACTCGATCTTGCCCTGGACTCCGAAAGCCGCCTGCCCGAGAACTTTCATGCTCGTACCCTCTACCGCGAGAGATCCGTCTGTCTTGTTCGGCAGGGCCATCCGTTGCTGAACGGGCGGCGGAAAGATGGAAGCCTCGACCCCGCACTGGCATCCACTTACCCGCAGATTGTGTTGCTCTATCCTGTGGGCGACCGGTTGGAGGGAGACGATCCACTTGCTCGCCTCGGTCATCCATCGCAGAGGATTGCATTGCGAACGCCCTACTTCACTTCCGCTCCAATGATGCTGACGCATACGGATCACTTCATGATCCTGCCCTCTCGCCTGGGGCGCGTGCTCGCTGACTCGGCACCGCTTGACCAGATTCCATTGCGCGGCGAAACACCGTTTGCTTACCGCCTCATCTGGCATGAACGGACGCAAAAGGACGATGGCTTGGGATGGTTGAGAACCCAGATGTACCGGCTTCTCAAATAGCGAGAAATGCCGTTCTCGTCAGCTGAGGCAGATTGGTGACGAGAAGACGACTTCTCGATAGTCATCCCCTCGGTGAGTGCATAGACGAAATGCACTCACCTATGCAGCAATTGAGAGAGGTTATAGCCTGGGACTCGCGTCCATCTCGGATGCCCGTGCCAGTGCTTGCGTGTCG
>JAMFSC010000195.1 GCA_026225095.1 bacterium
CCGACGGCGAAGAGGGCGACGAGGAAGAAGCTGTAGCGGCCGATGACGGCGGCGGGCCAGAAGAGGAGGGTTCCGGTGGCGAAGAGGCAGAGTCCTGAGAGGATTCCGGCCTTGTATCCGAAGCGTCGGGTGAGGAGCGCGGCGGGGATGGCCATGAGGCCGTAGGCGAGGAAGTTGGCGGTCTGGACGAGCTGGGCCTCGAGGAGGTTGAGCTCGAAGGATTTTTTGAACTGCTGGACGAGGATGTCGGTGAGGGAGTTGGACATTCCCCAGAAGAAGAAGGCAGCGGTGACGAGGGAGAAGGCGAGGATCTGGCCGGTGGGGAAGACGGGGCGGTTGCGGGCGGAGGGGTCATTTGTGCCGGGGCGGGGGGTGGCGGGGCCGGGGGTGACGGAGACCTGCATCGTACCTCTTTCCTCTTTTCGCGGCGCCGATGGGGCGCGGGCGGGTGTGTAGGGCAGGGTAACAACGTTCAGGGGTGGTTGGATAGGCTGGGGTCTTTCAAGCTTCGAGATTGACGAGGATCTTGGTGAAGGCGGCGGGGTTGTCGCTCCATTGGGCGAGGGTGGAGGCGGCGTCGGCGAGGGGGACGGTGGCGCTGATGGCTTCGGCTACGGGGAAGTGGCCGGCTTCGAGCATGGCGATGACGGCGAGGAAATCGTCGTGGAGGGCGTTGCGGGAGCCGAGGATGTCGAGCTCTTTCTGGACGAAGAGGCGGGTTTCGTACTCGACGGGCTGTTTGGCGTAGCCGATGTAGACGACGCGGCCGGTGAAGGCGACCTCTTCGACGGCGGCGCGGAAGGTTTGGGGGAGGCCGATGGCCTCGATGCAGACGTCGGGGCCGCGGCCGTTGGTGAGGTGCTGGAGAGTGGCGTGGAGGTCCTGGGAGGCGGTGTTGATGAGGTGGTGGGCTCCGGCTTTGCGGGCGACCTCGAGCTTGCGGTCGTCCATGTCGATGGCGATGGTGGTCGCTCCGCGGAAGGAGGCGGCGGCGATGGCTCCGAGGCCGATGCCGCCGCAGCCGAAGACGGCGACGGTGTCGGGTGGGGAGACGCGACCGCGGGCGGTGGCGTGGGCTCCGACGGTGAGGGGCTCGACGAGGCAGAGCTGATGGAGGGACAGGGTGGGGGCGGGGTAGAGGCGGTCGCGGGGGATGGAGATGAACTCAGTCATGGCTCCGTCGCGCTGGACGCCCATGGTCTGGTTGGAGACGCAGGCGTTGGGGCGGTTGCGGAGGCAGGAGGCGCAGAGGCCGCAGGCGGTGTAGGGGGAGAGGGTGACGGGCGTTCCGGGGGCGAGATCGAGACCGTCTTCGAAGACGGTGGCGGCGACCTCGTGGCCGAGGATGCGGGGGTAGCGGACCATGGCGTTGCCACCACGGAAGGTGGTCAGGTCGGTTCCGCAGAAGCCGACCATGTTGACGCGGAGGAGGACTTCGCCGGGGTTTGGGGCGGAGAGGTCGGGGATTTGAACGATCGCGGCGTGGCCGGGGGCTTCCATGCGGAAGGCTTTCATGAAACCTCGGGTGATGGGTTTTCGGTCGAGGTGATTATAGGGCGGAGGCCGGGCGCGAATACATGTAACGCGTTTGGCGGCATGAGCATGTAGGATGGTGCGCGCGTCGACGACGTGGAGTTTTGTGATTTCAGGAGATGTGTGGGTATGCCCCAGACGGTGGTAGCGGACGTTCCGATTTTGCCGAAGATTGCGAACCCAGGGCCGCTTGGTCTGCTGGGGTTTGGGTTGACTACCTGCGTGCTTTCCGCGATCAACGCGGGGCTGCTGCCGCATGAGGCGGTTCCGGTGGTGGTGCCGCTGGCGTTCGCTTATGGGGGGATCGCGCAGATCATCGCGGGGGTGCTGGAGTTCCGGGTGGGGAATACGTTCGGGATGGTGGCGTTTACCTCCTATGGGCTGTTCTGGTGGTGGTTTGCGCTGTTGCAGTGGACGGTGGGGGCGGGATGGCTGAAGGCTCCTCCGGCGAGCGCGGTGGCTACCGTGTTGCTGATGTGGGGTGTGTTGACTCTACTGCTGTGGTTGGTGAGCTTCCGGTTGAACAAGGCGGTGTTCAGCGTGTTTCTGCTGCTCTGGATTACGTTTTTCCTGCTGGCGGCGGGGGATTTCGGGATGGGGACGGGGAAGATGGGTGGGTATCTTGGGTTGCTGACGGGGATCGACGCGATGGTGGTGGCTTTTATCGAGGTTCTGAATGCGGTGGCTGGGCGGGTGGTGGTGCCGCTTGGGGAGCCGATCGTAAGGGGATGATGGTTGGGTCGGTCTGGAGGGTGGGCGGGAACTAGTTCTCCGACGGTTTCTCCGCCGAGTCGACGACGATGATTTCCACCTGCGCCTTCTCCGGTGTGAGCTTCAGACCGAGTTGCTCTTCGAGGGCGGTGAAGAGTGAGGGCCATTGCCCGCCGGGGTCGGATGGTGCTGCTCCGGGGAGGGGATCGGGCGACCAGCGCAGGGTGAAGTCGTAGTGGCCGGTCAGGCCGGTCTTGTCGAGCACCGGGCGCCCGTTTATTTCTGACTCTCCTGCGAGCGATCTGGACAGATTGGCCAGCGTGGCGGAGTGTCCCTGAATGTGGCCGTTGCCGTAATGATTGATACGGCTGTTTGGTACACCTGCGGGAAGATTGGTTTCTTCGACCGGCGGCTGCAGCCTGGGGCCGCCTTTGGCAACGATCAGCGCGAAGGCGGGCATCTCGCGTGGTTCGCGATGGAGCTTCAACTGGAAGCGCTCGGCCAGCAGTTCGCGGAGAACGCTGCGGCGCTCTTCGTCCACGGCTTCCTGCGAGGAGTTGCTCCACCGCGCGATCGAAGGCTGATCGACCTTGACCTGGAGGTCGAATGCCTGCGAGGCCATCCATGTGGGGCCTCCCACGATGAGACCTTTGACGCTGCTACCGGTCACCCCGTAGGCGTTGCTGATCAACCCGCGCAGGGTGGTGCCTTCGCACTTGAAGCCATCAGGTTGCCGCCAGTACAACCCCAGGTGCTCCTTGGCGGGATTGCTTGGTTTCACGGTCGCGACCTCAAGCTGCGGCGCGGCTGTCTGGGCGTGGATTGTGGATGCGGCTGCGAGGATGGCTGTAAGGAGCGCCAGCGCGCGGCGATACCGTCTGCACTGTTTTGTCTCGAGTCTCATCTTGTGCCTCTGCCTTGCGTCTGGTGTATATAGCATGCTACATACACAGCGCAACCCGCGGGTTCGGGGCGTTGAATTGTTATCCGCGGACTGACTTCCTGCAATGTCTTCGTTTTCGGCAACCTCGTTCGAAGATGAGCCACTGCCGAATGGTTGTGTGCTAACGGCTTCGCTGCTTCTGTTCGGTCGACGGTGGGTTCGCAGGGGCTAAATGGCTGGATCGGCTTGGACGGTGGGCGAAATCCGTTTAATATGGAGGGATGAGCGAGACAGCGACAGCGGTGCATGCAGGGAAGTACACACGGAATAACCCGTTCCTCTCCGAGGTTACGGTCAATGAGCTTTTGACGGCGCCGGGTTCGGAGAAGGAGACGCGGCATCTGGAACTGACGCTGGAGGAGGGGATGGAGTACCTGCCGGGGGATGCGGTGGGGATTCTGCCGACGAATCGGGCGCAGGCGGTGTATGAGGTGCTGACGGCGCTCGGGTTTACCGGGGATGAGCGGGTGCTGGACCATTACAAGGTCGAGATTTCGCTGGAGGAGGCGGTACGGACGCGGCTGCAGATCGGCAAGCTGGCGCGGGGGGCGGTGACGCAGATGGCCAAGCTGGCTCCGGGAAATGTGGGGCTGCAGGCGATGTTTGGGCCGGATAACAAGGCTCGGGCGGAGGAGTACTGCTATGGGCGGGAGCTGATCGACCTGGTGCATGACTTTCCCGGTGTGATCACGGATCCTCAGCAGCTTTTTCAGGTGGTGGCGCGGTTGACGCCGAGGATGTACTCGATCGCTTCGAGCCAGATGGCGCATCCGGGTGTGGTGCAGACGACGGTGCGGGTGGTGCGGTATGACTCGCATGGACGGGAGCGGCAGGGGCTGGCGAGTGGGCATATCGGCGAGAGGGCTCCGCTGGGGGAGAAGATTCCGGTCTTCCTTCATGCGAATGGGAACTTCCGGCTGCCGGAGGATACGACGCTGCCGGTGATCATGATCGGGCCGGGGACGGGGATTGCGCCTTTTCGAGCGTTTCTTGAGGAGCGGCAGGCGAAGGGGGAGACAGGAAAGAACTGGCTGTTCTTCGGGGAGCAGAGGCGGTCGCTGGACTTTCTTTACCAGGAACAGCTGGAAGGGATGCACAAGAGCGGATTTCTGACGCATCTGGATACGGCGTTTTCGCGGGACCAGGCGCGGAAGATCTATGTGCAGGACAGGATGCAGGAGAGGGCGGCGCAGATCTATGCGTGGCTGGAGGAGGGGGCTTACTTCTACGTGTGCGGGGATGCGACGCGCATGGCCAAGGACGTGGAGCTTGCGCTGCTGGACGCGATCGCCAAGGGGTCCCAGGGGACGCTGGATCATGCGGCGGAGTACCTGGACGGGATGAAGAAGCAGAAGAGGTATCAGCGGGACGTTTACTAACGCGGATTGGTGCTGGTTTCGAGGGGAGCAAACGCAGATTCCCTTCGGGAATGACAGCCAAAAGACGGACGGGAGACGAGGTGATTGCCTCGTCTCCCGTTTTATTTTGCTCGGGGAGGGCGGGTCAGCGGAGGATCAGGAGGTAGGTTGTCATGCCTACGCCGACGAGGGCGAGGAGGATGGCGAGGGCGACGGCGCTGCGGGAGATGCGGCCGGGGGTCCAGGAGCCGGAACTGAGTTCGCGGATGAGGATGGTGTGCTGGATGGCCGAGGTGGCCAGGACGATGACTCCGAGAAAGACGAGGGCCACGCCGGACCAGACGGAGAGGCCGGTGCTTTGGACTACGGTGTGGGTCTCTTCGGCGCGCATCTGGCGGAGGAAGAGGCCGAAACGGGCTACGGCGAAGCCTACGCCCATGAGGCCGAGGCCAGTGCGGATCCAGGCGAGGAAGGTTCGCTCGGCGGCGAAGTAGACGCGGGGATCCTGCTCGGGGGTGGGGGGCATGTGGGTTTGGATTGGGTGAAAGCGGAAGGCCCCTCTGGTTCGAGGGGCCTGTTTGCTGGATGGGACGATGGTCTTAGAAGGGGATGTCGTCGTCGGTGATGCCGGAGTCGCCGTAGTCGGGGACGGAGGCGGGTTGGCTCTGGCCGTACGGGGCAGTGTTGGACTTGGCGTAGCTGGAGGAGCGGGATTCGGAGCCATAAGCTGGCGCACCACCGCCTTCGCCAGCCTGCTTTGTCCCCACAAACGTGAAATCATTCACAATGATTTCGGTGCGATATTTCTTTTGACCCGATTCTTTGTCATCCCAAGAACGCGTGGTGATCTTACCTTCTACGAAGAGCTGCGAGCCCTTCTTGACATAGTTCTTCGCTGTCTCGGCAAGTTTGTCGAAGCAGACAAGATTATGCCACTCGGCTTTGTCAGCCCAGTTTCCCTGTGCATCCTTCGCGCGATCTGCCGTGGCGAGTGAAAACGTAGCGACGTTCATGCCACTGGCCGTTGCTCGAATCTCGGGGTCTTTACCGACGTTGCCGAGAAGGAATACTTTGTTGACGCCTTTTGCCATTTTGTTGCTCCAGGTAGTGCTGTTCAGAGGTTGAGGATAGCAGATGGGGGTGTGGAGGACGGGGACGACGACGAGGCCTATTTGTGGCGGTCGGCGGCTAGTTTCAGGGCGGCGAGGAGGAGGGTGAGGGTTCCGGTGGGGAGGCAGCCCATGGTGATCATCAGGGCCAGCCAGCCTAGATTGGTGTGGGGGCCCTGGCGGGTGACTCCACCGAAGGCGTAGAGCATCAGGAGGGCGGAGATGGCTCCGGTGCCGAAGATGAGGAGGCCGGTGCGGAGGAGGGCTCGGGTGTCGGGTTGCATGGCCACTTAGCGGCAGCCTGCGAGCATGGCGTAGACGATGACTCCGGTGACGGAGACGTAGAGCCAGATGGGATAGGTGTAACGGGCGATCTTGCGGTGGAGGGGGAAGCGGCCGGTGAGGGAGAAGAAGAAGGTAATGAGGATCATTGGTAGGACCACTACGGAGAGGAAGATGTGGGAGACCAGGAGGGCGAAGTAGATGGGGCGGATGGGGCCGGTGCCGTGGAAGTGGGCGTCGCCGTGGAGGGCGTGGTTGGTGATGTAGGAGACGAGGAAGAGAGACGAGAAGAAGAAGGCGAAGAACATGCTGGTGCGGTGAGGGATGATGGCTCCGCGACGGATGTAGCGGTAGCCGATGACGAGGGCGATGGTGCAGCAGGTGTTGAGGATAGCGTTGAGCGCGGGGAGGAAGGCGAGCTGGGTTCCGGCGACGTCGGTGGGCTGGTGATAGTAGACCAGCCAGGCGAGGAAGAGGCTGGCGATGGCGCTGACGCCGATGATTCCGACGACGATGGAGGGGTGGGTGCGTTGGGGCGGGATGGGGAAGCGCTGGGTGGACATGATTCCTTTACTTAGGAGGAGCGAACGTGGCGCTAGAACAGGAGGCGGCCCTGGGCGTTGAGCATCATGGCGGCCAGGAGCAGGGGTAGATAGATGACGGAGCAGCGGAGGAGATCGCGGGCCGGGATGCGGGATTCGGGTGATGCGGGGTTGCGGGTGATGCGGGCGAATCGGATGGTGTAGGCAAGATAAACGATGGACAGGATCGTCGCGGCGATGGCGTAGGGGATGCCGGTGATTCCGAGCCAGGTGGGCCAGAGGGCGACGGGGATCATGAGGACGGCGTAGAAGAGGCTCTGGATGACGGTGGAGCGGGCGGCCCAGCGGATGTCGGGATTGGTGGGGGTGAGGCGGACTCCGGCGGCGGCGTAGTCCTGGCGGTACATCCAGCCGATGGCCATGAAGTGGGGGAACTGCCAGACGAACAGGATGGCGAAGAGGGCGACGGCGGGCCACTCGATGATGCCGCGGACGGCGGTCCAACCAATCAGCGGTGGCAGGGCTCCGGGGAAGGCTCCGATGAAGGTATTGATGACGGTGACGCGCTTGAGCGGGGTGTAGATGGCGACGTAGCCGACGGCGGTGAGGAGGGTGAGGGTTCCGGTGATGACGTTGGTGATGTAGGCGAGGTAGAGGGAGCCGAGGAAGACGGCGAGGAATCCGACGATCAGGCCCTGGGCGAGACCGATTCGGCCCGCGGCCATGGGGCGGTTGGCGGTGCGGCGCATGAGGAGGTCTGTTTTGCGCTCGAGGGCCTGGTTGAGGGCGCTGGAGCCGCAGGTGACGAGGGTGATGCCCCCAAGGGCCTGGAGGAGGCCGGCGTGGAAGGGGGAGATTCCGCTGCGGAGGCTGCCGAGGTAGAAGCCGGCTCCGGCGGTGATGACGACCATGGTGGAGACGCGGGGTTTGAAGAGGGCGGCGTAGTCGGCGAGGAGTGAGGTGGGGCTGGCGGCGATCGGATGGGTGTGGCCTGCGCGGCGGGCGTGATCGGGAGTTCTGGTTGTCGCGGAGATGGCCACAGGATCAGGATACAGGGTGGCGGCGGGGGAGGGAATGAAAAGAGGGCCCCTGGCGGAGCCCTCTCGGTGGTGCGGAACGGCGGCTGGCGCCTCTTAGGAGGGGGAGCCGTGCTTGACGGCGGCCTGGTAGCCGGCCTCGAAGGAGTTCCGGTATGCGTCCTTGGCGTTGCCCTTCACTGGGGGGTGGAGGTAGAGATGCGACGTCTTCGGGTCGATCTTGCGACGGGCCGCGGTGTCGAGCTGGGCGGCCTGGATGCCATCCTTGTAGGCCTGGGCCTGTTCGGTTCCGGCGGGTGGCGAGTTCCAGTCCTGGGTGGCGCTGTTCTGCGTTTGGGGGGTGGTCTGGGCGAGCGCCAAAAAGGGCGTGCTGCTCATCATCGCCACTGCGATCAGTGGTGTTGCGATACGGGTTAGCTTCGACATAAGTTTCCTCTTGTTTCCTTGCCGTGCGGGAGTTTCCCCGACGACATTGGGGAAGGTACACCCGCGAAGTTACGATTGGCAAGTGATCGAAGAAGCTTTGATTTGCGGGCTCAAACCAAGGTCCTGGGAATGCGATCCAGAACGGGATGGACACGGTTTGTGGTGAATGTGGGGCTACAATTGCGCCAATGATGCAATAAATTTTCAGGTGAAACTGGAGAGATTCGGTGACTGGAATGGCGATGGCGATGGCGGGGGCGATCTGGATGAGTGGTGCGGTCGGTATGTTGCAGGCGCAGGGGCAGGCCTCGGTCTGGGGGCCGGAGAATCCCTTTTATCGGGCGAGCGCGCTGCCTTTTCAGGCTCCTCCGTTCGACAGGATCAAGGATACGGACTATCAACCGGCGCTCGAGGCCGGGATGGCCGAGCAGCGGAGGGAGATTACGGCGATCGCCGAGAATCCGGCGGCGGCTACGTTTGAGAACACTCTGGTCGCGATGGAGAAGACGGGGCGGCTCTTCGATCGGGCGATGGGGGTGTTTAACGGGGTTTCGGGGGCGAATATGAACCCCGTGCTCCAGGCGGTGCAGGATGCGGAGGCTCCGAAGCTGGCGGCGCATCAGGATGCGATTTATCTCGATGCCAAGCTGTTTGCGCGGGTGAAGGCGGTGTATGAGCAGCGGGATCCGATGAAGCTCGATCCGGAGTCGCGGCGGCTGGTAGAGGTGGTCTATCAACGGTTTGTTCATGCGGGGGCGAACCTGTCCGATGGGGACAAGGTGCGGCTGAAGAAGCTGAATGAGGAAGAATCGACGCTTTCGAACACCTTTATTACGAAGCTGCTGGCGGCGACCAAGGAGGCGGCGTTTCGGACCAGTGACAAGGCCGCGCTGAAGGGGATGCCGGAGGCGCAGATTGCGGCGGCGGCGGTGGCGGCGAAGGAACGGAAGGTCGATGGGTATGTGATTGCGCTGCAGAATACGACCCAGCAACCCGTGCTGGCGGCGCTGGGCGACCGGGGTACAAGGAAGGCGGTGTTTGAGGACTCTTGGAACAGGGCGGAGCGGGGTGGGGCGAACGATACCCGGGGGACGATTGCGCGGCTGGCGCAGCTGCGGGCGGAGAAGGCGAAGCTGCTGGGGTCGCCAAACTATGCGGCGTGGGCGTTGCAGGACCAGATGGCGAAGACTCCGGAGGCGGCGCTGAAGTTCATGGATGCTCTGGTTCCGGGGGCGACGGCGCGGGCGCGGCGGGAGGCGGCGGACATCCGGGCGCTGATTGAAGCTCAGAATGGCGGGTTCGGGTTGGAGCCGTGGGATTGGGAGTTCTACCAGGAGCAGGTGCGGAAGGCAAAGTACGATCTTGACGAGGCGCAGGTGAAGCCGTATTTCGAGCTGCGGAGTGTGCTGGAGAATGGCGTCTTTTATGCTGCGCATGAGCTTTACGGGATTACGTTCAAGGAACGGAAGGACCTTCCGGTCTACCAGGAGGATGTTCGGGTGTTCGAGGTGTTCGACGCGTCGGGGAAGACGCTGGCGCTTTTTTACCAGGATCCGTTCAAGCGGGATAACAAGAACGGCGGGGCGTGGATGGATCAGTTTGTCGGGCAGTCGAAGCTGCTGGGGACGATTCCGGTGATCTTTAATGTGACCAACTTCACGAAGCCGGCTCCGGGGGAACCGGCTTTGATCAGCTTCGACGATGTGATCACGATGTTCCATGAGTTCGGGCATGGGCTGCATGGGATCTTCGCGGATACGATGTATCCGAGTTTGTCGGGGCCGGCGGTGCCGCGGGATTTTGTGGAGTTTCCGTCGCAGTTCAATGAGCACTGGGCGACTTATCCGAGTGTCTTCAGCCACTATGCGAAGCACTATAAGACGGGGGCTCCGATGCCGGTGGAGCTGGCGGAGAAGCTGAAGCGATCGGCTACGTTCAACCAGGGGTACCGGCTGACGGAGCTGCTGGCGGCGGCGGAGCTGGATATGCAGTGGCATACGATCGCCGAGGGCGGGGCGCTGCTGGATCCGGATGAGTTTGAGAAGGCCGCGCTGGTGAAGACGAAGCTGGCGCTGAAGGAGGTGCCTCCGCGGTACCGGTCGAGCTACTTCGCGCACATCTGGAATACGGGGTATGCGGCGGGGTACTATGCGTACCTTTGGAGCGAGTCGCTGGACGATAACGCCTACCAGTGGTTTGAGGACCACGGCGGGCTGACGCGGGCGAACGGCGATCGGTTTCGGAAGATGGTACTGTCGCGGGGGAATACGGAGGATCTGGATGCGATGTATAAAGCGTGGCTGGGGAAGGAGCCCGAGGCGGGGCCGATGTTGAAGTATCGCGGGCTGGCGGATGGGGCGTCGCAGCCTGCGGCGGAGTGAGTTGGTCAGACCACTTGGCTCTAATCTTCTAATAAAGTGGTATGAAATCGCTGTTTTGTGCGAGTCTCCCGTATCCGCGGTTTTCTAAACGGGTTAGCAGGCAGCGATGCAAATTTCCCAATGTTTCACCAGGAACTTTTTTGTGGGCCGAATGTGGGCCGTTGCATGGAAAAACTGGACAGCGGGCGGTGTTTCGAAAAGTGGTCTGCTCTTGTGCGTTTATCGCGCGCCTGAGCGTTGTGTAGGGTGCCGTGGCGCTCCGGCCCACCTTAGCGACGGTGAAGCGTGTCGCGAAGGTGGGGCACCCAACTTCACATCATCAGGCAATCTGCTCGAGAGCAATGCGTCTAGAAGTTGTCGTCGTTTCCACCGGGGTCGTAGCTGTCGGACGAACTGGAGTCGTCGGAGCTGGTGATGGTGTCGCCGTCCGAATCTGAATCGCTGGCGTCGGTGTCGGCGAAGCTGCGGCTGGTTCGGTCTTCGACGTCGGTTGAATCCGCGAGGTGCTGGGTGTGTTCGTGATGCTCGGAGGGTGAGGAGTCGCCGTAGTAGTTGTTGATGACCTCTTCGCGAGGGGCGCCGCCGCCGCCACCAAAGTTGCCCATGTTGTTGCCGTAGCCTCCCTGATGTTCGAAGCCGTGCATGAGGCTTTCGATTCCCTCGAAGGCGAGGGCTCCGGCTGCTACTCCGGCTGCGGTGGTCATGGCCGAACGGAGGAAGCCGCCTGATTGTGATTGGGGCGGGGCATACTGGGGCTGGCCGTACTGGGGTTGCGCGTACTGAGGTGGTGGCTGGGGGGAGCTGAAGGGTGGAGAGGCGGATTGCTGGGGGGCGTAGCCGGGGCGGGAGGCCCAGAAGCTTCCGGCTGGGGCCGGTGGCGGCGGGTTGGGAACGGGGGTGTACTGGGGCTGAGTGGGAGGGGCAGGATCGTCCTTGATGCCGAGGAGGTTGCCGAGGAAGGTGGTGGTGTGTCTGGGTTGCTGCTGAGCCTGTTCAAGCTGGGCTTTGGCGTCGGCGAGCTGCTTCTGGCTCTGTTCGAGGGCGTACTGCTGGACGAGGATGGTCTGGGCGGCGATGTAGAGGGCGTCGGGATTGCGGCCGAGGCTCTGCTGGAGGAACTGCTCGGCTTCGGGATCCTTCTCGGTGAGCTGGGTGTTGTTGATGCGGTCGGTTAGACCCTGGAGCATGTCTTTTTCTTGCGGTGTCATGGTGCATCCTCGTGGTGCGCTGGTGGTAAGACGCAAAATCGACAGGGAAAGTTCAGTCCGGTCAGGGACGGACGGAACAGGCGAGGCCGTTGGATATCGGATGAATTCTAGCTTGGGCGTGGGCGCGCACGGAGCTGGGCGAGGAAGGCCTCTGCGGTGGGTTGGGTGTTGAGGACGTCCGCGGGGGTGAGCCAGGCGCGGCGAAGCTGGGTGATTCCGAATTGCATGTAGTCGAGCTCTTCGGTGGCGTGGGCGTCGGTGTTGACGACGATCTTGCAGCCGAGCTCTTTGGCTAGTTTGAGGTGGGTGTCTTTGAGGTCGGCTCTTGCCGGGGCGGCGTTGTGTTCTACGGCCACACCAAGCTCGGCGGCGCGTTTGAGGATGATCTCGACGTCTACGGCGTAGGGGTCGCGCTTGAGGACCTTGCGACCGGTGGGGTGGCCGAGGATGCGGGTGTAGGGGTTCTCGATGGCGCGGAGGATGCGTTCGGTGATCTGGGCCTGGGGCTGGTCGAAGCGGGAGTGGACGCTGGCGATGACGATGTCGAGTTCGGCGAGGGTCTCGTCTTCGAGGTCGAGCTGGCCTTCGGCGAGGATGTCGACCTCGATTCCGGTGAGGATGCGGAAGGGTGCGGTGGGTTTGGGGATGTCGGTGTAGGTGAAGGGAGGATCCGGGTACGGGACCTCGGGGAGCATGAGGTTGTCCTGTAGCTTCTCTTCGGGGATGGTGGAGAGAAAGGACAGGGCTAGGCTGCCAATGGTTGGATTATCGGCGGATTTGAAGCGTTCGCTGGCTTGGTAGGCGTCCCATTGGGGGCCTCTGCCCGCGTGGAACTCCTGGGCGAGCTGGTCGTTGACTTCGCGGACGCGGGCGGCGTGGAGGAGGGTGCGGCGGTCGTCCATGCCGTTGGTCATGGCGAGATTCTTGCTGTGGTCGGTGATGGCGATGAAGCTGAGGCCACGCTGGATGGCGGCTTCGGCCATCTCGCGGATGGTCCGGGTGCCGTCGGTCTCGGAGGTGTGCATGTGGACGTCGCCGTGGATGTCGGCAAGGGTGATGAGGTGGGGCAGGGCCTGGGGGCTGGCCGGGTCCTTTATGCCGACTTCAAGGAAGCCGGCGGCTGCGGCTTCGAGCTCTCCACAGTTTTCGCGGAGCTCGGGGGGGATGAACTGGAGGTCGAGGGCGTTGTAGATCTCGGCTTCGCTGGCCGCGGCTACGATGACGTTGTCTTCGAGGCGGAGGAGGGCGTATTCGGAGAGGGTGAGGCCGCGTTTGATGGCGCGCTGGCGGAGGGCGACGTTGTGCATCTTGGAGCCGGTGAAGTACTGGAGGGCGGCTCCGTAGCTGGCGCGGGGGAGGAGGCGGACGTCGACCTGGAGGTTGTTGCGGAGGGTGAAGGTGACCTTGTTCTGGCCGCGGGCGTGGAGCTTGTCGATGAGGGGGAGGGTGGCGACGTATTCGACGGCGGCGGCTACGACGTCTGGCTCGCAGGCGGGGCCGGTGGCGAGGAGGTCGAGGTCGCCGACGGTCTCGCGGCCTCGGCGGAGGGAGCCGGCGGGGGTGACGGTCTCGATGCCGGGGAAGGCGAGGATGAGGGAGGCGATGCGCTCGGCGAAGTCGCGGGCGTGGTCGATGCGGAAGCGGGAGGAGTTCTTGCGGTGGTCCTCGATGCCTTTGAGGAGCTTGGCGGTGAACTTTTCTCCCATGCGGGGGAGGGAATTGAGATGGCCGGCTTTGGCTGCGGTCTCGAGGGCGTCGATGTCGGCTACCTGGAGGGCGGACCAGATGAGGGCAACGGTCTTTGGACCCATGCCGGGGAGGCGGAGGAGCTCGAGCATGGTGGGGCGGTATTTTTCGAGGAGCTCCGCGCGGAGGGGCATGGTTCCGGTGGAGACGAGGTCGCGGATGTTGGCGGCCATGCCTTTGCCGATTCCGGGGATGGCGAGGAGGAGTTTGGGATCGGCGTCCGGGGTGGCGAGGGCGGCGAGCTGGGTGGTCTGTTGCTCGACGGCTTCGGCGGCGCGGCGGTAGGAGCGGATGCGGAAGGGGTCGGCTCCATCGATTTCGAGGAGGGCGGCGGTTTCGTCGAGCAGGCGGGCGATCGTGATGTTGTCCATAGACTGAAAGGGGCCGGGCGAACCCGGCCGCTCAGATCAGTATGCCTCGGAATGAGCTACTTCATCTATTGCGGGCCCTGCCTCGGAGTGGGAGTCGTGCAATATTTTCGAGATGGATGGTGGTAGATCGTCTTCCTATGAGTGCTAGAGCGCTTCGCTGAGACGAACTACCTGGTCGGCCTGGGGTCCCTTGGTACCCTGGATGATGTCGAACTCGACCTGGTCGCCCTCTTTGAGGCTCTTGTAACCGTCGAGCTGGATGGAGCTGTAGTGGACGAAGACATCGGGCCCACCGTCGCGGCCGAGGAATCCATACCCTTTTGCGTTATTGAACCACTTCACTTCCCCTTTATATTGAGACATCTCTGCGTTCTCCTTGAGCCTGAGCTCCGAGCCTTCGCGCGCCACTCAGGAAGAGGTGACCGTGTTCGGACCGGTACGCCTTTTTCTGAATGAAGCTTAGGAGAATTGCTGGTGTTTGTTTGTTCGCTGGATAACACAAGGACGATTTAGATCAATATTGTCGATGTTGCCCTGAAAAGTCGTTGATTTCCTGAAAACTGACACGAAGGTGTCATGGATTGAACTTGAGGGTTGTGTTCTCCAGGTGTGCGCTCTTTTCTAGCGTCTCGCGCGGCGGGCGGCGGCGAAGAGGGAGAGGCCGATGAGGGTTTTGCCATCGTGGATCTGGCCGGTGGCCACGAGCTTCATGGCTTCGGAGAGGGGGAGGCGGACGAGCTCGATGTCTTCGTCGCCTTCGGGCTGGGCGATGCCGGGGGTGATGTCTTCGGCGAGGTAGATCTGCATCGATTCGCCGAGGAAGCCGGGGCTGGCGAAGTATTTGGTGAGCAAGGTCCATTTGCGGGCGCGGAAGCCGGTCTCCTCGATCATCTCGCGCTTGGCGGCGGTGAGGGGGCGTTCGCCTGGTTCGATGCGTCCCGCGGGAAGTTCCAGGAGGTATTGGCCGGCGGCGTAACGGTACTGGCGGATGAGGATGACGTCGGGGTTGCGGGGCTTGCGGCTGGAATCGACGGCGAGGATGACGACGGATCCGTTGTGATGGATGACCTGACGGGTGGCGACGGTGCCGTTGGGCTCCTGCACCTTGTCGGTGTGGACGTTGAAGATCTTTCCTTTGAAGGAGATCCGGCTTGCGAGGACCTTGGCTTTGCGGGTGCGCGGTTTGCGGGTGGAGGCGGTGGAGTCGGCGGCAACCGGTTTCGTGGTCGTGGCGGGTGCCCTTTTGAGGGATGCGGTGGCGGTCGCGGATTTGCGTGGGGTCACTTTTGCAGAGAGTTTTTTGGGGGCAGCCATGTGGCTACGGTATCATCCTGCATCGGGCGCATAGGGTTGGGCATCCAACGGACGACGGTTCGAATACAGCGAAGAAATTCATTTTGGAAGCGGCTGGGGTACGGCCATGCGCTCGACCGGGAGCGTGCCGGCGGCGACGAGGGATTGAGCGATGAGTAGTGAGTGTTTCCCGATGACCGCTTTGCCGCATACGACGCGGCTGTTTGCCGATTTTCTCGGGATGGCGCAGGGTCCGGAGGACTCCCCCGTACGGACGTGGTATGGGACGGGATATGTGGCCGCGCAGGTGGACGATGCGGAGGCGCTGGTGGGGGTTCTGAGGGCGCAGGCGGCGGAGTTTGGTGCGGGGGATGCGGCGCTGGAGAATATCGAGAAGCTGCGCCTGGGCGCCAGGGCGGTGGTGACGGGGCAGCAGGTGGGGCTGCTCGGCGGGCCGCTGCTGACGTTGCTGAAGGCGGCGACGGCGGTGGCCAGGGCCAAACAGGCGACGGACCAGACGGGCGTCGAGCATGTGCCGATGTTCTGGTTGGCGACGGAGGATCATGACCTGGAGGAGGTGGACCAGGTGGCGCTGCTGACCAAGCAGAGTGTCGAGACGCTGCGGGTGGGTTTGAAGACGGCGGTGCCGGTCGAGGTGGGCGGGGTGGCGCTGGGGGCGGAGATCGACGGAGTGCTGGAGCGGGCGAGTGAGTTGCTGGAGTGGGCACCGGTTTGCGATCTGCTGCGGGAGTGTTATACGCCGGGAGCGACGCTGGGTGGGGCGTTTGCGCGGTTCATGACGAAGGTGTTTGAGCGGCAGGGGCTGGTTGTGGTGGATGCGGCGGGGCGGGAGTTTCATCGGATGGGGGCGAAGGCTCTGCGGTATGCGATCGATCATGCCGGTGAGCTGGAGGCGAGGCTGCTGGAACGGGGACGGGAGCTGGAGCGGGCGGGATATCATGCGCAGGTGCTGGTGGCTCCGGGGCACTCGCTGTTGTTCCTGGTCGATGC
>JAMFSC010000196.1 GCA_026225095.1 bacterium
ATCGTCAAATGCCTTGATGTACGTCACGGGGTTGGAGCGGGGGGTGCGACCGATGGGGGACTGGTCGACGAGGATGACTTCGTTGAGGTACTGGGTTCCGGAGAGCGCGCGGAAGAGGTGCGTGGGGTCGCCGGAGCCTTCGGTCTGGCCGAGGGACTGTAACAGCGCGCGATACAGGACCTGGTGGACGATGGTGGATTTGCCGCTTCCGCTGACGCCGGTGACGCAGCAGAGGAGGTTGAGGGGGATGTCGAGGTCGACGCCGCGCAGGTTGTGGATGCGGGCTCCCCTGAGGATGAGATGTTCGCGGCCGGGCTCGCGGCGGACCCTGGGGACGGGGATGGTGAGGCGGCCGGAGAGGTATTTGCCGGTGATGGAGTTGGGGTTGGCGGTGACCTCTGCGACGGTTCCGGCGGCGAGGAGTTTGCCACCGAGTTCGCCGGCTCCCGGGCCGAGGTCGATGAGGTAGTCGGCGGCGCGGATGACGTCGGGGTCGTGCTCGACGACGAGGATGGTGTTGCCGAGGTCGCGGAGCTCCTCCATGATATGGATGAGCTTGGCGGTGTCGCGGGTGTGGAGGCCGATGGATGGCTCGTCGAGGACGTAGAGGGCACCGACGAGGCGGGAACCGAGCGAGGTTGCGAGCTGGATGCGCTGGGCTTCGCCGCCGGAGAGGGTGGAGGCGAGGCGGTCGAGGGTGAGGTCGTCGAGGCCGACCTGGTGGAGGAAGTGGGTGCGCTGGCGGACCTCTTCGAGGATCTTGCCGGCGATCTCGGTCTGGGCGGGGGAGAGCTGGAGGGAATCGAAGAAGTTGGAGGCGGCGGTGATGGTGAGGCTGGTCACCTCGGTGATGTTGCGGTCGTTGAGGAGGACGGCGCGGGCCTCGGCGCGGAGACGGGTTCCACGGCACTCGGGGCAGGTGGCGTAGCCGCGATACTTCGAGAGGAAGACGCGGACGTGGAGCTTGTATTTTTTGCGGTCGAGGTCGGCGAAGAAGCCTCGGATTCCGGGGAAGCCGTGGCCTCCGTCTTCGATGAAGCGCTGCTGGTCGGGGGTGAGATCGAACCAGGGGATGTGGGTTGGGACGCCTGCGTCGCGGGCGGCACGCATCATCTCGGCGTGCAGGGGGCGGTACTTGCCCGAGGCCCAGGGGGCGATGGCGTCGGCGGCGAGGGACTTCGACTTATCCGGGATGATGAGGTTGGGGTCGAAGTCGATGGTGTTGCCGAAGCCCTGGCAGCGGGGGCAGGCTCCGAAGGGATTGTTGAAGGAGAAGAGGCGCGGTTCGGGCTCGCGGTAGGCGCGGTGGCAGGTGGTGCACTCGAAGGCGGCGGAGAAACGGAGGCGGATGGGGTCGGCTTCGCCGTCTCCATTCCGAGGGACGGTGTGGAACTGGATCTCGCCGGCCTCGCGGTAGCCGGTCTCGATGGCGTCGACGAGGCGGGCGCGGATGTCGGGGGAGAGGGCGAGGCGGTCGGCCAGGACGAAGATGGGGAGGTCGAAGTTAAGCTCAAGCAGCGACTCGGGGGTGGAGAACTCGACGATGTTGCCGGGGGATCCCTCGATGGGTTGGTAGAGGCGGTTGTAGCCGCGGCGGCGGAGTTCGAGGAGGCGCTCGCGGAGCGTGTCGGTGAGGGTGAGGGCGGCGATGTTGGTAGTTGGCGCGGACTTCTTGGCGGTTTTGCGGGCGGGCTTTGCGGGAGCGGGCTCGGGGGCGGGGGATTGCAGGGGCTCGAGCTTGATCTCGGCGCGGACGATGGGGAAGAGGGCGTAGGCGCGGGTGCCTTCGGGCAGGGAGAGGACGGTTTCGACGATCTCGTCCACGGAGTCGCGCTTGACGGTTCCGCCGCAGTGCAAGCAGGTTACGGTGCCGCAGCGAGCGTAGAGCAGGCGGAGATAGTCGTAGATCTCGGTGGCGGTGGCGACGGTGGAGCGGGGGTTGCGGGTCTGGTTCTTCTGCTTGATGGCGATGGCGGGGGCGAGGCCGTCCATGTGGTCGACGTCGGGCTTCTCGATGCGTTCGAGGAACTGGCGGGCGTAGGCGGAGAGGCTCTCGACGTAACGTCTTTGTCCTTCGGCATATACGGTGTCGAAGGCAAGCGAGGATTTGCCCGAGCCGGAGACGCCGGAGACGACGGTCAGGGCGTTATGGGGGATGTCGACGTCGATGCCCTTGAGGTTGTGGGTGCGGGCTCCGCGGATGGTGATGTGATCGATCGCCTGGATGAGCTTCTCGACAGGCACGTTGGGTTCTGCGATTTCTTCAATCATGGCCACTCTCTATTGTCGGACAGATGGGCCGGGATTGCGAATCGGATTGCGCCGGGTACATCCGGCGCATCCTAAGACCATGAGATATCTGGGGTTGGCGATGGTGGTCGTCGTACCGTTTTCGGGCCTGCGGGTGTTGCCGGGCCAGGAGACGCGGCTCGGGCAGGGCATTCAGGTCGATTCCGATGGGGATGGACTGAGCGATGTACTGGAACAGGGGCTATTGGAGCAGTTTCGGCCGAGTTTCAGGACGGGGAGGGCGGATTGCTCGACCAGTCCGGCTCAGTTCGTGCCCAAAGTGCAAGACCCGATGGTGAAGGCGGAGGATGGGACGATCTATGGGCAGGTCTTCCCGGCGAAAAAGAAGGAAGCCGGAGTGGGAGCGAAGGTGGTCGAGATTCACTTCTATCACCTGTGGCGCAGGGACTGCGGGGCGCATGGGCATCCGCTCGATGCAGAGCATGTGGCTGTGCTGGTCCGGGGGGAGGCATCTGGCGACGGGATGACGTGGAAGGCGTTGTACTGGTACGCCGCGGCGCACGAGGATACGGTGTGCGATGTGAGCCAGATTACGCGGGCTTCCACCCTGAAGGCGGAGGACCGGGGAGCGCGGGTGTGGATCTCGCCGGGCAAGCACGCGTCGTATCTGAACGAGAGGCTCTGCCGGCGGGGGTGTGGGGCTGACCGATGCGAGGCGATGATCGACCTGCCGGTAGCGCGGGTGATCAATCTGGGAGAGGCCGCAAGACCGATGGACGGAGCGTTGTTTGTGACATCAGCCCAATGGCCGCTGTCAGTGAAGATGGACCAGACGAACTTCCCCGCGGAGCCCATCGGTCGCTTGGAGAGGTTGCCGGATACGGAGATTGCGTGGTTTCATCCCGGACGTCACCCTGCGCAGGGGATCATCGCGATCAGCAGTTCGACGGAGGGGGCGCTGGCGGCGGGGGCGGCGAACACGACCGGGTCGATCGGGGCGGCGGGAGCCTCAACCAGCGATGCGATCTCGGTCGCGAGGGATTCCACCGGGAACGCGTTGAGTAAGAGTTATCACAAGACCGCGCGGGCGCTGGGGTCGGATGCCGTGGCGCTCCGGCCCACCTTAGCGACGATGAGACGTGTCGCAAAGGTGGCGCTCCGGCTCTATACAGGCAATCCGCCCTAGTCCTGGGAGTTCTGGGGCCTCAGGATCTCGAGCAGCAGCAGGCAGGCTCCGGTGACGATGGCGGAGTCGGCGATGTTGAAGCTGGGCCAGAAGTGGGTCTTGATGTGGAACTCGAGGAAGTCGACGACGTGCAGGTAGACGATGCGGTCGTAGAGATTGCCGATGGCTCCGCCGAGGATCAGGGCGAAGGCGAAGGCGGAGAGCGAGAGCGGGCGGCCGGTGCGCCAGAGCATGAAGCCGACGAGCGCGATGGCGATCAGGGAGAAGGCGATCAGGCCGTAGCGGACGGCGTTGGGGGAGAGCGATTCGGCGAAGATCGAGAAGGCGGCGCCGGTGTTGTAGACGTGGTCGAGCCGGAAGAAGTTGGGGATGATGATTCTGCCGTAGCCGGAGCGGATGTTGGCGATGATCCAGAGCTTCGACCAGCGGTCGAGCAGGATGATGAGGGCGGTGACGCCGATCCAGAGAGGGCGGAGGTCGCGGGTGCGGGTTTCGACTGATTCAGCGGGCATGGCGGTCAGGGACATTCAGGCGTTATCCTCAGGGCCCATCGCGCCGTAGGGTGGGAAGGCGATGGCTTCGAGGGCTTCGGCGCAGCGCAGGCAGACGGTGGGGTAGCTCTCCTCGTCGCCGACGTCCTGGGTGTAGCGCCAGCAGCGTTCGCACTTGGTACCGGTCGCCTGGTGGACGTTGGTAACGACTCCCGACAGAATGCCCTTTTGTCCGCTCACGTTGAGGATCTCGTGGAAGGTCACGTCAGAGACGCCGAGGAGTTCAGCAAGCGCCGTCCGATGTTTGTCGAGCACCCGGAAGAGATGATCCTCAACCTCGTCGAATCGGCTGATCGTGACGCGCGCCTCAAGGGCCTTTCCGATCGTTTTATCGGCCCTGAGCCCCTCGATCTGCTTCAAGACGAGGCTTCGCCAATCGAGTAGTTGGCTCCACTCCTGTTCTATTGGCTTAACGTTGCCGGGAACGATCTCGCGCATGTTGGGGAAGAGGGCGAGGTGGACGCTGGACTCGCGGCCTTCGACGGTGGGGAGGAGCTGCCAGACCTCTTCGGCGGTGAAGCTGAGAATCGGTGCGATGAGGCGGGTGAGGGCCTCGGCGATGCGCCAGAGGGCGGTCTGGGCGGAGCGGCGCGCGGGGGCATTGGGGGCGAAGGTGTAGAGGCGGTCTTTCAACACCTCGAGATACAGCGCCGAAAGATCGGTGTTCACGAACTCGTTGAGCGCGTGGTAGGCGTGGTGGAACTCAAACGTGTCGTAGGCGTGGCGGATCTTCGCGTCGAGCTCGGCGGTGCGGGCCAGGATGTACTGATCGAGCGGCTCGAGCTCGGCGAAGTCGTTGACGGCGTCCGTAGCCGGGGTGAAGTCGTGCAGATTGCCAAGCAGGAACCGGAGCGTGTTGCGCAGCTTGCGGTAGTTGTCGCTGACGCGCTGCATCAGGTTTTCGCTGGCGATGACGTCTTCGCGGAAGTCGACGGACGCGACCCAGAGCCGGATGATCTCCGCGCCCAGGCGCTTGGCGACGTCGACCGGGTCGACACCGTTGCCGAGCGACTTCGAGAAGGCGCGGCGGTTCTCGTCGAGGGTCCAGCCGGAGGTGGCGACCATCTTGTAGGGGGCTTCTTCGCGGACGGCGACGGAGGTGAGCAGGGAAGAGTGGAACCAGCCGCGGTGCTGGTCGCCCCCTTCGGTATAGAGGTCGGCGGGGAACTCAAGCTCGGGTTCGATGTCGAGGACGGCGTGCCAGCTTGCTCCGGATTCGAACCAGACGTCGAGGATGTCCATCTCCTTGCGGAACTCGGACGTATCGTTGTTTCCGCAGGATGCGCAGGAGGTTCCGGCGGGGAGGATCTGCTCGGGGGGGTGGATGTACCAGGCGTCGGCTCCCTCGTTGCGGAAGAGGGTGACGACTTTCTCATTGATCGCGGGATCGCGCAGGGCGGAGCCGCAGCGGTTGCAGAGGAAGACTGCGATGGGGACTCCCCAGATGCGCTGGCGGGAGATGCACCAGTCGGGCCGGGTGGCGATCATGTTCGAGATGCGCTCCTGCCCCCAGGCGGGGTCCCAGGTGACGCGCTTGATCTCGTCGAGCGTGCGCTGGCGGAAGGTGGAGTCGGGCGTCTGGGGCAGCTCGACGACGGTTGCATCGGGATCGGCGGCGAGGGTGGCTTCGAGGGCCGCCTGCAGCTCCTCTTCCGAGACGGCGGCGGGCATGGGGGTCTCCATGGCGATGAACCACTGCTCGGTGGCGCGGACGATGACGGGGTTGTGGCAGCGCCAGCAGTGCGGGTAGGAGTGCTCGACGGTGCCGGAGGCGAGCAGGCTGCCGGATTCCCGCAGGATATCGGTGATGACGGGGTTGGACTTGAAGACGGTGAGGTCTTCGAAGGCCTGCGCCTGACCCTCCGGTCCGCCGGTGTTGCGCTGGCGACCGGCGTTATCGACATATTGAAGTTCGGGCAGGTTGTAGCGCTTGCCGGTGTAGAAGTCGTCGACGCCGTGGGCGGGTGCGGTGTGGACGGCGCCGGTGCCCTGGTCGGCGGTGACGTAGGGGGCGGTGACACCCAGGATCTCGCGGTCGAGGAAGGGGTGCTGGAAGGTGGCTCCCTCGAGCTTCGAGCCGGGGAAGGCCGCGACGACATCGGTCTGGGAGGCGGGCTGGTCGGACCGGGTTCCGCTCAGGAAGTTGCAATGGGTGATGACGGACGAGAGCAGCGCCTGGGCGACGACGTAGGTTCCGGTGGCGGTGTCGAGCGCGACGTACTCGAGATCGGGGTGGAAGGCGACGGCCTGCGAGGCGGGGATGGTCCACGGGGTGGTGGTCCAGATGATGGTGTGGACGAGACGGCCGGAGAGCGCGGGGTCGAGGGCTTCGGGTGCGCTGGTGAGGGCGTAGCGGACGTAGATCGAGGGGCTGGAGTGCTGCTCGTACTCGACCTCGGCCTCGGCGAGTGCGGTGCGGTCGTGGATGCACCAGAAGACTGGTTTCAGGCCCTTGTAGACGAAGTCGCGCTCGTAGAACTCGTAGAAGGTCTCGAGGATGGCAGCTTCGTACTCGAAGGACATCGTCTTATAGGGGTTGTCCCAGCGACCGAAGACGCCCAGCCGCTGAAACTGCGAGCGCTGCAGGTCGACGTACTTGTCGGCGTAGGTTCGGCAGGCCTGGCGGACGGCGACCGGGGCCATGTCGAGCTTCTTGCGGCCTAGTTGTTCATCCACCTTGATCTCGATGGGAAGACCGTGGCAGTCCCAACCCGGGACGTAGGGCGCGTCGAATCCGGCCATCGTCTTGGTTTTGACGACGAAATCCTTAATGGACTTGTTCAACGCGTGGCCCAGATGGATGGCCCCGTTGGCGTAGGGGGGGCCGTCGTGCAGGATGTAGCGGGGAGAACCGGCGCGGGCGGCTCGAATCTGGCCGTAGAGGTCCTGCTTCTGCCAGGCTTCGAGCCGGATGGGCTCGTTGACGGGCAGGTTCGCCTTCATCGGGAAGGTCGTCTGGGGCAGGTTGAGGGTCGCCTTGAGGGGCTTGGGGGCGGGGCGCTCGGTCGCTTCGGTGTTCGGTACCACATTGGGAGTCTGCTGCATGTCTTCCTCTGGCGCCAAGGCTTCCTGCTGACTTCAGTGCAGGAATCTTCCGCAAAGGTCTATTGTAACGGGATGTTTGGCCGATAAAGCTGTTGGCCCCTGTCTGTTGACGTCCGGGGGTCTATCCGTGTTGACGGAGTTCTGAGATGGGCGTCCAATATCTGATTTCGTACGTCCTATAGAGTGCTGGAGTACGCGCCGGGGAGATGTTGGGCCACGAACAGCAAAATGTCAGTAAACTGGATGTTGACAAGCAGCATGGCCGCGGACGCAGAGTTCGGGCTCAGCAACCGGCAACGAGACCGCGATGAGCCTGGTGGAGAATTTGGGAAGGGATGGCGCGGGCAGAACGACCGTCGCCGATGACGCGTAGCAGCTATGGCACACATGAACCTGATCGCACCGGAAGACGAAGGTTTGACGCAACCGGCACCGGCTCTCCGCCCGGCGGATGGTCCCATCTGGCACGACCCGGTCAAGGAAGAGAACGTCTTTACGTCGCTGATCTCGAGCGTGAAAGATGCTTTCTTTCCGGAGAAGCTGCCGCCACTCGTGCTGGAGTCGAAGCCGATCGCGGTTGTCGACCGGATGGCGGTCAAGCGGGATCCGAAGTCGACGGCCGTCGCGGTGGTGACGCACGTCGTGGTCATCGGCCTGATCGTGTTCCTGGTGGGGCGGCAGGTGAAGAACTACATCGCTCCGAAGAACGAGATGGTGACGGCGCTGGAGGCTCCTCCGCCGATCAAGATTCCTCCGAAGGCGCAGATCATGGGCGGGGGCGGAGGTCAGAAGAGTCCGACTCCGGTCGCGCAGGGTCGTCTGCCAAAGTTCGATACGCAGCAGATCACGCCTCCCAAGGCTCCTCCTTTGGAACAGCCGAAGATTGCGATTGAGCCGACCATCGTGATGCAGAAAGACCTCAAGATGGCCAATAATTCGATGCCCAATATCGGGGATCCGCGGTCGACGCTCGTCGGCACGGGCCTGGGAACCGGCAGCGGAACCGGCATCGGCAACGGCAATGGGGCAGGGCTCGGAGCTGGGTCGGGTGGGAATACCGGAGGCGGTGCGATGCGGATCGGTGGAGGCGTTTCGGCGCCGGTTCCGATCTCGATGCCGGATCCGGAGTTCTCCGAAGAGGCTCGCAAGGCCAAGGTCGCCGGCAACGTTCTGGTCTACCTGTGGGTCGATCAGAACGGCAACCCGACGCATGTGCGGGTAATCCGCGGGATCGGCATGGGGCTGGACGAAAAGGCGATGGAGGCGGTGCGGCAGTACAAGTTCAAGCCCGCGCGTAAGGATGGCAAGCCGGTGACGGTGGAGATGAACGTCGAGGTCAACTTCCAGATTTTCTAACCGTTTGAGAGTTGAAAGGCAGAGGGTCCGCTTCGTGCGGGCTCTCTTTCTTTTTGGGGCTCGGACAGGATAGGCTGGAACGCGCAGCGCCGAGACCGGTTTTCCGGAAGGTAGATCTCCCCTATGACGCGCAGGTGGTTCGCACTCTCTCTCCCGGCTCTATCGTTTTGCGCGTTTCTGTTTGCTGCGAGCCGCCCGGCTGATATCGCGTTCAAGATCCAGATGATCGATCCGGGCTGGAGCGAGACGACGGCGGTGGCCGATCTGAACAATGACGGCAAGCCCGACATTATCTCGAGTGAGAGCTGGTACGAGGCTCCCAACTGGATCAAACATCCGCTGCGCTCGATCGACTACGCGGCGAACTATATCGACAACTTCACGGATATTCCGCTGGATGTTGACGGCGACGGCTGGATCGATGTCATCCAGTTCAGTTATTTCGCCCACAATATCGTCTGGCTGAAGAATCCCGGCAAGAGCGGCGGTCCGTGGAAGGTGACCGAGATCGACAACAGCGGGCCGACGGAGTTCGCCTTTCTGGTCGACCTCGACAACGATGGCAAGGCGCGGGATCTGCTTCCGGAGATCGATAAGCCGGGCGTTCCGATGGCATGGTACGAGTTGCGGCATGGCAGGTGGATCAAGCATGTGGTGTCGAGCCACGGCCATGGCCATGGAATCGGTGTGGGCGATGTGAACGGCGATGGCCGCAACGATATCCTGACGCCGCAGGGCTGGCTGGAGGCGCCTGCCGACGTTCACAAGGATGGCGAGTGGGTCTTTCATCCGACCGACTGGGATCAGCATCCGATCCCGGCGGCGGGCGGCCACGGGGCTCCTGTTCTGCCTGCAGCGGCGGCTGGTCCACCCGTGCGTGCCGCGCAGTTCGGTTTCATGTATCTGCTCGACATCAACGGAGACGGGCGCAAGGATATGCTCACCGGGATGGCGCACGACTATGGCATCGCATGGTATGAGCAGACCGCCGACGGCAAGTGGATCCAGCACATCATCGATAACACCTGGTCGCAGGCGCATGCGTCGGTGATGGCGGATATGAATGGCGACGGGCAGCTCGATCTCGTGACGGGCAAACGCTACTTCGCGCACAACGGCAACGATCCCGGGGAGCGCGAACCGATCGGCCTGTACTGGTATGAGTACCGCAAGGTCGCCCCCACGGCTGCAACGGCGACGGGACCGGGGAATGACGGTGTGGAGTGGATTCGCCACATCGTCGACTACGGCGGACGCATGGGCGGCGGGATGCAGATCGTCGCGGCCGACATGGACGGGGATGGCTATCTCGACATCGTAAGCGGAGGGAAGGCCGGGCTGTTTCTGGCGGAGAACCTGACCAGGAAGCCGAAGCAATGACCGCTAGGCGGGGATGGGCGTGGAGGCTTCGATCTCGGCGAAGGTGAGATTTTCGGCCGGGCTGGCGGTACGCCGCTTCCATGCGAGGAAGAGCTTGCCGTAGCTCTCGGTCGTGCAGGTGGCGGGGTCAATCGCGAGCGCGGCGAGGGTCTCGTCGATCCAGTGGGTGGGGCCTTCGAGTTCGCCCCAGATCCCGATGGGGGTCTCATCGATCACCAGGTGGCCGGGGTGGCCAGGCTCGTCGGGGCTCCACTCGGTGCGGTATTTCTCATAGCGGAATACGGGGCCGTAGCCGAGTTGGAGAAAAATCTCCTCCAGAGCCGCGCCATCTTCGACGCGAGTCTCGGTCTCGATCCGCACCTTGTAGCGCGAGGTCAGGTCTTCGTCGTCGGGATGGCGCTTGTGGGTTAGGGTCCAGAGCGGGCCGTACTGGCGCAGGCGAAGGATCTGCGCGGCCGTCCGGAGGCTGCGGGCGAGCGTGTCGTAGAGGGTGTTGGACTCGAAGGTGCGGGGTGTTTCGAGGCGGAAGTGGAGGGCTGGGAGCCGGGTCTGGAGGGCGTCCGAGTCAAGGATAGGGAACTTCAGCTCGATCTCTGCGCTCTGCATAGGAAAAGTATAGGCCGGGCGGCATAGGATAAAGAGGATGAAACCTGGGTTAAAAGTACGTCCGACGGAGCGTTTTGGGAAACGGGAGGTGGCGCGGGGAGCCGAGATTCTGAGGAGCGGAGGGCTGGTGGCCTTCCCAACCGAGACGGTGTACGGGCTGGGAGCGAACGCGCTCGACGAGGCGGCGGTAGCCTCGATCTTCGCGGCGAAGGAGCGTCCGGGCTGGGATCCGGTGATCGTGCACGTTGCGGATCGGGCGATGCTGGATTTGGTGGCGACGGTGCCGCGCCAGGCCGAGCGGCTGATCGAGGCGTTCTGGCCGGGGCCGCTGACGCTTCTGCTGCCAAGGACTTCGGCGGTGCCGGACAACGTGACGGCGGGACGGGACCTGGTTGGAGTGAGGATGCCGGCGCACCCGGTCGCGCTCGACCTGATCCGGCTGGCGGGGGTTCCCGTCGCGGCCCCAAGCGCGAACCGCTTCGGGCATACCAGCCCCACGACCGCGAAGCATGTGCTCGCAGACCTCGACGGACGGATCGACGCGGTGATTGACGGAGGGCCAACGAGGGTCGGCGTTGAGTCGACCGTGCTCGATCCGGGACAGGATCCGATGGTGATCTACCGTCCGGGTGGGATATCGATCGCGATGCTTGAGGCGGTGTGCGGAGCCGGATCGGTACGGATGTACGTCCCGCCGGAGAGGGCGAAGGATGCACCTGAGGCTCTTCCATCCCCAGGCGTTGGGATCCGGCACTACGCTCCCAGGGCTCCTCTGATCCTGGTGGATTGCCGGGAAGAGTTGACATTCGCCCTGGGCGCTGGAGGACTTCTGATCGGCGTCATGCTTCCGCAGGGTTGGGAGTCGAGGGGGTCGAGCTTTGTGTACGAATGGGGCGACTGGGAGAATGGCGAAGAGCTGGCTCGTCGCTTGTTTTCAGGATTGCGAACGCTCGATGACGCTGGGGCGGACGTCATTGTCTGTCCTGTTCCCACGTTGGGCGGAATCGGCGCCGCAATAAGAGATCGTCTCGAAAAGGCCGCAATGAAGCCTTAGCAGAGCGCCTAAGAGATGATCAAATCCTCGCTGGCGGGGCCGGTGCTCCCAGTGAGGATGCGGGCTGGGAGTGGGGGAGCGCATCGAGATCCATGTGCCCGGGGGAGACGGGCGGAGCAATGGTGTGGCCGAGGCGAATGAGCGGTTTTTCGACAAGATAGTAGCTGAGCATTGCAAAGAAGACGGACGCCACGTATCTCCAGGGCCGTTCCGCCAGCATGACGAGCAGATGCGAGTGGATGCTGATCGGCGTGAAGCTGGAAACAAAGAAGAGGACATGCCAGAGATAGATACTGTAGGACAGTCTTCCAAACCATTTAAGGGGAGCGAGTTCAAGGAATCTGGTGCTCAGGCTGCGTGGGTGGATCATCGTCGCAATCACCCAGAAAGCGAAACCGAAAAAAAGGTAAGACGAATCGCTCGCGAGGAGACCGCGCGCAGACCACAGGGGAGTGTGGTGATGAAGCAGGCGCTCGCACAGCATCGCGATCAGGGTCAGGAGATACGCTACCCAGGGGTGGAGGAACCTGTCGCAAAGAGCGCGAACGCCGGGTCTTTTCAGCAGCAGGGCAAGCAGGGAGGGAAAGACCAGATAGGCGATCACCCAATAGGTTCGGCGAGTAGAGATGTCGGGGTCGAAATAATTCAGCCTTCTTCCGAGCATGGCTCCCAGCCAAAGTGCGATGAAGACACCAGCGAAGATAGGAATTCGATGTCTTCGAAAGCAGAAGAGAAGAAGCGAGAGGAGGATGTAAAAGTGCTCCTCGACGGACAGGGTCCAGAAGTGTCCGGTGAATGCACCCATCCCGGTGGTGTCGGAGACTCGGAAAAGGAAGTTGGTATACAGCAAAAGTGCGCCGATCCAGAAGTGCCAGTCCTGGCGGAATACCCCGAAGATCGTGAGCAACGCGATGGCAAGCAAATAGGTGAGGGCCGCCGGCTGAATCCGAAAGAGCCGCCGCACATAGAAGGGCCAAAGGCGAAAATGTCCGATCGCCGCCTCTTCTTCGAGAATGCGGGTGCAGATGAGGATGCCGCTGATCGCAAAGAAAAGGTAGACCCCATATCCCCCAAATCCCTGAAAGCCGCCGAAGGGGGGCCTGTAGTCGGGGTGGTCGTGGGTGGCGATCACCCCCAGGATTGCGAGTGCCCTCCAGCCGTCGAGACCTGGAAGGTAGCCGGATTTGCTGCGTTTGGGCCGCGACGCCTCTGGCTTCATTTCGCCCATTCTATCGGAGTACGACAGGCTGCGCGAGTTGTGTGGCGAAGGCGTCGAGCGAGAGATTACGTAACAGATTGCGGCGCATTCCGCTGTATACCTGGTCGAGTCCGTGGCTGGCCTGTTCGATCCAGCGGAAGCTGACCATCTGGGTAAGCCGGTCAAGCTCCGGTCGCAGGTCGATGTTGCGGATCAGTTCGGGAGTTCCCGCGAGGAGCATCAGCATGTCTTCGAGCAGGAGGGTAATGCCGCGCAGCAGGGCCGTCGTCTTCTGCTGTCCCTCGGCTCCCGCGCGATAGGTCTCTGTCATCTTGAACAGGGGTGTGTGGTCCGGGTCTCCGCGTCCGGAGCTCTGCTCGGCGGCGTTGCGCAGGATGAGCATGGCATCGGCGCGAGCGGCGGTATAGGTGGCAAGATCGAAGCTGAGCGCGCGTCCGGCGGCTCCCTGCGACAGCCGGGCGATCAGCGCGCGCTGGGTGGGTGGCACATCCGGGCGGCGGTCTACGAGGAGCATCTCGATCTCTTCGACCGGTAGCGCTCCGAGTCGAACCGTGGCGCAACGGGAGCGGATCGTCGGGAGAAGCTCACCCGGATTCTCGGCCAGGATGATGATGTGAACCGTGGCCGGAGGCTCCTCGAGGATCTTCAGCAGGGAATTGGCTGCTTCCTTCATGAAGCCTGCGGCGGTGAAGAGAAAGATCTTCCTCGGTGCCTCGGACGGGTGGCGGTGCGCACGTTGGATGACGGTCCTCACCTGGCCCAGCTTGATCAGAAGTTGCGGCGGGTCCGGGGGGATGATCATCACATCGGGATGCTGCTGGATGAGGACGCGGGTCTCCTTCTTGTCTGTCTCGCGGAGATCCTCGCGCGAGGCGACGGCGGCGGCTACGAGCTCATCGAGCGGCGCGGCGGAAGCGATGCGTGCGCAGTTCGAGCACACCCCGCAGAAGCTGGCGAGCGACTGGCCGGGCTGATCGCCGGTTCCGGACCACAGGTCGCGGGGCTGGCGTTCGCACTCGACGGCCATCGCGAGCATGAGGGCCAGGGTGTACTTGCCGGCTCCCGCGGGTCCTGCAAGGATGAGTGAGTGGGGCAGACGGCCCGTGGCGATGGCCATCCGCAGATGCTCGACGGCGGCACTGTTGCCAAGGTAGTCGTTGAACGTGGAGGGGAGACCGGCGGTCATCGTTTTTGGGTCTTCCTCGCGGTCTTTCCGGTCTTGCGCGGTGTCTGCCACGCAGTTTCCAGAATACCGGAGAGGCGGGGCGGCAGGCTCCAGGGTTTTCCACGGAGGCTATCTGGCCCGTTCAAAATCATACGTGGGGCAGGTTTGTGCAAAGGGAGTTTTCTCCCGGGAGGAATCTGATCGGGAACCCCGGGGCGCTATTTTCCTTTTGGGAAGCCCCTGTGGAAAACCTGTACTTTTCAGCCTCCTGTCCCTTTGCACACGCGGTTGCGCGGGGCTATATTTCAGTCGTCGAGGCAAGCTTTTCCCGAGCTGATCGACCGCTCATCCATTGGGGATGAGAGACCAAAGGCTCCATTGCTCCCGGATGACTTCCGCCTCTCTTTGTCGAGGCGGATCGGCGAATAGTCTCAGCCATCTGCTGAGATCGCGCCGCCCGAACGCATTGCCGAAGCATTCTACTTCGCACTGGAAACTCTCCCGTATTTGAACTCGCGAAGCTCCGGCCACTCTGCCATGTAAGAGAAAGGTGCTGCCATGTCCCATCGCAACGCTGTGCCCATGAAGAGCCCACCCAACACCAAGGACGATGAAGTGATTGCACCCGGCGGTTCACGTCTTAGAAGTACAACCGAGGCCGTCGAGCCTGGGCAGGAGGTCCAGAGAAGCGGGACCGGCGTGCTCGAGGTGGTGAGCTCGGGCGTGAACATGCGGACCGACGGCCAACCTGCGGTTGGAACGGATCTGGTCCTGACTCCGGGCGGATTCAGGAAGAGCGGGGTCGTCCACCATATCGAACCGGGTGCGTCGATCGACGCCACCAATCAGCAGTTCCGCAAGATGGGCGCGGGCGGCGCGGTGCTGGCCGAGCTTGGCGCGTTGGCGCTGAAGACCACCGGCAAACCGCTGATGCCGTTGAATGTGGCCAGGAATCCAGGTGCGGTTCCGGCGCTTGGATCGGGCTGGATCTGCTATGCGTCCTGGACCGAGAACGCCCGGCCCGTCTCCCTCTTCACCACCACCTGGGAGGTCCCGCCAGCTCCCGCAACGCAATCCGGTCAGACCATCTTCCTGTTCAACGGAATCCAGAATGCGTCCATGATCTATCAGCCGGTGCTGCAATGGGGACCGTCGGCAGCAGGCGGAGGCAACTACTGGTCGGTCGCAAGCTGGTATGCCGACGGCCAGGGAGGGCAGTCGTTCTACAGCTCGCTGGTCCACGTCAACCCGGGTCAGGTCCTGGTCGGCGTGATGACCGAGACCGGGCAATCGGGAAATAACTTCAGCTATAACTGTCAGTTCACCGGGATCTCCAGCACCAGCCTTCCCATCCGCAACGTGCAGCAGTTGACCTGGTGCGTGGAGACACTGGAGGCCTATGGGATCCAGCGCGCATCGGACTATCCGGCCACCTCACGCACATCGATGGGCGGCATCGAGATCCAGGCCGGCGGAGCCGACGTCACCCCGGCATGGGCCGCGACGAACGTCGTGACCGACACCGGCCAGCATGCCATCGTGGTCAGCGATGCCTCCCCCGGCGGCGAGGTCGACCTGTTCTACAACAACTCCGTGCAACGCGGCCTGACCGGCAAGGTAACGCTGGGCGATACCAGCCCACGGAACCCTGCGCTCGCCTCGCTGAACGGCCGGCTATACATCGCATGGAAGGGCGATGGCAACGACAACCTCAACGTGATGTGCTCGGCCGACAATGGGCACACCTTTGGTGGCAAACTTGTCTCGGGAGAGACCAGTCCGCAGGCTCCGGCCCTGTGTGCCCATAACAATAATCTCTTCATCGCCTGGAGGGGCGACGGCAACAATAATTTGAATGTGGCCCACGTGAATCTGGCGGGGAACACCGTAACCGGTCTCTCGCACAAGATCACGCTGGCCGACACCAGCCCGCTCAGCCCGGCGCTGGCCTCGCTGAATGGCCTGCTCTACCTGGCATGGAAGGGCAACGGCAACGACAATCTCAACATCATGAACTCGAACAACAATGGCGCATCGTTCGGGAACAGATTCACCTCTCCGGAGACCACTCCGCAGTCTCCCGGTCTGACGGCTCATAACGGCGGACTCTACCTGACATGGAAGGGGGATGGGAACGATAACTTGAATGTCGCGCACGTGATCGTTGCCGGCAATGCCATCACGGGACTCTCGGGGAAGGTTGTTCTCGGAGATACCAGCCCACTTGGACCAACCCTGGCTTCGGCCAACGGACGGCTCTACCTCGGTTGGAGGGGAGATGGCAACGACAACCTGAATGTGGAGTTCTCGACGTCGAACGGCAGCACCTTCGGCGGCAAGTACACCTCGACCGAGACCAGTAGCCAGGCGCCCGTGCTCTGCGCCCAGAACAACCTGCTCTTCGTGGCATGGAAGGGGGACGGCAATGACAACCTGAACGTGGCCCAGGTCATTATCTGACCGGGCGCTTCACTCAGAGGCAGGCCGCCGTATCGCCTTTGGCGGTCTGCCTCTTCTTTTTTCGACCCGCTCGGGTGTGACATGCGGAGCGGGCGCCGGGATGGCTCCGGTGGGGCGCGTCAGGGACTCGAAGCAATTTCGATGCCCGGGTTCCTATCTGTGGGGGGATCTTCCAGAGGGTTACCCTGGGTTCTTCGTGATGCCCGGTGGGTACGCTGCGTTCCGGAGCCAGTTTCACCGAGG
The DNA here is from genome assembly GCA_026225095.1 of bacterium. Taxonomy (GTDB): domain Bacteria; phylum Acidobacteriota; class Terriglobia; order Terriglobales; family Acidobacteriaceae; genus Edaphobacter. The sequence goes on from JAMFSC010000196.1 coordinate 16,516, forward strand.
CGGATTTCGTCCTGATTTCTGCAGCGCAGAAGACTGTCGTACGGGGTGGGTATGGCAGATGGATCATAAAGTCCTCATCTGAATCGTTGTCAATGGCTCCTGGATTGCTCCGAGAAGGTCGGATACCGTCGAGCGGGAGACGCTCACAAGACGGCAAGGGGAGCGGCATGATGCCGAGAGGAAGAAATCAGACGCAGGGTCGAGCCACAATTGATGACCATGTGCGGTCGCGGCCACCCGGTCTATCCACAAATGGCCTGGATCATCAACTCCCGCCGCTTCCGGCGATCCCGCCTCCGCTTCGGTTTCCATTCCCTCTGCCCGGGCGAATCGAGCCGGCCCCTCGCAGGGAGTACCTGCGCTCCGCCTATTCCGAGGCATTCCAGTGCATCGCGTCGTCGTGCGAGGACACCTGTTGCCAGGGCTGGAGCATCCCGATCGACCAGGCAACCTACGAAAAGTACACGACGACGGAGATGATGCAGCCGCATATCGGGAAACTGATCGTGCTGAATGCCAAGGCGGCTTCGTCTTCTGACCACGCGAGGATGAACCTGACGGAGCATGGAACGTGTACGTTTCTGGACGCGGACAAGCTCTGCGGGGTACAGAAGAAGCTTGGCCCCGCCATGCTCTCGGACACCTGCTCCATCTACCCGCGGTCCGTCTCGACCCGTGCCGGGGTGGTCGAAAAAGCCCTGAATCTGTCCTGCCCCGAGGCCGCGCGCCTGACGCTGCTGAATGCGAGTCTCCTCGGCCCCGTCTTCAGCAACGAGACCGATGTCGAGCGCTATGCCCCGACCCTTCGCGAAGCCGATGCACGGCAGCGGCCTCTCCAAACCGCGGGCGCTGTCGAGTACGACGCCCGCCTGGCCGTCCGGGACTATGCCCTCGCGCTGGTGGCAGACCGAAGATATCCCCTGTGGCAGAGGCTTTTTCTGCTTGGGTCGATGACGCGACGTCTGCAAACGCTGGCTGGAAAAGACTCAGCATGGGCCTATGCGTCGTCCAACCCCGGTGCCGTGGCCGAGATGTTGGCCGAAGCCGCGCAGGTGGTCGCCGACGGAAGGATGCGATCGCTGATGAACGAGATCGACGCCTCCATCGCCGAGCAGCTTCCCCTCGTCCTCGACATCGTCCGTCTCCGTGTCGCGCAACCATCGGTAGGAGCACGTTTTCTTGAGTGCCTCGCCGACTTCGAGACCGGGATCGGCTGTGCCAGCGCCGTATCGGAGAAAGAGATTCTCGACCTCTATCGAGAAGGATATCGATCTTTCTACGCGCCGCTGATGGCCCTCCATCCCCATATCCTTGAAAACGATGTCACCAACTACATCTTCAAGAACAACTATCCGTTCGGGCGCAAGGCAGACCGCCCTTCCGCTCCTCTCCAGGAAGCGGGCGAAATACTCGATGCGGAAGACGAGCACATGCTGCTATGCGTCCACCTCGCCTTGACCCAGACTCTCCTGAGCGGGATCGCCGCCCGCTGGCGCGAACAGTTTGGCCTGGAGCATGTGATCAAACTGACGCAGAGTCTGGCTCGAGCCTGCGAGCACAGCCAACTCTTTCTGACGGAGACGACCAACCTTGTCAAGGAGCGCAACCTGAACAACTCACGGGGCGTCGTGCTGCTGCTGCGTCAGAACGAATAACTCATCCACGCGCGTCGTCCGCAGTACGGGCGATCAATCGCATCCTCAGTGGGTCTCGCGGACGCAGGGTGATCTTGGCCTGTGGGACGGGTGGAGCATCGCCGAGATAGGTCATGCTCCATCGGCTTGCGAGCGCCGCAATCGCGAAGACCCCTTCCATCCAGGCGAAGGACTCGCCGATGCACTGGCGAGAACCCCCGCCAAAGGGGAAGTACGCAAACTTGTGGCGGCCGGCCTTGTTTTCGGGTGTGTGGCGATCCGGGTCGAAGCGGAGAGGGTCCGGGAAGTACTCCTCGCTGCGTTGCAGAATGTACTGCGAGAAGAAGAAGTGAGCTCCCGGAGGAATGCGGTAGGGCCCGAGTGTGACGGGCTTGGTCGACATCCGGCCCATGGCCCAGGCCGGGGGATACAGCCGCATGGATTCAGCGAACACCTGCTCGGTGTAGCGCAGATTCGGATGGTCGGCGAGCGTCGGCAGGCGGTGGCCCCCATTGCCTGTGCCCAGCACCGCGTCGAGCTCTGCGTGGAGCTTCCGCTCGATCTCCGGATTCTGGCTCAGCAGATAGAACGTCCAGGTCAGGGCATTCGCGACGGTCTCATATCCTGCCAGGAAGATCGTAAGAACCTCGTCGCGGACCTGTTTGTCGGACATGCCCGTATGCTGCCCCTCGGCATCGGCCTGCTCATCCTTGCTGGTCAACAGCATGGAGAGAAGGTCCCCCTTGTCGTTTCCACCCAGTGCGGCTTCGGCTTTGTGCTCTGCGATCAGCCGGTCGACCGTTGCGTTGAGCCGCGCACGCGAGCGCCGAAACCGGATCACGCCCGGGATCGGCCAGTGCAGGTACGACTCCAGCTTCGGCAGCGCGACCAGGAAGTTGTAGAGCCCCATGATGGTGTTGACATCGTCGTTGATGCGGCGGATGTCATCCGTGACCTCGGTGTCGAAGAGAGTGCGGGCCACGATCTCGAGCGAAAGCTCCATCATGGCGGCGGCGATGTCGATCTCTTGCCCGTCCTGCCAGCGGTCCCGCTGCGCCGCCGCTGAAGCCGCGATGCGCTCTCCGTAGGCGGCGATGCGCTGGCGATGGAAGGCCGGAGCGGCAATCCGGCGCTGGCGGATGTGGATCGGGTCGTCGGAGGTGATCAGCCCCTCGCCCAGCAGGATCTTCATCCGCTTCAGCGTGCGCTCCTTGATGAAGGACGACGACTGGTTGATCAGAATCTCGCGGACGTACTCGGGATCGTTGATGAAGATGATGTTCGTATGGAAGAGGCGATAGGTTGCGATATTGCCAAAGTGCTTGTGCAGGTATTCGAACAGCAGGATCGGTCGTCCCAGCCGAACCCATGGCTTGAAGACGTAGCGGTGGAGCGGGTGCGGGGGGCCGGGCGGCAGACGCCATTCTGTCTCGTCATCAGGCGCCGAGTTCGGGGGGAAGTTCGTGGGAAAGACCGGCGGAGTGGTCATCTGGAGGAGGCAGTTGGGGCGGAGACGGCCTGGGGCAGGCGCGCATCGACCGCGTCGCGGATCTGGCCTTCGATCACGTCGATGGAGGCATCGTCGGTGAGGGTGAGGACACGCTGGCTCTCGCGCACCGCAATCGCCCTATAAGCGGCATGGATGCGGATATAGAATTCATCGGACTCACGCTCGAAGCGATTCTCGTCGCTTCCCTCGACTTCGATATGCCGCTGATTGCGCCGCCGCGCTCGGGCAAGCGACGTCTGGAGATCGGGCAGCAAAAGCAGCGTCATGTCGGGCTGCAGGTTGTCGCAGATGGCTGCATGAAGTGCCAGCACACGCGCCGTGCCGAGCATGCGACCCCCACCCTGGTAGGCCTCGGACGAGTCGGTAAAGCGATCGCACAGCACGATCGAACCCGCATCGAGCGCAGGCTGGATCACCTCCGCGATGGCCTGGGCGCGGTCCGCGAACATCAACGCAAGCTCCGCATTGGGTGCGATCGGGCCGAGCGTCGCCTCCGAGCCGGAGTCCAGCAGGACGCCCCGGATCCGGTCTCCAAGCGGGGTAGAGCCCGGTTGGCGGAGCGTCACGACATCGCGACCGGTGCAGGTGAGGTGGGCGGCGAGGCGGTGAAGCTGTGTGGTCTTGCCGGAGCCGTCGAGCCCCTCGAAGGTGATGAAAAAGCCTCGCGCCATACGCCAAGTCTACTGCATCGGCTCCGGAGGCGAGCTCCGGCGCAGCGTCAGGAATGCCCGGCTGGCTGAAAGTTCCACTGCGGATCGCCTGGGTTGATGTCGATCTGCAGCCGCCCCTCGTCTCCCTCCTTGAAGGAGGGTCCCGCAGCGCTGTGATCCTGGTGCTGCGCGTCCGTGAAGAGCAGTTTGGTTGCACCCGTCCCGAGAACCTTGAAGCGGTAGTGGAACGAAGTGCCCGGAGCCAGGTTCTGGGTTCCGAAGCTGGCGCTGGGGTAGTCGACCTCGACCAGCGGAATCGTCTTCGCGGTGTGGTTCGTGACGGTCGCCTCGACGTAGGCGGAGTGGCACCCGGCGGCGGGGAACAGGCACGCGACGAGGGCCAGGTGGAGAAAGAAGCGCATCCTGTCAGGTTATCAGGGCTCAGTTCCGATTCGCCGTTCGGCCTGCGATACTGATGCGATGAGTAGTTCGGGAGAGAGCGGGCTCGGCTGGGTTCCGCGGCACAATCCATGGCTGGTCGCACTGACGGTCACGCTGGCGACGTTCATGGAGGTTTTGGATACATCGATCGCCAACGTGGCGCTTCCGCACATCGCGGGAACGCTCGGGGCGAGCCAGGAGGAGGCCACCTGGGTCCTCACCAGCTACCTTGTCTCGAGCGCCGTCGTCCTGCCCATCTCGGGCTGGCTATCGAACCGCTTTGGCCGTAAAAAGTTTTACATGACGTGCGTGGCGCTGTTTACGATCTGCTCGGTGCTCTGCGGTTTTGCCCAGACACTTCCCATCCTGATCATCGCGCGCATCCTGCAGGGCGCGGGAGGTGGCGGTCTCGCACCCAGCGAACAGGCCATCCTCGCCGACACCTTTCCGATTGAAAAACGTGGTCAGGCCTTCGCGCTCTATGGCATGGCGGTGGTGGTCGCCCCGGCGATCGGCCCAACGCTCGGCGGCTGGATCACCGACAACTTCAACTGGCACTGGATCTTCTTCATCAACCTGCCCGTTGGTCTGCTGTCGCTCTACCTCAGCAACCGCATGGTCGAAGATCCGCCGCACCTGAAGATCCGCAAGCAACAGGCGATGAAAGCGAAGATCGACTTCGTCGGCCTGGGCCTGGTCGCCATCGGCGTGGGCTGTCTCGAGTTCACACTCGATAAGGGGCAGGAGAAGGATTGGTTCGGCAGCCCCATGATCATCGCCTTCGCCACCACCGCCGTCGTCGTGCTCATCGCGTTCGCCATCTGGGAGTGGCAGCATCCGGACCCGATCGTCGACCTCAAACTCTTGAAAAATCGCAACTTCGGCACCGCCGTCTTCCTCCAGTTGATCCTCGGCATGGTCCTGTTCGGAAGCACCGTCCTCATCCCGCAGTACCTGCAGGGTCTCCTCGGATACACGGCGGAGCAGGCCGGCAAGGTGCTGTCGCCCGCCGGCTTCGTCATGATGGCGATGATGCTGGTCGCCGGCCGGTCGCTCGGCAAGTTCGACCCTCGGGTGATGGTGGCGCTTGGGTACATCGCGACCGCCGCGGGAATCTACAATCTCACTCGCCTCGATCTCAATACGGCCTATGCCACCGTTACGTGGTGGCGAGCCCTGCAGGTCGTCGGTCTCCCCTTTGTCTTCATCCCCATCTCGACGCTCAACTATGTCGGCGTTCCCGCCAGCAAGACCAACCAGATCTCCAGCCTGTCGAACTTTGCCAGGAACCTCGGCGGAAGCGCAGGGACGGCGCTCCTGACCACCTTCATCGCCCGCAGCGCCCAGACCCACCAGGCCGGTCTCGCCGCGAACGTGATCCCCGGCAGCGTCCCCTACAAGCTCTACATGGGCCGCATGATGACCATGCTCGAGGCCACCGGCATGAGCGCCGGACAAGCCTCGCAGATCGCAGTCGGTCAGGCCTACCGCGAGATGCTGCGCCAGTCGTCGATGCTGAGCTACAAGAATGCGTTCCTGATCCTGTCCTGCATTCTCATCTGCCTCGTGCCTCTGCCCTTCCTCATGCGCCTCCCGCCAAAGCGTGTCAAGGTCGATCCGGAGGCCCTGGGAGGACACTAAAGCAGAATCAACCTTACTGGAATGGCCTTGCTCTTTTGGTTGTCATTCCCTTGGGGAGTCTGCGTTTGTTTCGTTCTACGCCGGCACCAAATCCGCTAAAAGACATGCTGCGTTGTGGCACCGGCGCCGCTCCCGCAGGCTCACCGGCGAAAATTCTTAACGCATTTGTCATCTCGTTATTCGGAGAGCCGGGTCGATTGCTGGGCTACGATTGATGCCATGGCTAAAAATCCCGAAAACATCGTCTGTTCGCACTGCCGCTGCGACGAGGTCAGGGTGTCACGCCGCAGGTGGTACGAGTACCCCATCAGCCTTCTTCGCCTGCTTCCGTTCCGCTGCCTGGCCTGTCAGCGCCGGTTCTTTCACTTCTCCGGATGGGCACAATAGGCCCTCCACGTCCGTGCAGGGGCCTCAGCGCAGCCACGCCTCGCGCAGGAAGTCGAAGGTTCCTGACGCACGCGTTCGCACGCCATTCAAACGCAGTGCATGCACCACCTCGTTGTTTGGATACCACAACGGAATCACCGGCAGATCTTCCGCGACGATGCGCTGAATCTCCACATAGTCGGCCCGCCTCATCCCGTCGTCCGTCTCCCCTGCGGCCTTCGCGATCAGCGCATCCACCCTCGGATTCGAGTACCGTCCACGGTTGCCTCCCCTTGGCGGAAAGCTCGCCGTCGCATAGGCATAGCGAAAGATGTCCGGATCTTCGTTGCTCCCGATCCAGCGCAGGATGTACATCTGGAATGCGCCCTTGGTGATATCGGCGTAGAACGTTCCGAACTCCGCCGAACGCAGCGTCAGCTCGATGCCCACCGCGCGCATCTGCTGCTGCAGCACCACCGCGAGCAGCCGCGTGGTCTCATCGGTCGACGTCTTCAGCGAAACCCTCAGCCGCACCCCATCCCTGCCGGGCCTGAATCCCGCATCGTCCAGCAGATGCTTCGCCCGCTCCACATCGTGCGGATACACCGGAATCTCACCAGCCCTTGCCGCAGCCCAGTGTCCTGACGGAAGCAGCGTATCCGCCGGTCGCGCCTGCCCCCTCCACAACGCCTCGATGATGGCCGGCTTGTCGATCGCAAGCGCCATCGCCTGCCGCACCCGCCGATCCCTCAACACCGGATCCTGCACATTCAGCGTCATGTAGATCGCAATCGAGCTCGCCCCGGATTCAACCTTCACATTCGGCGATTGCGCAAGCGCATGCACCATGTCGAGCGTCACCAGGTTGCTCTCCACATCGGCCGAGCCCTTCTTCATCTCGAGCGCCGCCGTGATCGTATCGGGAACCACCGCGAACCGAATCCTCTCAATGGGCAGCCCACCCGCCGGCACCTCCCGCCACCCGTTCCAATAGTCCTTGTTGCGATCCAGGATCACCTCTTTGTCCTGTACCGCGCTCACAAACCGGAAGGGCCCCGACCCGACCGGGTGCAGCCCGAACTCACGCCCCGCGCCCCGTGGCACCACGCCAAACAACCCATCGCTCATGTTGAAGAGCAGCGCGGCATCCGGACGCTTCATCCGCACCACGACCGTCAGCCGGTCCGGAGTCTCCACGCGATCTACCGCCGTAAAGCTCCCCGTCTTCCCCGACGCGATCGTCCCGTCGGTCATACTGCGGATAGTCCACGCCACATCCTCCGCCTCGAGCGGCCTCCCGTCCTGAAACCGCACCCCATCGCGCAGATGGAAGATCCACGTCAGCGCATCGGGCCGTTCCCACCCCGTCGCCAGCCAGGGCTGCAGGTTGAAGTGTTCATCCTTCTTCGCCAGCGCATCGAAGACCAGCCCGCCGATCCGTTC
>JAMFSC010000197.1 GCA_026225095.1 bacterium
AGACCTGCCTGCGCCTCATGGGCAAGAAGATGCTCGTGGCACTGATGATGGAGGGGAAATTCTCCGGAGAAGGACTTCAGTCGTTGGATGCCGACGATGACCTGATGAGCGCAATGGCGCGGGAACTGGTGGAGAAGGCTGGCGTTGGCGAAGGGGCAGACGCCATCTGGAGGGAGCTGGATCACGAGCGCGAGAAGGTGCAGCCGCGCCCGGCAGCGATTCGAGATGAGGGTGACGTTGACCCCGTCCTTGAGATGCCTGCCGTTACTCTGCCTGACGTTCCACCTCCGCCCCCGCTTTGGAGCGGTATTCATCTCGTGGAACCGCCACTGCGGACCAAGAAAAAGAAGCCGAACCTTTGGCCGACCGCGACGGAGGGGGACGCGCAGCTCAAGCTGTTTGGCTGAGCTGCACCCTCTCTCATACGGACTACTGGCTGGGAGAGAATGACTAAATAAAATCGAAGGTTTACCGGATCGCGTTCTACTTCCTGCTATAGTTTCTGCACCTTTATTCCTTGCAGAGCTCGGAGGCAGAATTGAGCGATAAGACTGTTACCCAGGGCCAATTGTCCGTGACCGCGTATGTCGGCGATGCGAAGACGCTATTAGCCTTCAACCTGAAGAACAAGAGTGCATCGAAGAATCTGGCGGGGTTCACGATCCTCTGCACGCCCAAGGGGCAGGCTCCCTATTACTTGCTGAACAACCTTCAGTTCCAGACGCCGAGCGACCACTCGCAAGACGCCAGTCAGCCAGCCAATGCGACGATCAATGCGCCAATCCACAAGTTCCGTTGGCTCCATGTGCCAGGCTCGTTCCATCAGGGCCAGCAGCCGTTCATGGGGCAATACACCTATACCGTGACCCCCCGCTACTTCGATTCCAAGCAGTCGATGCAGCCGCTCGACACCGCGCTCAGCGTCTCGGTGACAGTTCCCGTGGCACCATTCGTCAAGGCGGGAATCGAGCTTGGCTTTACCCGGGGTTTCGTACAGTCGCAAGCATTCGTCAATCACTTCGGCAAGAAAGCCATCATTAGTCCAAAGGGCGGGGGCATCGATTTCGATACTTCGGCGATTGCTGGTACGAATGCTCAGGGTCAAACATCCACCTTCGCCGAAGAGTACGCTTGGCTCGGCTACACGGTACGCACAAAGATCTTCGCGCTGTTAAACCAGGTTCTCGGCGATAAGACGTTGAGTCTCGATATATTCGCTTATGATCTCAACGAACCCGACTTCATCGCGATCTTATTGACCCTTGCCAAACAGGGTCGCCTCCGCGTGATTCTCGACAACGCTTCGCTGCATCACAACGCAGCGGGAACCAAGCCTGAAGACTTATTCGAGGCCGCTTTCCGCAAGGCGATGAAGGGCAAATCGGACATCTTACGTGGCAAGTTCGGCAGCTTCGCTCATGACAAGGTCCTTCTGATCTCCAAAGCCGGGACGCCGCTGAAGGTACTCAGCGGCTCAACGAACTTCTCTGTCAACGGGATGTATGTGAACTCAAATCATGTCGTCGTGTTCAACGACCCCAAAGTGGCTGCGCAATATTCGCTCGTCTTCGAAGAGGCCTGGAGTGACCAGGCATCAATGTCTTTTCAGAACTCGGCGCTCGCGGCGGCACCCTTTGCGATTACTTCGAAGCTCACACCGAAGACCAGCATTACGTTCTCGCCGCATACGCAGGCATACGCGGACGAAATCCTGCAGGCCGTTGTCGATCGAATTCAACAGGAGAAGACGACCGGGGCCGCGATCGGTAGCGTCCTCTTCGCGGTCATGCAACTCACCGGAGACAAGAACACGGTTTATAACGCACTCAAGACCCTGCATGAGAATCAGGAGATTTACAGCTACGGCATTTCTGACACCACCACCGGCATCTGCTTGTACAAGCCTGGCAGCGCCGACGGCCTGCTCGTGACCGGGAAGCCCGCAGCCTCCCAGCTTCCTCCTCCGTTCAACCAAGTTCCCGGAATCGGCCTGGGGCACCAGATCCATCACAAATTCATTGTCTGCGGGTTCAACGGGGACAATCCCGTGGTTTATCTCGGATCCTCGAACTTCGCTAACAGCGGAGAGCATCTCAACGGCGACAATCTGATCGCCATCTACGACGCCGATATTGCTACGGCCTTTGCAATCGAAGCGTTGGCTCTCGTAGATCACTTCGACTTCCTCGACAAGTATCCCGCCAAAGGGGCCGCACCCGCAGTCAAGGGCGCCAAAAAGATCCCACCTGCAGCGACTCAAAAGACGGCGGCAGCGAACGGCTGGTTTCTGTCCACGGACGACAAGTGGACGGCTCCTTATTACGACCCCAAAGATCTTCACTGCATGGACAGGAAGCTCTTTTGCTGAAGAGAGCTTGAGCCGCTCTCGACTTCGGTGCGAGCTAAGAATCATCGCGTGACCGACCCTCAGATCCCCATCAATCATGCCACGAAATTCATGAGAGACCCTGTTGTGTAAGCTTCTCTTTCACCATGGCGCGGGTGTCCTCGGCGAGAAAAGGATCGATCGGAAATAGGAGAGGCCATGACATCTGGAAGATGAAGCTGGCTGTGTCCAGATCAACGCTCAGGACCTCGATTGGCGCTCCTTCAGTTTGGCCGCCGCGAAAGTATTCTTCGGAGCCGAACGTCATCTCTTCTGTATGCCCAAAAGCCTCCTCGATCTCCATTCGGGGCTGTGCAAAGACGAAGTGAACATATTCCGAATAGCGTGCATAGAGGGCGGAAAAGCCTTCATCGGAGGAATGGGCCACGTTGGTGATGAGGCCGGTTCGTGGCAGCCCCAGCCATGTCTCGAGAAGCTTCCGGGTATCCAAAGGCATCGTGGCGCCTGTCTCGCTGAGCCATTCTTTGTTCAAGAAGTAATAGGCTCCGGTGGCAAAGGACTGACCACATAGAAACTTCTCCAGCAGATTTCTATCCTGCAGACGGTTGTCGGCGGCAAGGTACTTCATCAACGCAAACATATCCAACATACATCTCAATGCGGTACCCGCCCCTGGTCGGTTGCGAATATTGACATTGGCCACGAAACTGCGAGCGTGGGCGAGTAAGCGCAGGACGATTTCGTACGCAACAGCGCGGCGGAAATCGAGAAGATCTGAGCCGAAGGTGTACTTCTCGAAAGGAATGAGCGGATGGTGCTCAAGCGAGAACATCATGAACTCGATGTGATCAAAGATGTGCTCTCGGCCAACCAACGCGTCTCTAATCTCAGTTGCGAAACGGACGCGGGGCGGCTTTGCGTCGATGGCCCGCCGCCAGAAATCCCACTTTTCCTGATTGTCAGTTTCGAGCTCTACAGAATTCTTCGTGGCTGCCGGGATAGACATTTGAATGATCTCCTGATCGACTTGCTGATCGTCGCGGCCCAAATGGTGGGTTCGGAAAGACTGAAGGTAATCTACTTGCCGAAGGCGTCCTCGACGCTTTGGTCCGAACTGAAGAGAGAGGCAAAGGCCGGGTCCGTGCTTGCCAGAAGAAGGCTGCGGCGAAGGACTTGCTCAAATCGATTGTAGTGAACAATTAGTTCGCTGCTCAGATCGGTGAAACTTACTTGGGTTCCGTGGACGAACGCAGAGCGATCGTCGTAGAGCGCGATGGCTTCCGCCTCTGTCAGTTCGAGGCCAACGCGTCTTGCTAACTCGGGTGCACGCACAGCGAACTGTCTGGTGGACCTGTAGGGAGATATCTTCAGCAGGCTTTCAAAGCCTGTGACCAGGGACGCACAGCGCTGATCCAGGTAATAGCTATGAAACGCGTGGTCGATGTGCTTGCGGGCCTGACGAACGCGGTCGGGCGGAGTCAAAAGATACTTAGGGATCAAGTCGCGCAGTTGCTCGAACTCAGGGATGGATAACCAATCGCGCCAATTGGATTCCGCAATGACCCACGCATGAGTCCCGAAACCCTGTGTCGGGCCGGGAACGATGGTCTGAAGCTCTCCGTCACGGAAATAAAGCCTTGCGGAGAGGCGAGTGCCGATAGTTGTGGGTCGAATCAATCGCGAGAGAAAGAGGGCGCGTAGCATCCAACTGTCGGCGTCCCATTTGTAGTAGTTTGTCGACTCCGGTTGCACGCTGCGACATATGGCGTATCTGCACCCAAACTGGCGGGTAGGGTGGAAGTTGTGGTCGGCTGGACTGCAGGCATCGAACACGAGATCGGAACTGATGCCGAGTGGCAGGTCACCGACCCAGAGATGGGGCGCAAGCTCGAAATCGTCCTCGGGCGGCGGTGACGCCTGATACTCGTTCACATCGGCACGGAACGCGCCGGTCGATAGCATCACGACATCGAAGACTTTTTCCGCCATGCAACTAGGTTACCCCCACTCGAGTCGCCGCGAAGAACTCGATTGTTCGCTTCCATAGCGGGCGCTGAAATGGTAGCGCGTCTACGGGGAGAATCGCTCCAACGAGGCCAGTCATTCTGGTCTCACCTAACAGCCCGTGGTGCAAGTAACTGAATTCCAAGTGAGGTGGGATTCTGGTCTGATGGATCGGGAGGGGTTCGACCGAGCGGGGAACGGGGCGTTGCTGGAGTTTGCCGCGCCTACCGGTCCATGGTTGCAGGCAAGCCACTCAACGAGGCGCACAAGAAGCCTTATAGCCCGGTTTTTCAGCTCTCTCGGCGTCCCCGCGCCCAGCATCTTCCGCAGGATGAGACTGAGATTGAAGGCACCGACGTGGATCAGCAGACGTTTCAAGATGTTGTCATGCCCGCGCAAGGTCGCGCGTCGCATTCCGCCCGTTTCGTAACAGTGGGCAAAGCTGCGTTCGATCAATTCTCCCCGCCTCCTGAGTAACTGTTTGCCATAGTCTCCGGTCACCCTGCCGTGGTTGGCCTCGACCTCCTGCCGCTCAGCTTGCTTGCCATCCCAGTTCCGCTTTCCAGCTTGTATCCGTTCCGGGATGTAAGTGGCAACTGCACTCTCTCCCACCCATTGGAGGACCGCGCCGCTGTGATAACCCTTGTCCGCCACCAGCTCCTCGATTCCGCCCACGTTGACCTTCGGCTCCTCTTCGGGATGGAACTCGGCTTCCCGCTCAACCAACTCTGCCACCGCCATGCCCGCTTCGGCCAGCGTCTCGCGGACGGTCGTCGTGTCGCCCAGGTCGGCGGCCTGCAAGGTTACGGCAACCACCGCGCCCGAATCCATATCCACGGCGTGTTCGGCCTTATGAGCAAGGTGCGTGCTGCCGTCTTTCATCCTGGCAACTCGCGCGTCTTCGTCGATGGGACTCTTCCACTCTTTGTTCGAGGTGCGCTTCTTGCGCTTGCGGTCGAGCCGCGCCAGGTCTTCGCGCGTGGGTGTTTCCATGCCCGAAGCTTTGGCCAATCCAGTGAGAAACTCGTTGTAACTCTCGCCGCTGTCGCGTCGCACGATCGAGCGCATGGCAGCATTCGCCTCCAGCGTGGTGGCGTCGATCCCGATCCGCTTGCCCTCTAACAATCCACGGTCGGCCAGCAGGCCCAGTACCCAGGCAAAGACTTGCTGGTGCGTTTCCAGATCGATCAACCTGCGAGTCCGCGACAGCGTCGAGTGGTCCGGCGTCTTCTCGGTCAACGCAATGCCCAGAAACCGCCGTAGCGCCAGAGAGTCGGCTACCCGCCAGGCGATGCCGCGCTCCCCCTCGATGCCTTCAAAATATCCGATCAACAGCGAACGAAAGTAGATGCCGGGCAGCAGCGATGGACGACCGAACCGATCCGCATAAAACTTCGCGCACAACTTCTCGACGAGAAGATCGAAGCTCTCCCCATCCAACAGATCATTCAGCTTTTCATAAAACGGATGCCCCGGAGCCATAGCCAATTCCGTGTGCACAATCCATAAAGGCTGCTGCCTTTGCTGCTCTTC
>JAMFSC010000198.1 GCA_026225095.1 bacterium
GCTGCTGCAGTCGATCGCGAACTCGATTACGACGAATCATCCGGAGGTGGTGCTGATTGTGCTGCTGATCGATGAGCGTCCGGAAGAGGTTACGGATATGCAGCGGTCGGTGAAGGGCGAGGTGATCTCTTCGACCTTCGATGAGCCGGCGGCGCGGCACGTGCAGGTGGCCGAGATGGTGATCGAGAAGGCCAAGCGGCTGGTGGAGCACAAGCGCGATGTGGTGATTCTGCTGGACTCGATTACTCGCCTGGCGCGAGCGTACAACACGATTGTGCCGCCTTCGGGCAAGGTGCTCTCGGGCGGTGTGGACTCGAATGCGCTGCAACGTCCGAAGCGGTTCTTCGGTGCGGCGCGCAATATCGAAGAGGGTGGAAGCCTCACCATCATCGCTACGGCGCTGGTGGATACGGGCTCGCGCATGGACGAGTTCATCTTCGAAGAGTTCAAGGGTACGGGCAATATGGAGGTGATCCTGGATCGCAAGCTGGTGGATAAGCGTGTGTTCCCGGCGATCGACATTCAGCGCTCGGGTACGCGTAAGGAAGAGCTGCTGATTCCGAAGGAAGACCTGCAGCGGACGTGGATTCTGCGGAAGGTGCTGAATCCGCTGAGCCCGGTGGAGGCGATGGAGCTTCTGACGGATAAGTTGAGCAAGACTCGGAACAACCAGGAGTTTCTGCACAATATGAGCTCGCTGTAACGGGAGCTCTGTATGGTGATTTTGAGGGGCGTGGCCTTGCGGCTGCGCCCCTTTTGCCATGTGAATCGAAGAGGATTCGGTGCCGGCTTCGCGATCGGAATCGTGTGGGATGGCTTCAGCTTGCTCGTCACTCGCTTCATGCAGGCGGGTGTGGTCGCGTTCTGGATCTCCGTGCAAACGGGGCAAGTGGTGCAGCTTGTACCCATGATGGTGGCGCCTGGTGGATTGAGCCATTTCGCTTTGATGGCTTCCACCCTCACAGAGTGTTTCCGTCTGGGTGCGGCCCGCTCACAGAACGCGTTGTAGATATCGGCAACGGACGGAACTCGACCTCGGGGATCGGGTAGTGCAGACCGACGCCGGCCACGCTCGATTCAGCTTGGAGAGCGAGTCGAGTTCTAGAGCAGATTCGCTGAAGGTGTAGGGTTGTACGTTGAATGCCGTGGCGCTACGGCCCACCTTAGCGACGATGAGACGTGTCGCGAAGGTGGGGCACCCAACTCTATACCAACAGGCAATCCGCTCTAATCCACCGGGATGCAAGGCGATCGCTCCGGCTCGAGCAGATTCGCTAGAGGTTTAGGGTTGTGCGTTGGATGCCGTGGCGCTCCGGCCCACCTTAGCGACGGTGAAACGTGTCGCGAAGGTGGGGCACCCGGCTTGATACCAACAGGTAATCCGATCTAGAATTCTGCGTTTGCGTTGCCATCTTTCCGCGTCTGAAAGGAAGCGAAAAGATGTTCGCGAAGGACGCTTCCACGCCTCAACTGACTCCGGCTCGCCATCCGTTGAACGTGGAAGACCAAGGTAGTCTTGATTTACATTCTCGTGCATGGGATCAGGCGCACGACAAGGATTGATCATGTCAAAGCTCACTCGTAGAGGATTTGTTGAAGTTGGGGCAACAGCCGCTGTGGCGATCGCCGTACAGCCAAAGGCTGCTTTATCTGCTTGGGTTCCGCCAGGATCGCGGACAAAACTTGCTCCCCCTGCATTCATTGCTCTTCCGCTCGGGCACATTCGTCCTTCGGGCTGGCTCCGTCGACAACTTCGCATTCAGGCCGATGGCTTGAGCGGTCATCTGGATGAGTTCTGGCCTGATGTAGGCCCGCACAGCGGTTGGCTGGGCGGACCGGGTGAAAGCTGGGAACGCGGCCCTTACTTCGTCGACGGAATCCTCCCATTGGCATGGCTTCTCAACGACGACAGTCTCAAGGCGAAGGCGATGCGATTTATCGATTGGACTTTGAATCATCAAGCACCGAGTGGCATGATCGGGCCGGATCGCGACGATGATTGGTGGCCGCGCATGGTGATGGTAAAGGTTCTGGCTCAATATCACGATGCCACTGCGGACCCTCGTGTCATTGCAGTACTCACCCGCTACTTTCACTACCAGCTCGCTGCCTTACCGACGCGCCCTTTGCATACCTGGGGCAAGTACCGATGGCAGGATGAAGTTCTGTTCGTGGAGTGGCTGTATGAGCGCACAGGCGATGTCTCACTGTTACACCTTGCAGATTTGCTCGAACGGCAAGGGTACGATTGGATCTCCGGATTCGCCAGCTTCAAGTACACCGGTGTGACCTCGCGCGCCCGTCTGGAAGCCGCGGCGATTCGCGGAGATAAATCCGAAGCCATGGAGACTCATGGTGTCAACAACGGACAGGCCCTGAAGACCGCCGCAGTCCGCTATCGACTCTCCGGGGATGCTGCAAACGAGCGAGCCAGATTCAGGCGACAGATGGAGACGCTCGATCGCTTCCACGGTATGCCGAACGGAATGTTCTCTTGCGATGAGCATTTGGCGGGCCTCGACCCAAGTCACGGCACTGAGCTCTGCACCGTGGTGGAGACCCTTTATTCCCTTGAGGTCGCACTCTCGACCTTTGGTGACGTTGCAATTGGAGACAGAATTGAGAAGATCGCCTTCAACGCTCTTCCCGGCGCCTTTGATGACGATATGTGGGCGCACCAATATGACCAGCAAGCCAATCAGATTCTGGTGGGGCTGAACTCCAAGCCGTGGACGACCAACGGCCCTGAATCGAATCTGTACGGCCTCGAACCCAACTTCGGCTGCTGCACGGCGAACTTCCATCAGGGCTGGCCAAAATTCACGTCCAACCTCTGGATGCGATCGCCGGATGGAGGCCTGGTGGCTACCTTATATTCGCCATGCGAGATTGAGACTACGGTCGGTGATCACAAGATATCTCTGCGGGTGGAGACAGAGTATCCGTTCAAGGAGGATGTCCGCATTATCCTGTCTCCTGAGACTTCGGTACGCTTCCCTTTGCGACTGCGGATCCCGGCATGGGCACAAGCCGCGACCATCCGAATAAACGGCCAGCCTACACCCATCGATACAACGCCGGAGACCTTCGCTCTCATAGACCGGCTATGGATTCAAGGCGACGTAGTTGACCTGCATCTGCCTATGGTCCCATCCGTTTCACGGTGGTACAACAACTCTCTCGCGTTGATGCGTGGCCCATTGGTCTTCTCATTGGATTCAGGTCAGAGCTGGGTCAAACTCCGCGACAGAGGGTTGACCGCCGACTGGCAGGTCTATCCGCGGAAGTTCTGGAACTATGCTTTGCTCGTTGATGAGCATTCGGCGACGCAGGTCGAGGTGGTGGAGCACGCTGTTGGTATGAAGCCCTTTGCAGCAACGATGGCTCCAGTGAAGCTGCGCGTCAGGGCCCGTCGTATCGATACCTGGCGTTCAGAGGATGGAGTGGCGGCTCCGATACCGAACGGTCTGCAAACCACCGACCTGCCCGATGAGATGCTCGAGCTAATCCCCTATGCTGCGGCCAAACTGCGTATTACTGCCTTTCCACAACTCGGCGAGATGAGTGCAGTTCGAGCTACCAATGAATGACAGTGGCCTGGGTGACTGCGGACGAAGTCTACGGAAACAACGGCACGTTGCGCCAGCGGGTTCGGAATCGCTGAAAGAGTCATCGTAGGAGGATGCCCACAAGCCATCCATCGTGACTCGTTCAACGCATGGCATCCTGCCCTTGTGGAGTCCGCCTGCGCATACGCGGACTATTTCAACGGTCTCCTGGGCCGGTCACAGAAGTCTGCCGTGTATGCGATACCAGCTCAATCGACTCCCCATCGACCTATCAGCCACTCGCGAATGAGTACGCAGCGCAGCGTCTTCCTTCAGGCGGGCTATCGAGTAGTGATCGTGCAAGGGCCGATCGTTCCGGTTCCCGTTCCCGTTCCGAAAGGCCACAGGCGTTATGCCGTTCCTGGGTCTGGCAAGTGAGGTTCCGAGGTAGCGACTGACTCGAAGAATCCAGCAGCGGATCAAAATTATGCTCTGTGACTGGAACTGGGCACCAAAATTCGACCTCCTCTGATAGACTTGATTCTGTTGTTGAGTTGGCGGATTTGGTGTTTAGGCAGGAATTCCAGTTGATTCCAAGAAGAGGCAGAATTGAGTCAGTAGACTCGAAGACCGCGAAGCGTCTGATTGGACATGAAAATGGATGCCTTTAATATTACCTTGGGGACGTAGCTCAGTTGGTCAGAGCGCTGCCTTCTAACCGGACTACTGAACCTAAAGCACTTAGCTCCTTGGTGTCCAGTTTGGTGTCCATTCTGCTACGCTTCTCTGAGAAGGAGGAGCGTCTTGAATGCCTACTCCCAGCCCACGCGGCTCACTTCTCAACGCACCCGAATACGCGGATCGCGTAAACCTCATCAAGAAAATCAAAGTCGGTGCCACTTGGCGTTTTGCGCCCGTTGTTCCTGAGCCCAATGGTCGGCTCAAGGACAAGGTGCGTATCAACGGTGCCGTCGAAACTCATACCGAAGGCGCGTACTACATCGAGTGGCGCGAGCGCGGTAAGCGATGCCGTGTCTCAGTCGCCCGCGAGGACGCCGTAGCCGAAGCTCGCAAGAAAGCCGTCGAACTCCAGGCGATTCGCGACGGGCTGATCGCCTCCCCCGAGCCGGTCGTTGAAGAGACAGTCGTTCAGACCCCCATCGGCGATGCAATCGACGCTTATCTTCGGTACGTGAAGATGCAGCGCAAGAGTCGCACCTTCCTAACCTACCGGTACACCCTCGATGTCCTTCTCCGCGCCTCGTACAAAAAGAAGTACGTCGAAGATGCAACGCGCCAAGATGCCATCGACTTCA
>JAMFSC010000199.1 GCA_026225095.1 bacterium
CGGTGGCGCGGTCTGGGGGGACTCCGCTGGTGGTGGCGGAGACTCCGCGGGCGCGGGGGGTGATTCATCTGAAGGACATTGTGCAGGGGGGGATGAAGGCGCGGTTTGCGCAGCTTCGGGCGAGGGGGATTCGGACGATCATGATCACGGGGGACAATCCGCTGACGGCGGCGGCGATTGCGCGGGAGGCCGGGGTGGATGACTTTCTGGCGGAGGCCAAGCCCAAGGACAAGATGGATCTGATTCGGCGGGAGCAGGCCGAGGGCAAGCTGGTCGCGATGACGGGGGATGGGACGAACGACGCTCCGGCGCTGGCGCAAGCGGATGTCGGCGTGGCCATGAACACGGGGACGCAGGCGGCGAAGGAGGCGGGGAACATGGTCGACCTCGACTCGAACCCGACGAAGCTGATCGAGATTGTGGAGATCGGGAAGCAGCTTCTGATGACGCGGGGGGCGCTGACGACGTTTTCGATTGCGAACGATGTGGCGAAGTACTTTGCGATTATTCCGGCGATGTTCGCGGCTACGTTTCCGGTGCTCGGCGCGCTGAATATCATGCACCTGAAGACGCCGGAGTCGGCGATTCTTTCGGCGGTGATCTTCAATGCGATCATCATCGTCTTTCTGATCCCGCTGGCGTTGCGTGGCGTGGGGTACAAGGCCATGTCGGCGGAGGCGCTGCTGCGGCGGAATCTTTTGATCTATGGGGTGGGCGGGTTGATCGCTCCGTTCGTGGGGATCAAGGTCATTGACCTTGTGATTACAGCCATTCACCTGGCATAAGAAGGGTTCATCATGCGTCGGAATTTCAGGATCGCTTTACTTTATACGGTGGCTACCACGATTCTCTTCGGGCTGGTTTACCCGGCGGTCGTGACGGGGGTTGCTCAGCTCTTCTTCAAGGACAAGGCGAATGGGCAGCTTGTGTATGCGAAGGGGACGGGTGAGTTGGTGGGATCGCATCTGATCGGGCAGCCGTTTTCTGCTCCGCAATACTTTCATTCGAGGCCTTCGACGGCGGGGTACGATGCGAAGAACTCGGGTGGGTCGAACCTTGGGCCTACAAGTCAGAAGCTGATCGACCGGATCCAGGCGGATGCGGCGGCGGCGCAGGTGGATCGGCCGGGGGTGGATGTGCCGATTGACCTGATTACGGCCTCGGGGTCGGGGCTCGATCCGGATATTACTCCGGCGGCGGCGGAGTACCAGGTGGGGCGGGTGGCGAAGCAGCGTCATCTGGAGGAGGGGGTCGTCCGTCAGATGATTTCGCGGCATACTTTGGGGCGGCAGCTTGGATTTCTGGGGGAGGCCCGGGTGAATGTGCTGGATCTGAATATGGAGTTGGATGGGGTGGTTGCGGGGCGGTGATCTCGAACATGAATTCGCTGTCATTGCGTGGAGATAGGATCTTCGTCAGCGCGGTGCGACGTGTTGTGAAAGGGATCTCGGCATGGGCAGGTTGTGGACTGGACTTACCTTCTTTCTGATTGGGCTTCTGGCTCTTCCGGTGGTTGCTTATCTCTACTTCTTATTGGGGAATCCTCCGGTTGCTACTTCGGATAGACCGTTTCCTTTTGAGGCGCAGGTGGTGCGGGTTCCGCTGGGTGCGCGGATCAAGCGGGAGGCTCCGGCTACGGTGCCTTTGGCGGTGACGCCGGAGGTGCTGGCGGCGGGGGCTACGGTGTATCGGGATCAGTGCGCGTCGTGCCATGGGCTGCAGGGGCATCCTTCGGAGTTTGCGAAGACGATGTTTCCGGGGGCTCCGCAGCTTTGGGTCAAGCATAAGAACAGTGCGGTGGTGGGGGTGAGCGACGATCCGGCGGGGGAGACCTACTGGAAGGTGAAGAATGGGATCCGGCTGACGGGGATGCCGGCTTATCAGAGCTTGCTGTCGGAGGATCAGATGTGGCAGGTTGCGATTCTGCTGGCGAATGCGGATAAGGAGTTGCCGGCGGGGGTGGTGGAGACGGTTTCGCGGCCGTTTGGGAATTGAGGGGGTAGTGGGGCACCCGGTGTTTTAGGCGGCCAGGGTGAAGTTAAGAACGAAATACGGGGGTCTCTCCACTTCGCTTCGCTTCGGTCGAGATGACGCGTTTGGGGTGGTGGTTCGGGTGAGGTCATGGGAAGTGCGCTTACACTGGAGAAGTCTATGATCCCAGCCCAGAAGCAGAACGTCACAGTGAGTCTCGACAGTCACACGTTGCGGAAGGTGAAGGTTCTCGCTGCAAAGCGATCGACCTCGATCAGCGGGTTCATCGCGGAACAGATTGAAGCCCTTGTGGGTGCGGACGATGCCTATGAGGTGGCGCAACGGGCCGCTTTGGATCGTCTGGATACCGGCTTTCCTATGGGCGGTGGTTTGTCGGTCGGTCGAGACGAGTTGCATCAGCGGTAGGCGGCATACCTGCTTGCCGCATCGGATCGGCTCTCCCGTTAGTATTGTGCCACCTCTTATAGGTCGGGCTTACAGCCCTCTGTCGGTGGGAGGGCGCGGAGACCTGGGGCTGCGCCCCAGGCTGGTATAGGGCGGGCCTTCAGCCCTGAAGCCCACGAAATTGTTGAATAATTCTGGTGCGATTCGGCGATGTGGCGACGAAGACAAACGCAGATTCCCTTCGGGAATGACAGACAGAAAAACTAGCGGTTCTTGCGGGACAGGGCGATGCCTTCGGGGGTGTAGCCCTCCCACTCCCAGGGGGTGACGGTGTCTCCGAGGATCTTTTCGAAGAGGGGGCGGAAGGTGGATTCTCCGTTTTCGCTGTTGGTCATGACGATCATGCAGTCTCCGCGCTGGCGGAAGCAGATCATGTAGTTCTGGGCTCCGTCGCCGTGGCCTTCCTTGAAGAAGGCGGGGCCGTATTTGGTTGCGCTGAGGAGGCCCCAGCCGAGGCCGTAGGAGAGGCCGACGCGGGGGCCTTCGTCGCCCTTTTCGTCGGAGAAGGTGGGGAACTGGTGGCGGGTGGTGATGGTGATCTGGGGGCGGAGCATCTCGTCTTCGGCCTTGGCGGACATGACGCGTCCGGTGAGGAGGCCTTCGACGAAACGGCCCATGTCGCGGGCGGTGGTGTCCATGGATCCGGCGGCGCGGGCGGAGGTGCGGTGCTGGTGGCCGGTGCTGACACCCAGCGGGTCGTAGCCGTTGGCTACGTCGGGGACGAAGGTTTCCTTCCAAATGAGGGAGCTGTGGGACATGCCGAGTTGGGTGAAGATGCGATCTCCGAGGAGGGTGGAGAGGGGCTTGCCCATGCGGGCCTCGACGACCATCTGGAGGAGATTGATGCCTTCGCCGGAGTAGGCGTAGCGGGTGCCGGGCTCCCAGTGGATGCGCATCTTGCCGTCGGGCTCGAGGGCGGTGAAGTTGGCGAGGCCGGAGGTGTGGGAGAGGAGGTGGCGGGGGGTGATGCGGCGCCAGCGGACGTCTCCGGCGAGGTCCTTGTAGTGGTCGAACTGGGGGAGGGGCTTGTTGAGGTACTGCTTGATGGGTCCGTCGAGATCGATGAAGCCGGCGTCGACGAGGGTCATGACGTAGGCGGCGAAGATGCTCTTGGTGAAGGATGCGGCCCACATGGCGGTGTCGACGGTCATGGGGAGCTTCGAAGGGACGTCGCGGAGGCCGAATGCCTCGGACCAGACGGTCTTTCCGTTGTTGAGGACGGTGATCTGGGCTCCGGGGACGTGGGCCTGGTCGAGGATTTTGCGTGCGACTTCGGAGGCTTTGGCCCCGGTGAGGGTGGTGCCGTCGAGGCGGCGGATGCGGGCGCTGGCCTGCGGATGCGCCGGTTCAGCACAAAAGAACAGAACTGCCAGGATGCCACTGCACCAGGCCCCACGACCCACCAGTCTCATGGCACCAGCATAACCGGAGGTTGTGGCCGCGTGCATGGTCGCGGTGTCAATCTCCAGGGATGTGGCCCGAAGTGGTCTGCCAGTGGTCGAGGATGTTGTGGAGGACGGTGCTTCCGCAGAGCCAGGCGGACTCGAGTGCGAGGCGGGTTCCGATGTACTCCTCGGTGACGGACTCGACGGCGGTGTGGCCGGGGCGGGGCATGGAGTAGTTGCTTCCGGTGCGGAGGACCATGACGCGCTGGGTGTCGACGCGGTGCATCTGCCGGAGGCGCTCGAGGGCGTTCATGAAGCCGGAGTCTTCCATCTCGGTCATGACGAAGTTGCCTTTGCCTGCGGTGAAGAGGCGGACCCAGTCGTTGGCGTAACGGGTCATGGTGGCGCCGTGCCAGTAGTAGTCGGAGGCGAAGGTATCGCCCATGAGGACGAATGGGGGGCGCTGGGCGTTGGGGAAGCCGGTGAAGTCTTTGCGGTAGGCGGAGACTTTGGGGTCGTCGCCGAGGGGGAGGGAGCGGGTCTTTTCGAAGGCCCAGGCGGCGAGGCGGGGATTGAGTTCGTAGAGGTTGGAGCGGCTCCAGGAGGCGGGCTTGAGGGCGGGCGGGTTGGGGCGCTGGGCGGTGACGGGGAAGAGGCCGTAGGGCCAGTCGGCGGGGGCGTCGTGGGGGTCGATCTCGCGGGCTACGTCTCCGATGACGAAGCGGGCCCAGGCCGCGGAGCCGATGGAGGCGTCTTCGGGATCGACGCCGGCGATTCCGTTGATGAGGATGTAGGCGTGGGTGAGGTCGAAGCGGGGGTCGAGGCCGAGGGCCATCATGGAGGCGGTGGAGTTGACGAGGGTGGTTCCGCTGACCATGCCGAGGATGGTGTGGTCCTTGTTGGTGCGGAGGGGGTGGACGCCGCCGGGGAAGTCAAGGGTCTCGGTGAGGTGCTCGCGTTCGACCCAGAGCTGGAACTCTCCGGGGGCGTCGCCGGTGTCGTTGCCGACCTCGAAGGTGGCGATGATGACGGCGCGGATGGGCCAGGGTGCGGTCTGGGCGCTGGGGGTCTGGGCGACGGCGGGGGGCAGGAGGCAGAGGGCGAAGAAGGACAGGACCGCGAGACGCAGGCGCATGGTGGCTCCGGGAGGGGGATGTTTTTAGACTAACCTGCTTGTGGCTTCTCGTGATGGGCGGGGAAAGCTAAACTCGGAGGAGTGTCCTTTACCTCGAAACAGCGGTTTGCGTTGATGATCGTTCCGCCGGTGGCTGCGGGGCTGATCCGGCTGTTGGGCTGCACGCTGCGGTATCGGGATGTGACGGCTCCGGGGGTGATCGCGGGGGATGTGCTGCCGGGGCCGAGTGTGTATGCGTTCTGGCACCGGTCGCTGCTGGCTTGCGCTTATCGGTTTCGGAATAAGGGGATTGCGATTCTGATCAGCCGGTCGTTCGATGGGGAGCTGATTGCCCGGACGGTGGAGCTGCTGGGGTTTCGGGCGGTGCGGGGGTCTTCTTCGAGGGGTGGGGCGGCGGGGCTGCGGGGGATGGAGCGGGCATACCGGGAGGGGCTTCGGTGCGCGATTACGGCGGATGGTCCGCGGGGGCCGGCGATGGTGGCGAAGCCGGGAGCGGCGCAGTTGGCGGAGTTGGTGGGGGCTTCGGTGGGGGCGTTTTATGCGCTGCCGGAGCGGGCGTGGGAGCTGCGGACCTGGGATCGGTTTCTGATTCCGAAGCCGTTTTCGCGGGTTGTGGTGACGTTTCCGGCGATCGCCCCGGCGGGGCGGGTGGGGTTGGAGGCGGCGATTCAGGCGGCGCTGGATGAATCGGTGGCGATGGCGGTGGTTGCGAACGAAAGATTGGCCGAGGTGAGGGTTTGAACGAGGATGCGAGAGCACGGGTCGGGACGGCGTTGCTGTTTGTGGTCGATGGGGTTGGGTTCGGGGTGTGGGCCGCGCATATTCCGGCGTTTCGGGATGAGCTGCACCTGACGGCCACGACGCTGAGCTATGCGCTTCTGGCTTTGGTGGTGGGGTCGATCTTTACGATGCCTCTGGCGGGGGCGATTATTCATCGCAAGGGAAGCAGGCCGGTGGCGTGGGTGGCGGCTGCGGTTTATATCCTGGCTCTGCTGGGGCTGGCTTCGGTGGTGACTTACCCGCATCTGCTGATCTTTGCGGCGCTCTTTGGGGCCTCGAAGGGGGCGCTCGATGTGTCGATCAATGCGCAGGGGGCGTTTGTCGAGCAGAGGCTGGGGAGGCCGGTGGTGAGTTCGTTTCAGGGCTTCTGGAGCCTTGGGGGCTTGTTTGGGGCGGGGGCTTCGAGCTTTGCGCTTCGCCATGGGTTTGGGACGCATCAGGACTTTCTGCTGGCGGCGGGGCTTTTAATCTTGTGCTCGCTGGCGGGGGCTCCGGTTTTGTTGAAGGAGCCGCCGCATGCTCCCGCGCCGAAGGCCGCGAAGGGGGCGCCCAGGTTCGATCCTCGGCTGCTGCGTTTGGCGGTGGTCGCGTTTCTGGGGCTGTTTGGGGAGGGCGCGATGGCGGATTGGGATGGGGTGTTTCTAAAGACCAGCGTGGGGGTGAGTCTATCGAAGGCGGCGATCGGCTATGCGGCGTTTTCGATTGCGATGGCCTCGGGGCGGTTTGCCGGGGATGCGCTGATTGCGCGGTTTCAGCCAAAGGCGATTCTTCGGCTGAGTGGGGGGCTGTTGGCTTTGGGGGTGGTGCTGGCTTTGGCGCTCAACGTCTGGTGGGCGGCGATTGCGGGGTTCATCTGCGCGGGGCTTGGTGTTGCGAATATCGTTCCGGTGATCTGGGGAGCGGCGGGGCGGGATAAGGTGATCGGGGCGGGGCCGGCTTTGGCTACGGTGACTACGGTCGGGTACTTTGGCTTTCTGGCGGGGCCTCCTCTGATTGGTTTTCTGGCTACGCTGACGAGTCTTCGGCTGGCGCTGGGGGTGGTGGCTCTGTTTGGGATTGCGATTGCCTTCCTGGCTAAGTTCGCGGAGGAGCGGGTTCCGGAGGCGGTTGGGGTTTGAGTCTCTTCGAGTGGATTTGTTGCTGGTAAGCGTCGGTGGCCCGGTGCTTTGGTGGCAGCCCACCTTAGGCGCGGTGGAACGTTGCGCCGAAGGTGGGGCACCCAGATTCATACCGATGGAACAAGAGGGCAAACAACACACCAACGAGACTGACGTTGGTCTGGGGGATGGGTGGAGTGGTAACCTGCCCGCATGGCTCAGATGCACGTTGCAGCCCCCTTCAGTCTCCAGAGTGCGGCTCATGGAGAGATGATTCAGAACGGCTTTCCGCTTGGGTTCACGGCGGAGGCGGAGGCGCAAATGGCGGCGATTCGGCCGATTCCTCCGGAGTCGGCGGACGATCGGCAGGGGCTGCTTTGGTCTTCGATCGATAACGATACTTCGCGTGATCTGGACCAGGTGGAGTTTGCGGAGCGGACTACGGCGGGGATCCGGGTGCTGGTGGGGATCGCGGATGTGGCGGCGTTTGTGGCGAAGGATACGCCGCTCGATCGTCATGCGGCGGATCAGACGCTGACGGTTTATACGGCGGCGCAGAACTTTCCGATGCTGCCGTTCGGGTTATCGACGGATCTGACGAGTTTGAATGAAGACCAGCCGCGGACGGCGATCGTGGTGGAGTTTACGGTCACTCCGGAGGGTGAGAGGTCGGACTGCCGGATCGTGGAGTCGGTGGTGCGGAACAAGGCTCAGCTTGCCTATAGCCGGGTGGGGCCGTGGCTGGAGGGGACGGCGGGGCCGGATGCGAAGGTGGAGGGGGATGCGGGGCTCCAGGAACAGCTTCGGTTGCAGGATGAGGCGGCGCGGGCTCTGCATCGGCGGAGGATTCGGAATGGGGCGCTCGAGTTCAACCGGATGGAGGCGGATCCGATTGTGATCGATGGGGTGATCCATGGGCTACGGACGGCGACGCATAATCGGGCGATGGATGTGATCGAGGAGCTGATGATCGCGGCCAATGAGACGATGGCGCTGACGCTGCGGACGGCGCGGAGATCGTGCATTCGGCGGGTGGTCGAGACGCCGGCGCGGTGGGATCGGATGGTGCAGCTGGTGGGGCGGCATGGGACGGAGTTGCCTGCGGCGCCGGATGCAGGGGCTCTGAATGCGTTTTTGCAGGCGCAGCGGGAGGCGGACCCGGACCACTATCCGGACCTGGCGCTGGCGGTGATCAAGCTGATGGGGCCGGGGCAGTATGTGCTGGCGAAGGGGGATCCGGGGCCGGATGACCCGGCGCAGGGGCACTTTGGGCTGGCGGCGCAGGACTATACGCACTCGACGGCACCGAATCGCCGGTTTGTGGATCTGGTGACGCAGCGGATTGTGCGGGCGCTGTTATCGGATCAGCCTCCGCCTTATACGGATGAGGAGCTGACGGCGATTGCGGCGCGATGTATCGAGCGGGAGGGGGCGGCGCGGAAGGTGGAGCGGGCGATGATCAAGCGGGTGGCGGCGGTGGCGCTGACGGGGCGGATCGGGACGAGCTGTCGGGGGGTGGTGGTGGGGGCTCGTCCGACGGGGACGTATGTGCGGATCGTCGATCCTCCGGTGGAGGGTCGGATTATGCAGGGGGAGCAGGGGCTGGATGTGGGGGATACGGTGGATGTGCGGCTGGTGCATACGGATCCGGCGCATGCGTTTATTGACTTTGCGCGGGGGTGATGGGGGGCGGTGCATGGCTTGGTGGCGAGCCCACCTTAGCGACGGTGAGGCGTGTCGCGAAGGTGGGGCACTCGGTTTTAGGGGCGGCCTGTCTGGGCTTGTTGCGTGCTATTCTGGGTGCGCGTTCAGGACGCACCCGGTCCGCGGGAAGGACAGAAGTCCACCTGGTTGACGCAATTTGTGTTTTGCGAACTCACTTTCAGCCCATTGCAGTGCGGACACGGGCGCAGGAAAGGAAGTTCGTGATGCCTGTACGACCTCTGCCCTCTCATCCAAATCTTGAACATCTGAAGCACCAGGCCAAAGACCTGCTGCGGGACCATGCGGCGCGCGTTCCGGCGGTGGCTCAGAAGATTCGCGAGTTTCATCCTCGTTTTGCGCGTGCTGGAGACGGTGAAATCTTTTCGGCGACTCTCACGTTGAGCGACGCGCAGCTTGCGGTGGCGCGGGAGCACGGCTTTGCGAATTGGACGAGGCTGAAGCGGCGCGTCGACAGGCCCACTGTCTCCGATCGGCTGGATCTTCGCCACGACGAACGGATCGAAGACCCGACTTTTCGTCGTGGGGTGGAGTTGATGGATGCGGGGGATGTGGCGGGGCTGTGTGCTTTATTGAAGCTTCATCCGAAGTTGATTCATCAGCGGGTGGAGTTTGAAGGGGGGAACTACTTTCGGTCGCCGAGCCTGCTGGAGTTCGTCGCGGAGAACCCGATACGGCATGGTCGGTTGCCCGCCAATATCGTCGAGGTGGCGAGGGTTCTGCTGGAAGCGGGGTCAGATGCCGAGAGCCGGAATGGGGCGCTGGGGCTGGTGGCGACGGGGCGTGTGGTGCGCGACTGCAAGGTCCAGGGGGAACTGATCGACCTGCTTTGTGAGTCTGGGGCGGATCCTGACTTGGCGATACGGGGGGCGGTGTCCTCGGAACACGACGCGGTGAGAGCGCTGCTTCGGTGTGGGGCGAAGATGACGCTGGCGGTGGCGGCTGCTCTTGGACTCAGGGGCGAGTTCGAAGCTTTGCTTGGGCCTGCGAAGCCGGAGGAGCGACATCTGGCTCTCGCCTTGGCGGCGCAGTTTGGCCATGCGGATCTGGTTGGTTCGCTGCTGGATCTGGGGGAGGATCCAGATCGGTACAATCCGCCGCGAGCCCACTCGCATTCGACGCCTCTGCACCAGGCCGCTTTGGCGGGTCATGAGGATGTGGTGCGTTTGCTGGTCGAGCGGGGGGCTCGGCTGGATCTGAAGGATGTGTTGTGGGGTGGGACGCCGGCGGACTGGGCTCGGCATGAAGGCCGGGGGCGGATTGAGGAGTATTTGCGGGAGGTGGAGGGGAAGAGGGGTTTTTAGGTGGGTGGAGGGTTTGGTCTGGGCCTGGTGGCCGAGCCCACCTTAGCGACGGTGAGACGTGTCGCGAAGGTGGGGCACCCGATTTGATGGCGGGGCAACTATCCACTGCGCGTGGGGCGGTCACGGGGCCTTCGGCAAGACCTCCGTGACTTGTATACCGCTTCGCTGGGTGCTCCCGATGGTCGCAAACGGAGGATCGTTGCGCTAGCGCCAGGCGGTAAGGAGGCGGCTGGCGGAGCCGCGGAGGTTGAGGCCGTCGGTGCGGTTGGAGAAGAAGCGGGTGGCGATGGAGGGAGTGTCGAGGTCTTCGATGCGGGCGAAGGCGGAGAGCTCGGCGCGGATGGCTTCGGGGGTGAAGGTGATCTGGAAGGGCTCGCCGGCGAGGGCGACGCGGGCGGAGAGGGAGTCGTATTCGAGCTGCTCGTGGGGGGCGAGGGACTCGCGAGGGAGGCTGTAGTCGAAGGTGACTCCGCTGCCGGGGGGCGTGGCGGCGATGAGGTTGAGGGTGGTTCGGAAGGCATCGAGCGAGAGGTAGTGGACGACGCCGAGCCAGGCGAAGAAGCAGGGGTGGTCGAAGGAGAAGCCGGCCATGCCGAGCTGGTTCCGGAGGTCCTGTCGCTCGAAGTCGACGGGGACGAAGGTGGCGGAGAGGGGGATTCCGATCTCACTGGCGGAGAGCATCTCGCGCTTCCAGGCCTGGGTGGCGGGATGATCGACCTCGAAGACGCGGAGGCCAGGGTAGGAGTGGCGGTAGGCGAAGGTGTCGAGGCCAGCTCCGAGGAGGCAGTACTGGCGGACTCCGTTGGCGTAGGCGGTTTTGAGCTGCTCTTCGGCGTACTGGCTGCGGGCTACGAGGAAGGCGCGGAGGCCGGCGGAGGCAGGGCGTCGGCGCTTGTCGGGGGTGCGGGCGATCTCTTCCTGGAGGGCGGAGCCGACGATCTTGACGGCTAGGGGGTCGGAGAAGACGAGGGGGTAGTCGACGACCTGGTGAGCGGCTCGGCGGAGGGCTACGCGGAAGGCGGTCTTCGATGGCTGGGCTTCGACCATGGGGACAGTTTACAGGCTGGTCCTGCCGGACGGGCCCACTGCGCGTGGGGCGGTCACTTCGTGACTCGTGTTGGGCTTCGCTTGGTCCTCCCGTTGGTCGGGGGGGAGATTTTGTGGCGGTTAGAAGAGGAGCTTGGCTCCGAGTTGGATCTGGCGGGAGGTGGCGGCGGAGGTGACCACTCCGGCGGTGGGGCTGGCTACGGTCGCCGAGGAGTAGACCACGGCGTTGGGGGTGAGGAGGCTGGTGTGGTTGAGGATGTTGAAGAACTCGGCGCGGAACTGGAGGCGGGACTTTTCGGTGAGTTGTGTGGTCTTGAGCAGCGACATATCCCAGTCGGCGAAGCCGGGGCCGGTGAGGGTGTCGCGGCCTAGATTGCCGACGGCTCCGTTGGCCGGAGGGAGGAAGGCGGCGGGGTTGAAGAATTGGGTGGCGCGCTGGGTGGTGGTTCCGCTGAGGATGATCGGGCCGTGGAAGTTGGGGTTAATGTCGGGGCGGACAGGGTTGCGCGTGTCTCCGGAGCCGGTGGGGTTGTAGCCGAGCTGGGGGGTGAAGGGGAAGCCGGTCTGGAGGTTGGCGATGGTGGAGACGGAGAGGCCGGAGACGAGGCGCTCGACGGCGTGGCCGCGGTTGGCGAGGAGGCGCTTGCCGGTTCCGACGGGGAGCTCGTAGGTGCCGTTGACGGCGAAGAGGTGGCGGACGTCGGTGGCGGCGGGGCCGTAGTCGAGCTGGGGGAGCTGGGGGACGGAGACGAAAGCGGGCGTGTTGGCGGAGACGCTGGTGTTCCAGGCGGAGCCGTTGTCGAGGTTCCTGGAGAAGGTGTAGTTGGCGCGGAGCTGGAGACCGTGGGAGAAGGCGCGGCGGAGGTCTACGACGGCTCCGTTGTAGTTGCTGATGCCCTGCGAGACCCAGGAGGTGGTGTTGGCGACGAGGGGGTTGGCCTTGGTGGTGGTGGGGTAGTAGAGAGCTCCGGAGGGGAGGGTGGAGGGGCAGTCGGGGTTGGGGCAGGTGACGAAGGCGGGCTCGTTCTGGTCTTCGGAGAGGATCTGGTGGTAGCCGTGGGATCCGACGTAGGCAAGGGTGAGGGTGGTGCTGGGGGCGATCTCCTGCTCGATCTTGAGGGTGTAGGAGAGGACGGTGGGGGTCTGGATGTCGGGTTGGACGTTCGACGGGGAGATGAGGCCGGCGGCGCCTCCCGTGGGGTTGGAGACGGGAACGTTGGTGTAGGCGAGGGTGGTGTTATAGGGAGCGGTCTGGTCGAGGCGGTAGTCGAGGTTGTCGAGCAGGGAGTAGTGCATTCCGAAGGCGGCGCGGATGGCGGTCTTTCCGGAGGGGAATGGGCTATACGCGATGCCGACGCGGGGTTCCGGGAGGAACTTGGCGCGGTTGTCCGTGAGGGCGGAGGAGCCGACGGTGGGGTTGGTGTTGATGACGCCGTTGCTGAAGCCATAGTTGGCGGCGCGGCCCTGGGTCTCGTTCCAGCCGTTGGTGGATTCGAAGCGGAGGCCGGCGCGGAGCTCGAGGGCATTGGTGAGCTTGATGGTGTCTTCGAGGTAGGCGGCTCCCATATAGGAGCGCCAGCCGAGGGCGGTGGGCTGGGGGACGACGCTGAAGGTCTTGACGGTGCCCTGGAGGAAGGTGGTGAGGGAGGCGAAGGAGGCCTGGCCGAACTGGTTCTGGGCGAGGTTGTCGTTGGACTGGAGACGCTGGATCCAGCCGCCGGCTTCGATCTGGTGGCGTCCGCGGGTGTAGAAGATGTGGTCGTCGAAGGTGAAGAGGTTGCGGGTGGTTCCGTTGTTGGAGCCGACGTTGGCCCCGGCTCCGGTGATCTGGGAGGAGCCGTTCGAGGCGGTGGATCCGGCGATGACGATGGCTCCGACGGGCTTGCCGGTGACGAAGCCGGGAACTCCGGAGACGGGGGAGGAGCCGAGGAAGTAGAAGTTGGCGCGGGAGAAGCCGACGCGGGCGGTGTTGAGGAGGCGGGCGGAGAAGACGTGCTGCTCCTGGGCGCTGAGGACCTGCTCGCGTAAGGTTTCGTCGATGAGGGAGAGTGGGTTCTGAGTGGGGGTGTGGGCGGTGGAGTCGTCGACGGTGTAGACGGCGAAGAAGAGGTCGTTCGGCGTCAGGTTCGCATCAAAGCGTGTCGTCCCGAAGTCTTCGCGGATGTGCTGGGTGGGGCTGGAGAAGGCCTTGGCGATTCCGGTGGAGAAGCCGGTGGTGGGGTCGGTGAGCTCGGGACCGTTGGCTACGGGCCAGAGGTTGAGGAGGGGTGCGACGCCGGCGGCGATTCCTACGTTCTGGAGAACGCCGGTCTTGGCGTTGGGGAGCAGGCCCTTGCGGGCGTTCGCGTCGGGGACGAGGGTGACGTCGGTGATGCCGAGGTTCTGGCGGTAGGACTCGTAGTTGGCGAAGAGGAAGAGCTTGTCTTTTCTTATAGGACCGCCCAACGATCCGCCGAAGTTGTTGCGCTGGAAGTTGGGGATGCGGGCCTGGTCGAAGAAGTTGCGGGCGTCGAAGAAGGAGTTGCGGAGGAACTCATAGGCGGAGCCGTGGAAGGCGTTGGTTCCTCCGGCGGTAACGATGGAGACCTGGGCTCCCTGGCGCTTGCCGTAGCTGGCGGAGTAGGAGTCGGAGACAACGTTGAACTCGCGGACGGCGTCGACGCCGAGGAGCTGGCCGCTGGTTCCGCCGGGGGTGACGTTGATGAGGGAGGCTCCGGTGTACTCGATTCCGTTGAGGAGGTAGAGGTTGTCCTGGGGACGGCGGCCGGAGATCGCGAACATGTTGCCGACCGACGAGTTGGAGGTTCCGACGGAGCCGGAGCGTTGGGCGGTGTAGTTGACGGTCGCGGGATTCAGGGTGATGAGCTGGTCGTAAGACCGGCCGTTGAGGGGAAGATCCTTGATCTGGCGCTCGTCGACGAGGCCGGCGGTCTGCTGGGTGGAGAGATTGACGAGGGAGGCGGAACTCTCGACGGTGATCTGCTCGGAGGTTCCGCTGACGCTGAGGGAGAGATCAACCTGGGCGCTCTGGCCTACGGTGAGGGGGACCTGGGTGCGGCGTTGCCGGGCGAAGCCGTCGTGGCCGGCGGTGATGGTGTAGACGCCGACGGGGACCGACGGGGCGGAGTAGCGGCCGTCGGGTCCGGTGATGAGCCTGCGCTCGTTGCCGGTTTCGTCGTTGTGGACGAGGACGCTGGTGCCGGGGAGGGCGGCTCCGGTGGAGTCGGAGATGGTTCCGGAGATGGTTCCTCCGACGACCTGTGCGTCCATGGTGAGGGCGAGGAAGAAGGCGAGGAGGGCCGCGAGGATTCGATAGAGGACTGGAAGGGGACGGGCGGGTCGGCTGAAGACGCCTACGGTCCTGCTTTGATGGATGGTTGCGTGGGGCAGGGGGAAGACAGACATATGGCTCTCCGGGAGGGGGTTGCGTCGGGGGACTGCCGCTCCGGGATAGTCAGGCGCGGCAGGGGCCAAATTGTGAGGGATATGAGGAAGGGGGTGGGGCTAGGGGCGACAACAGCGAGCGCCGGGGATGCGGCTCGAGCTGTTCTTGGACGGAATGGCCGGGGGCTTGTTCATCTTGGCACCCCGTGGTTGTAGCTCCAGTAGACGAGGCCGAGGGTGATGAAGGCGATGAAGATCTCGCCGAGGATTCCGACGACGAGCGGACGCCAGCCCTGGCCGACGAGGTCGCGGAGATTGGTTCGCAGACCCACCCCGGCGAAGGCGGGCAAAAAAGACCAGCGGGAGAGGTTCGAGAGGCTGGAGAGCTGGCCGGCCGAGAAGAAGCCCATCGTCGCGAGGATCGAGATGGCCATGAAGCCGAGGATGAACTTGGGGAACTTCTGCCAGAGGAAGAGGCCCTTGTGCTCGACGACGGCGGCCTGTCCGCGCGAGGACCAGTAGACGGCGTAGGCGAGGACGACGAAGCCGATGAAGGCGGAACGGGCGGTCTTGGCGAGGACGGCGAAACGGCCGGCTTCGTCGCCATAGAGGGCTCCGGTGACGGTGGCCTCGGCGGTGTTGTCGACGGCGAGGCCGGCCCACATGCCGTAGGCCTGCTGGCCCATGTGCAGGAGATGGCCGATAGCGGGGAAGGAGAAGAGGGCGATCGCGCCGAGGGTGAGGATGGCGGCGATGGCGGTGGCGGTGTCTTCTTCGTCGGGCTCGATGGCTCCCTGGGCGGCCATGATGGCGGTGACGCCGCAGATGCTGGAGCCGATGGCGAGGAGGCTGGTGAGCTTGGGCGGGAGGCGGAAGATGCGGCCCAGCAGATGCATGACGGAGAGGGAGAGGACAAGTTCGACGGCGACCAGCAGGAGGGAGAGGCCGCCGATGTGGAGGACGTCCTGCAGGAGGAACTTGGCTCCGACGAGGACGATTCCGAGCTTCAGCCAGAGCTCATAGGTGGCGACGCCGGGGCGGAAGAGGGGGCGGACGCCGATGGTGTTCGAGATGGCGAGGCCGAGGATGATGGCCCACAAGACATACTCGATGTGCGGGGCGGGGATGTGGTGGTGGTCCCGGAGCCAGGTGGAGGCGCTCTCGAGACCCTTGCCGAGGAGACCGATGCCGAAGAGCAGCGCCATCCCGGGTACGGTCGCCAGCAGGCGGCGGCCCATGGAGGGCGGGGCCGTGTGGAGCGCCGGGGAGGGATGGTCGAGCGTGGAGGTCATCGTGGAGGACATTTGGGGAAGGTTAGAAGCTGATGTGGGGGATGATATTGAGGCGGATGAGCGCGGCGAGGGTCAAGGCGATGCCGATGGCGAGGAGATCGACGTTGAACTTGCGGGCCGGGGTGGTGGAGTGAAGGCTCGGATTGGTGTTTTCTGCTGCCATGGTGGGGATCCTTGATTCGGAAGAGTCGGGGCAAAAGGAAAAGCCCACGTACCGCGCGGTCTGCGCTGATACGTGGGCTCCTGAAGGTCTTAGGCTCTAACTTCTAGATTTTTCTAGGTTTGCCTGTTCCAGGGAAGATGCGACGCCACGCAGCAGCTTGCGCCCGTACAACAAGGGCAACAGCTACAGGTCGGCATGAGGCACAATCCCATGGATTGAGGTTAGAGGGAAGTTGGGTGGGCGTCAAGTTTATCGGGGGGAGGCGGGGGATCCTTGCTGTCCCGAAACTCCGCTTTGAGGACCCATCTCAAGCCGCTGACCGATTGATCGAGTCTCGAAGCGAATCGGGAGCCTTCGGTGTCTAAGCGACAATGACCTTTCGAAAGTGGGCTATACGTCTTGTCTGCTCGGCAGGCGGGATGGTTCTGTTTCTAATCCTGCTCGCCTTTGCGGCGGTCCAGATTCAGCAGCGAATGCTGCGCTGGCACTCTGAGCGGCTTTTGGCTGATATGCACCAGCTGCGACTCTACAAGAGCACCTGGGGAGACGCGCAGCGGCTGATGCAACGCTGGGGAGCATGGGGCCACTATGACGGTAGCTGCACGGCGGCCAGTTGCAAGTACGAGATAGAGATGGCCAGCAGCTTCGCTTTCATCCCTAGTGTTCCACGTCACGTCTGGCTGGATTGGCTTTTCATACACGACCGGTTCAGTCTCTACAGTTGGTTGGGCGGACGCGGCTCAGCCTTCACAGCATCTTTCACGGTGCATGACGGCGCGATCTGGAGGCAAAGCAGCGCTTTGGGAGTTCAGGTCTCCCGCAGACAAATTAAGAGGGATAACGATTTCGACTTGACCCTCTCTCTTGGTGCCCGGAGTTATCAGCGACTTCAATCGACACTGGAAGCCCCATTCCCTTTTATGGGTGGCGCCGATCAACTCGTTGGGCATCCGTACTACAAAGTCTGGCGGCCGGATGGTTGCAAGATCAACTGCCAGATCGGGACTGTCTATTTCTCCACGCATACTCCGCCGGCCGAGATCGAGCGTCTGACGTCTTACGACTTCTCCTGCATGACACGATACAACCCATGCGCAAGGCTTGAAGATTTGCTTCCGGCGGCCAAGGAATGGCAGCTATATCCCGACCATCAGCTCTCGGAGGACGAACTCCGGATTCTCGAAAAGAAGTGGGAAAAACCCTGCTCCGTTCCTGTCTGGGCATTGGCTCGAGACGCTCGCGATGTGCTTGCCGTTGACCCTCTCTCGACCGGGAGAGAGAAGCTCGAGCACGAGCAAGACTGGTTTCAGGAGTCGGCACAGGTCCGGGTTGTCGCATCGCTCAAAGAGCCTGTTCCCTGGCCTCTTGGGGCGGTCATAACGGCTCACCCTAACGGGCCGTACCGTTCTCAACCCTCTGCAGACGCCGAACATCTGTTTCCTGGAAAGCGATACATCGTGTTTCCCGTCGGCAACGACCGAAGGAGTCGACTCCTCACCAAGGACTCGCCCATTACGCTGGAGCGATGCGGGGTGCAGGAAGACACTCCCGAAGTGCGGCACGAGCTTGAGATAGGCTTTGCGCAGAACGATGCGTTGGATCCTTAAGCAAATCCGCTGTGTCTGGGCTCAGTGGAGCAAGCCGAATGTGGCGTTTTCGAATTGAGTTGGATTTAACCCCTGATTTGAAGATTGCCCGTTCCGCGATGCAGGCCCCGGCTCAGATTGATCGGACATTTTCGCGGCCGAAGATGCCGAAGATATGGTGGCGCTCCGAAGAATAAGGTTGAGTGCAACGAATGTTACAACGAGGCACATGCCAATGCAGCGTACGGTTCGAATCAGTTTGTGTCGAGGAACCATTCCGTGACTAGACACCGAGGACGAAGAGAAAAAGGTCGACTTAAAGAGGAAACCCACGCAGCGCGGTGGGGGCTGATGCGTGGGTATTCCGTTGAAGCAACGAAGTGGGTGGACTTCGTTAGGGCCGGCTCAACTATGCGCAAGCGCTAAGGAGCCTTGCCCTAAAAAGAATGTACGCCCGATGAACGGTGAAGTCAACATGGGGCTTTACAAAATCCGGACAGAAACCTGGGGGTGGGGCTTCCCTGAATGGAACTTCGATGGGCGAAGTTCCATTCAGGGAAGGTGGGTTCCCGTTGGGTGGCACCGGGTTAGGGAATCTCTGGTCAAGTCCGACCAGATGGAACTCCCGGTTATCGGCGGCTGTCCGATAATCGAAGCCCGACCATACCACTTCCCACGCCACGTTCTCTGTCCAGTTTTTCCACGCAACGGCCCACGTTCTGTCCATCCAAAAGTCTCTGGTGAAACATTGGCAATTAAGTGAACCCGTCCCATAACCCCTTTAGAACGCCACGATTACAGCAATGCACCAAAATGAGGGCAAAACAGACCACTTTATTAGAAGAATTCGACCCAGTGGTCCTACCTCTAGTCCGTTCCGGAGCTACCTTAGAGGCGGCAGATGAGGAGCTCGCGTTCGTAGATCATCTCGGCGGGAAGGTGGTCGTGGAGGGCGAGGAAGAGCTCTTCGTGACCCATGACCTCCTGTTTCCACTGGGCGCGGTCGACGGTCTGGAGGGCTTCGAAGGTCTCGCGGGGGAAGTCGAGGCCCTGCCAATTGATGTCCTCGAAGTGGGGGGTCCAGCCGATGGGGGTCTCCTTGCCCTGGGCGCGGCCGCGGACGCGATCGACGACCCACTTGAGGACGCGCATGTTTTCGGAGTAGCCGGGCCAGAGGAATTTGCCGGTCTCATCCTTGCGGAACCAGTTGACGTGGAAGATGCGGGGCGTGGCGGCGAGGTTGCGCTGCATGCGGAGCCAGTGACGGAAGTAGTCGCCCATGTGGTAGCCGCAGAAGGGGAGCATGGCCATGGGGTCGCGGCGGACCTTGCCGAGGGCTCCACCGGCGGCGGCGGTGGTCTCGGAGCCCATGGTGGCTCCGATGTAGACGCCGCTGGACCAGTTGAACGCCTGGTAGACGAGGGGCATGGTGGTGGGGCGGCGGCCACCGAAGATGAAGGCGGAGATGGGGACGCCGTTGGGTGACTCCCAGTCGGCGTCGATGGTGGGGCATTGGCTGGCGGGGGCGGTGAAGCGCCCGTTGGGATGGGCGGCGGGGGCTCCGGTCTGGCGGCCGATCTCGGGTGTCCAGGGGTTGCCGCGCCAGTCGAGGCACTCGGCGGGGGGCTGGTCGGTCATACCCTCCCACCAGACGCCTCCCTCGGGGGTGAGGGCTACGTTGGTGAAGATGGTGTTCTTGCGGAGGGTGGCCATGGCGTTGGGGTTGGTCTTGGCGGAGGTTCCCGGGGCTACGCCGAAGAACCCGGACTCGGGGTTGATGGCGCGGAGCTGGCCGGTAGCGTCGGGCTTGATCCAGGCGATGTCGTCGCCGACGGTCCAGACCTTCCAGCCGTCGAAGCCTTCTGGCGGGATCATCATGGCGAAGTTCGTCTTGCCGCAGGCGGAGGGAAAGGCGGCGGCCACGTATGTTTTTTCCTGGGTGGGGGATTCGACGCCGACGATGAGCATGTGCTCGGCCATCCAGCCCTCGTCGCGGGCGATGTTGGAGGCGATGCGGAGGGCGAAGCACTTTTTGCCGAGGAGCGCGTTGCCTCCGTAGCCGGAGCCGTAGCTCCAGATCTCGCGGGTCTCGGGGAAGTGGACGATGTACTTTTCTTCGTTGCATGGCCACGATACGTCGGTCTGGCCGGGGGCCAAGGGGGCTCCGACGGAGTGGAGGCAGGGGACGACGCGTTTCACGTCCTTGTCAATCTCGCGGAAGACCGCGACGCCGATGCGGGCCATGATGCGCATGTTGACGACGGCGTAGGGCGAATCGGTGAGCTGGACTCCGATCTGCGACATGGGCGAGCCGATGGGGCCCATGCTGTAGGGAAGGACGTACATGGTGCGTCCCCGCATGGATCCCTTGAAGATTTGTTTCAGCTTCCTTCGCATCACAAACGGATCTTCCCAGTTGTTCGTGGGACCGGCGTTGTCTTTGGAGAGGGAGCAGATGAAGGTGCGGTCTTCGACGCGGGCAACGTCGTTGGGGGCGGAGCGGGCGTAGAAGCAGCCGGGCCAGAGCTTCTCGTTGAGCTTGGTGAAGGTTCCGGATTCGACGAGCTTCTGGCAGAGCCAGTCGTTTTCGGCCTGGGTGCCGTCGATCCAGTGGATTCCGGAGGGCTGGCAGAGGTCGGCCATCTTCTCGACCCAGCGGATGAGGTGGCGGTTGGTGGTCAGAGGCGTCTGGATGGCGTGGTTCTTCTCGGACTTTTCGGGTTTCTCGACCTTCATGGGGGGCGACGCTCCTGTAGGCCATTGGACCGGTAGACCATGCGACTGGAACCGTGTGCCCGGAACCATGGGAATGATTGTTCGCCACGCGGTTTGGCGTGTCAACCGGGAAGGGCAGATTGGCGGGATTCGGGTAAGATCGTGGCGAGGATCTGCCCGTATGAATTGGAAGTCCATCCGCATTTCTGTTGCCGTCGCTTTTGTCGCCACATCGATCGTCGGGGTGGCTGCCGGCCGCGGCATTGCGTTCGCGCAGGCGACGAAGAAGCCGAAGATTGTGCTGGTGGGGGACTCGACGGTGGCGGTGGAGGGTGGGTGGGGGCCGGGGTTCTGCGCGGTGATGGAGCCGCGGGTGACTTGCATCAATGATGCGTTGAATGGGCGGTCTTCGAAGAGCTTCTATGACGAGGGGGCGTGGAAGAAGGCGCTGGCGGAGCATGGGAACTACTACCTGATCCAGTTTGGCCATAACGATATGCCGGGGAAGGGACCGGAGCGGGAGACGGATCCGGATACGACGTTCGCGGCGAATCTGCGGAGGTATATCGCCGAGGCGCGGGCGCAGGGGGGGGTGCCGGTGCTGGTGACGAGTCTTTCGCGGAGGAACTACAAGAACGGCGTGCTGGTGCAGGATCTGACGGCGTATGCGAATGCAACGAAACGGGTGGGGCTCGAGGAGCATGTGACCGTGGTGGACCTGAATGCGATCTCGACGCAGATTCTGACGAAGATGACGCAGGAGCAGGCGGATGGATTCGATGCGGTGACGCATGAGGATGCCAAGGCGGAGGCGACGGCGGCGGGGAACAAGGCGCCGCGCGACCGGACACACCTGAACCCGATGGGGCAGAGGTACTTTGGGCGGCTGGTGGCGGATGACCTGATCCGGATGCAGGTCGAGCTGGGCCGGATGTGATGGGGAAACCGGCGAAGTTGTAGCGTACTGGTTGGGTGCCTTGGCGCTCCGGCCCACCTTAGCGACGATGAGACGTGTCGCGAAGGTGGGGCACCCAACTTCATACCAACGAGCAATCTGCTCTAACTGTGGACGGGACTATTGGTAGGACCACTGGGTAGAATTCTCCTAATAA
>JAMFSC010000200.1 GCA_026225095.1 bacterium
GCGCCACCTCCGCACGGCTGCGACGAGAACGACGAGGGAGGGAAGAAACCGGATGTTCATTCATGCCCCCAGTGAATCACCTTCAAAAACACAGGGAAAGAATGGTCTTGCTCGGAGGCATACTGTTGTTCCGCGCAACGGCCCACATTCTGCGCACAAAAAGCTTCTGGTGAAACATTGGGAAATTTCGATCATTGCCCACTAACCCTTTTAGAACACCACGGATGCAGGAGACTCGCAAAAAACGGCGATTTCATACCACTGTATGAGAGGATGAAACCTAAGTGGTCCGACCAATTGCTGGCTAGTAAGGAGGCGACCCACACCTTCAGGAGAACGGCTCTGAGGTGGTTCGGAGCGCCACAGCACCCAGCGCCAGACTCTACACCAACGCCCAACCTTCCCTACCGCCGCCCCGGATAGTAGGTCATCTGCACCGTCCCCACAAAGTTCTTCTGCTGCCCATTCGCGATCAGTGGAGCCTTCCACCACTCCCCCTGCGCCCCCGCCTTCACCTCGAGATCCCGCATCGGCCTCAGCACAAACTCGACCGAAAGATCATGCTGCGTCGTCCCACCCGGCACGAAGTCACTCGCCGCCTTCGCATTCCGGTACTGCACCTGGATCTGCTGATCCGGCTTCAAATGATAGGTCAGCCACGCCTGCCCCCCAGTCCCCTCCCGCCCGATCCAGTCCCCCAGGATGTATCCCTTGTTCGTATACCCCTGCACCTGCACTGACTCGTACAACAACAACCGCCCCTGCGAGCTCTGTAGATCATGCACATTGGTGGTCACACCCTCCACCCGCAGATCCAGCCGCGACACCCCCGGAAGCCGCGACACATAGATCCCTGGCCGCAGTCCCGACCTCCCCGGATTGCTGATCGGAAACACATTGTCATGCGCAAACGAGTCCATATAGATCGACAACAGACGATGCTGCCAGGGCACCCTCCACGAAAAGTCAAACGTACTGAACCGCGCCCCCGGGTCCGCCCGCGAGAACTTCACCGCCGGATCCACCCCCGTCGCACTGAAGAAACTCCGCAGAAAGGTATGAACCGTAATCGGGACATGCCCCTTCCCACCCCAGATCACCGACCGCATAAACCCGAACTCCAGGTCCGGTGTCGGCTTGAAACTGATCTTTTCCATATGAATCCAAGGATCGTTCGGGTCCGTATGCCCCTTGAGACTCCCCACAAAGAAGTCATAACGAAACAATCCAGTCAGCCGCGACAGCCCCGGCACATAAAGCGGTTCCACCCGGTTGATCCGAAAGCTGTAGATATTCTCCGCATTGTTCGACCATCCCATGCTCGCGCCCTGCGCCGGCCCCAGCCACGCATCGCTCTTGCCAAACGAGATCTCATGCCCCGCGAGGTGAGCCGAAGCATTCGCCTCCACCACCCGCAGGTTGTCGCTCGTCCCGATCGGTCCCGCAGGAATCGTGCTCTGCGGCACATCCGGAACATTGTCGATCCCCGCCAGCGTCGTCGCCACCGCCGCGCTATACCCCATCGCCGACGGAGCGTGCTGATACTCCCCCCGCAGATACAGGCTGAACCGCCCCGCCGTGCCCCGCGTGCTGAACCCCGTCAGCGCATTGAATCCCGTTTGATTGGGCCGGCCATAATCATTTACGATCGTCTGTCCCAGGTGATAGCTATCGTTCAGCACCGGCCCGCCAATCCCCCGCAGCCGCGTCGACACACTCTCCACCACAAACGAAGTACCCCGCCGATCCGTTATCTCCAGAGCCAACTCCCGCCGCAGCCGCCCATCGATCTCCACCGCCTCCTCCGGAGCCCCCTCCCACTGCAGCTCCGTCCTGGACAGCTCCAGCATGTGCGCCAGCGAACTCCGCGTCCACGGTCTCAGCCCAAGATATGCGGTCGGAAGATAACCCATCGCATACAGTCGCGTCACCGCCGGATAGATCCAGCTGTCGACCGGAATATAAGCGGAGCCGGCCGTACTCGCCGCTACCTGCTCTACCTCCTGATGCGACGGAGTATCGTCCCCACTCTGCGCCCACAACCCACAGGAAGCCACCGCCAGCCCCCCAGCGGCAAGCATCCGGAGCCATCCCCCGCGCATTCGCAGAGACCGGTGCATCGCCCCCGCCGCGTCCTCTTTCTTAAGAACGGAATTCAGAATGACGATCAACCTCGGAGAGTTCAGGAAGTGTCGTGATCGCATGACGCTTCCCCAGACGAAACGCCGTTCCAGCCAGGATCCGCAGGTCCGACAGGAACGTCCCCCGCTCGGCATACTCCGTGTCCAGCCGAGCCTTGATCGGGTTCAGTACATGCACCGCGTAAGACTCCACGTGCTCCTCCGGAACCCGCGCCAGGATCTCCTCCTCCCGCGCGAACACCAGAGTCGCCGCGCCCGTAATCCCGGGCCGACAGTGGAGGTGCATCCTTTCATGGCTCGCCAGCTTGGGCCTCGGACCCACCAGGCTCATCTCGCCAACGATTACGTTGTACAGCTGCGGCAGTTCATCCAGTTTCAGCCGGCGCAGCATCGACCCCACCCGCGTCAGACGCTGATCACCTTGGCGCGTCACCGTCGGCCCATCCAGCTCCGCGTACGCATGCATCGTACGAAACTTGTAGATCGTAAAAAGCCTCTGCCCCTGACCAACCCTCCGCTGTCGAAACAGCACCGGTCCGTCGGATGTGGTCTTGATAATAATCGCCACCCCCCCGAGAAGCGGCAACGAACACACAAGCATCGGAACAGCGATTGATAGGTCGAAGATTCGCTTCATGCGTGCCTCCGACCAGGCCTTCCTGCTTCGGGCGCGAGTATGCCCCACAGGTGGAACTTCCGGTGCCGCATGTCTTTCAGGCCCTGAGAGCGTATGAGATCTAATCATTTTCGAGAACTTGCTCCCATGTTTTCGTTGATCCCACAACC
This sequence comes from bacterium, assembly GCA_026225095.1. Lineage (GTDB taxonomy): Bacteria > Acidobacteriota > Terriglobia > Terriglobales > Acidobacteriaceae > Edaphobacter. The sequence goes on from JAMFSC010000200.1 coordinate 2,928, forward strand.
AACCTGACGGCTTGGCTGAACGTTCCAACCCGTTCGGGTCGAATGGAGTGCTTGCGTCCGGCCGGGAACGCCTCCTGACCGCTCGAAAAAAACGCTTCTCAACTCAAGACGCAGACATCGGGAAACAGAGAGCTTGAAAAATCAAACTTCTCTAATTGGTGCAATGAGGTCATCATAGCCATCAAAGGCTTCCACCGCAAGGATGATCCAACGACCCGTTCCCTCTCATCCACCCGGTGGTCGTCAAGCATATAATCAACTTCCACGACATCACCGGAGCCATGCCGCAGCCCGCGACGGAGTCAGTGCTACCGCAGGGCATCTCGCGTTTACCTGCTGCCAATCGCTTGCCCTCGTTCATGCTGTCTCCTTTCGCGCCCGCTCGCCCAAACAACGGTTCTACTTGATCACCTGGATAGCAGCCGCCCCGATGGCGAACTGAGAGAACACCTGCGACCAGTCAATCACCTGCCGCAGTGTCGAAGGCCGAATCGGCTTCTCAGGCACGACGACCGTATCTCCGGGATAGATCGGGGCCGATCCAAACCGATCCCCCCACAGCCCTCCACTCGAATCCTTGCTGTAGACCGATCCATCGGCGCGAATCACAAACGAATGAGCCCGATCCGCAATCCGATTCGGCCTGCCGGATAGCAGCAGATAGTCCCGTACCCGATTCTTGTTGTTATACAGGAATACGTTCTGCCCATAGACCGCACCCACCACGCTCACGATAATCGGACGCGACGGAACCCGAAACGTATCGCCGTCTTCCAATGGAATAGAAGGAATTGTCTCAGGCCCCATGCTATCCGGCTTGAACTCCAGCACCACCCGGCCCGTCGCCCGCAGGTTGCGCATCTGCTGCAGCAGCGCCCGCTCCTCGGACGCCTGACCGGCCGTGGTCACCGAGCTCGCCGTGGCGGTGGACGCTACCCGCTCCGCCGACGACCGCTCCATCTGCATGGTCAGCGACGAGATATACTCGTTCAGCCTCTGCTGCTGCAAAACCCGAGCCGTCTCCCGCGTAAACGACGCGCCATAAAGATAAGCCTTATCCGTCAACCCTCCGGCCTTCTTCACCACATCGGCCAGCGTCTCCCCCGGCGCAACGCTGAACACGCCGGAGTTCGCAAACTCCCCCTCCAGCCGCACGTACTTCGTCTGCTCGTCCTGGCGCACATGGATATCGCTCTGCGACACGATCGTCACCACGTCCCCCGCCTGTAGCGTCAGGTCCATGCTCGAATCGTGGTCGTTCACTAGCCGCCCGAGATCGAAAGGGATCAATGAATTCCGCAGCGTCTTCGCGTCCAGGCGTTCGATCACCGCATACGACCAGTCGATCTCCGGAACCGAGACCTTGATCTCCGTCCGCTGCCCGATCGGTGCCAGATTTCTCGACGACGTCACCTGCTGATCCGCCAGCGACGCCCGCCCCAGCTCAGTATCCGCATCCTGCATCTGGTCCCGCGAAGATACCCCGTTGCGCGGCGTGTCACCATACTGCTGCGCCCCGTTGCTCCCGTACTGGCCCGTCTGTTGGTTCCCGTACTGCTGCGTGCCGTCCTGCTGCGTCCCCTGCTGGCCGCCGTAACCCTGCTGACTCTGCCCATTGTTGGTCTGCTGACCCTGGCCCGTAGGACCCTGGCCGTCATACGCTCGATCCTGGTTCGAATACCCCGTCTCCCGCTGCGGTCGCAGTGGCTGAAACAAGGGAGTCGGAAGCCCCAACCGGTTCCTCTCGCGCCAATAATCGTTCGTCAGCAGCGACTCCCGATCCGGAAGAATCTCGCTCAGCTTCATCCCCGGATGCCACGGAAACCGCCCCGCATTCGCCAGATTCCCGCGGATCGTCACAGAATTCTTATACCCATCCAGCACCGGGTCGACGTGCATCACGTCCCCGTCCGCCATCCGCGTGCCCAGCCCGTCCGCATCCAACGCCACACTCATCGCATGACGCTCATGGTGCGCCTCGATCCGCTCAATCAGAATCCGCGCCTGGCTCGCCGTCGAGTTCGGTCCGCCTGCAGCCTTCAGCACCTCTCCCACCGTCGACGTCGGCAGCAGTTCGTAGATCGCCGGATGCCGCACACTTCCACTCACCGCAACCTCGGCACCCACAAACGGGATAAACAGCACATCGCCCGACTGCAGCACTACATCCTTCGAGCGATCCCCGTTCAGCACAAAGTCATACAGGTCGATCGTCTCGACCGTCTTCCCCTCCCGCCGCAGCTCCATCCGCCGCAGCGACCCCTCCATCGTCGGCCCACCCGACGCCAGCAGCGCATTGAACACTGTCGAAAGCGAACTGACCGTATAGCTTCCCGGAGCCCGCGCCTCGCCCAGCACAAACACCTGGATCGACCGCAGCTTCCCCAGGTTCACCGACAGCTCGAAGTTCCGGTACGTCCGGCTCATCTCCTGCTTCAGATGATCGTGAAGGTCGCGGAACCGCAGCCCCGCCACATCCACCGCGCCGACCTGCGGCACATAGATCGAACCCGTCCTGTCCACCGTTAACCGGGCATTCACATTCGTATGACCCCACAACCGCAGGATCACCTCATCCCCGGGCCCCAGCACATAATCAGGAGAAGCCGGAATCTGATCCGCCGGAGCAAACGTCGACGGCGCCCCCTGGAACAGTTCCCGCCCGAAGATCGGCAACCACTCCCCCGTCGCCTGGTGCGCCAGCTTCTGCAGATCCGTCAAAGGCTCAGGCCGAACCGTCAGCCGCCGCAGCCTCTGCTGCTGATCCTTCTGAGTCTGGGTGTCGTTGGTCTCCGTGTACCCCCCGGAGTCCACATAGACCTCGCGCCCCCCGGTCTGCTGGGTCGTCTGCTGCTGGGTCGTCAGCGTCTGCTGATCCTGCTGTTGCTGAAGAATCCTCGACCGGTTCTGCGAAGACTGGCACACCTCGCTGTTGCTCACCGCCGGATCGCTGCAGTCCACCGTCTGCTGCTGTTGCGACATCTGCGCACCCACCGAGCCCGCAAACAGCGCTCCCAGCGCCAGCACCGTCGCCGCGCGCAAAAGCCGACCCATCCCACTCATCGCCGGAGCAAAACATCCCGTCAAGCCCGAAACTCCGCCGTCCCTGAAAAATCCTCGTTCAATCATCCTGTGCGTCATCGCTCTGGTTCATCTTACGTCATCAACGAGAATCCCTGATCCTGCGTCTGCCTCGGGCAATCTTCCGCACCCGTGCTACCTCGCGTCTCCCGACTCTCCACCTCCGCCTTCAGGTCCTCCCACTCCTGCGAAGAGTAGAAGACGCCAACCGACCGCCCCCACACGTTGCTAAGCGAGAAGGTGCGCCCGCGGGACCGCCCGCACCCACGTCCTGAAGAAGCGCCGTGGCGGGGCGCCCTTTGCGTTCGCCGCCGCTTTGAAGCGTTGCGCGCGAGATAGGTCCATGCTCATCCTCCGTGCCAGACGGGGCACAGGCGTCTCCCAGGCGTTATTCGAATTCGTCGAAGGAACAGACGCTGTCTCAAAGCCTTCCGCGTAGTCAGGGTCGACCTGCAACATCTCATCTAGTTCCGTGGCCGAAAATCCCTTCTGCTGCAACACGAGCTTGTCGAACGTCCGCCCGGACTTCGTCATCTGGATCCATTCGTACCACTTCCGTCTCTCCAGCTCGGACGACGACACGAAAGACGCCAGCCAGGACCCAACCGTCGCAGAAACCGCATAGGAGTAGCCCGAGCGCTGATAGGCGTCATACGCCGCGACCGCCTTCGCATACTCGGTCGGGTACTTGCCCTGAAGGTATTCGTCCAGTTTGTCCGCACGAATTGGCTTGGTGCGGCTACGCAGAAGCGGCGTCGCATGGTGGATCAACTCATCCACAAAGCTCACCACGCCATACCGTGGAATCACGCTGGCCCCAATCTCGGTCGGATCGGGCAGGTTCGCCTTCGCCTTCTTCACATGACGGAGATACTTGGTCGGCAGGGTGTTCTTGATCTGCTGCCTGTGTTCCTTGCGCTCCGTGGGATTCACCACAAACTCTGGGCCCGCGATCTCCTCCTCGTTGGCATAGTTCAGATTGACGAACAGCGTCTGCCCCTTCGTGTCCTTATGGAGCTGCGGAGTCGTCTGGAACCGATTCCGATAGTAGTGGACCTCTACCAGGATGGCCCACTCATCGCCGCCCAGACCCGCCTGCTTCAGATATTCAATCTGACCCGCCGCGATCATCGTACTGATCGTGTTCGCTTTGATCAGGTCCTGAATCTCGGTGTTCGCCGCGATCCGGTAATACTTGTCGATCACCGATGGATTCGGCACCTTCACGAACAACGATCGCTTCACTAACTCCGCACGAGACACATTGAGGTTGGTCGGTAGCAGCACCCCACCCAGGCAGATCACTGCATAAGACATCTCGTGCTCAGACTCCGCACGGGTCGCCACCAGGCCCTCAATCTTGGCCACCAGCGCCTTCTGAATCTCGACCTCCGGCCCTTTGAAGGTCCGAGGCGTCGCCAGGCTCTGAAGATACTTGCCGCCCTTCGCCTGAATCGTCGCACGGTCCCCGACAGGCGATGGCCGTCGCTGTGCCGCCTGAGGAAAGCTCCCAGCCTGCATTCCAGCCTGTACTCCGGATCGCGCCCTCTGGACCGCCTCACCCGCCCCCTGCGCCTTCCCGGAATCCATCCTGGCCTGAAGTCTGTTCCCGTGCAGTCCACCCCGGTTCTGCCCCTCCCAACTCGATGCGCGCCGCGCCAGATGATCGGCCTCCGCTTCCAGCGAGCGATCCTGCACCACCGTGACCCCATCTCCGAATCCACGCACGCGGCCCTGCCGTTGCTGAATCACGTGCGCAAGTTCATGCCCGATAAGCTGCTGACCATGCGCGCTCTCCGGCTGGTATCGGCCCGGAGCGAAATAGATATCCGTGCCCGTCGTGAACGCCAACGCACCGATGCGCTCCGCCTGCGGACCCACATGGACCCGCACAGCGGAAAAGTCCGCACCCAGCGCCGCCTCCATCTTTGACCGCAGCGTATCGGCCAGAGGTCGCCCGCCTCCGCTCACTAATCCCAGCCGCGCAGGGTCCACGTGGAAGTTGTCGGTCCCGCTCGAGCGCTGGGGATTCGAAGCCCGTTGAACCATGGTCGCCGGGCCGGACCGTGGCGGTCTGCCGTCCGGTAGTCCGGGAGTCACCGGCACCCGGGCCTGACCGCTCGGGAAAAAGCCTTGGACGATGCGAGAACTCATAACCTGACCCTCACGCGTTTGGGATCGACACATCGAAATTTCTACATCGAAACGATATACCGTCGTGAGCATCCATGCTCCTCTCTCCACAAACAAGCACCACGAATAAAAACCCTGGCCCAAACGCCAGCCGCAATCATTCCGTTTCAAGACTCCGCCCACGTATTAAAATCCAGACTTATCCCTTTCCTTTTGAATATGTTGCACCAGGACACTCAAGATACCTGCCCGATCCCAAACGGGAGTATCGCCCCATGTTCCGCACCCGAATTTCACCCACACTCCACACCGCCCGCCTCTAAACTTGAACCTGCCATGGCCGTTCCGAGCACATCCCGGCTCATTCCCACGCTGGTCCTCTGCCTGGCCGTCGCCCAATCCCCCGCGTCCTCTCGCACTCCCCCCGCCCGACCCGCCGCCCTCACCCCCTGGCAGCAGGCCCTCCACACCCGCGACACCCTCGAGTCCATCCCCGAGCCCGACCGCACCCGCCCCGACTACACCCGCGCCCTCGACGCCTTCCGCGCCATCTACCACGACTCCCCCCGCGACCTCCACGCCCCCGCCGCCATCTACGCCGTAGCCGACCTCCTCGCCGAGCAGGGCCGCCTCCTCCACGACCCCCACGCCCTCCAGGCCGCCCTCGGCCAGTACGAGTTCCTCCGCGCCCAATACCCCACCAGCTCCCTTCTCCCCGCCGCCCTCCTGGCCGAAGCCCAGATCGACCAGACCGACCTCCACGACCCCCGCGCCGCCCGCGACCGCTTCCTCCTCCTCCTCCACACCCACCCGCACTCCCCCCAGGCCACCGAAGCCCGCACCGCCCTCGCCCCCCACTCCCCCGAACCCTCCCCCACCCCACGCCCTGCCCAGCCCGAGACCGCAGCCCTCCCCCCCACCCCCGAGCCAACCCCCACCCTCACCCACGACCACCCCCAATCCCACTCCACCCTCCCCCCCATGGCCACCACCGCCGAGGCCTCCCGCGACACCCTCCCCACCAACGCCCAACCCCGCACCGAGCCCCTCCCCACCCCCCCACCCCTCGCCCCAAGCCCCCCCCCCCCCCCCCCCCAAAGCGCCCCCCCCCCCCACACCCCGCCCCGCCCGGGCGGGGGCACGCCCCGCCGGACCCCCCCCGGGGCGGGCGGGCCCCGGGCCCCCCGCGCCCGCGCCGCGCC
>JAMFSC010000201.1 GCA_026225095.1 bacterium
CATCAGTGAATCTGCTCGCAAACCTGGTAGGAACTCTTTATATAGAATCCGCAGCAGCAGTCGTAAGGGAAAGTGGGAATCACAACGTGATTTCCATCTGTTCCTTACGTGCAGACCGTCGCGCTATAAACTTTACCGCTGGTCAGCACCGCCCACGCTATGCGCGCGAGCTTGTTGGCTAATGCCACGATGGCGACATTACGCGGTGATCTGGCTTCCAGGTGATCCAGCCATTCTCCGAATCGATGCTGGCTTCGTTTCACCCGCGCGAGCACGGATCGAGCTCCATGCACAAACAGCCTTCGCAGACCTCAACGAGTGCCCGGCAAATTCGGCCGGATCGAACCCTGCCCTGGCAACCGCTCTCTTGAGGATCGCCCCCACCGAATCCCGATGCAGCGCCCGGGTGCTGACCTTACCGTGCCGGTCGATCTCGCGGAAGATCGCACCCTCGGTGATCCCCGCGGCTTCGATCCAGTCTCCGAGCGCGGTCACGGGGCAGGCCGTCCGGTGCGCTCCCCTGGGGATCGCCACCTTCGTTCCCTGCCCTTCCTGATCCGTCTTCGACCGCCGCAAGGTCAGGACGGCTCCCTCCTCCACCCACTCGAGGCAAGGGCTCCGCAGAATGTTCTGGTTGTGGCCGTAGCGAACAAACTCGCCCGCATCGCGTGGGCTGTGTTATCGAGCGGTAACGATTATCGAGCAATCCCAGCACCGATGGCTACATAAGCAGGCATTGACAGGCGCTCGCAGGCTTCTCCGCTTTCAAGGAGCGACGATACCTAAAGGTTCACCCCCCCCGAGGTCTGCACAGGAAGAGTCAGGATGAAAGAACAGTCAAAACGGCGGACCTGAAACCTGATGTTGCAAATGGCCCTCGAAGGCCGAGAAACTTATCAGGACAGAAACGCGGCGTATCTCATCATGGCCAGGAGACCTTCTCCACTAAAAGGCCGGATACATTGACGCAGACTTTCTCATCCCTCAACTTTTCCCTTGCACTCAGACGGCGGACCATACATTGCAACAGTGCCCGCGCAAGTACCAGCTATATCTTCCAAGCAAAGAGGAACTACAGCAGAAATTAGCAGAGTGGATTGAAGAGCAATCGCGGTGACTAGATAGGTTGAGAATCCTGAGCGCGCCCGGTCGCGGCTGGCCATGGAATGGTTACGAGCTCCCGTTGACAAAAGGGCCGGCCGGTATCCACCAAAGCGATTGGTAGCCCAAAAGCGCTAGCTCGTTGCGGACATTGCGGGATTGCGCTCCTGCAGCTACGATAAACGACACCACAGCCTGGAGAATGTTCGAGTATCTCCGGACTCGCGACCTCAACCTTCGAGGTTCAATGAGCATGCAGACCTTTGCTCCTAAGCAGACTCGGCTTCGCGAGTCAACCGGCCATGCCCCCTCGTCCCAAAAACGAGCCTCCAGCGACTACGAGAGCGGCCGCCTTTCGCCCCCCTCGTCAGTGAATGACGCACAGCCGGAAGGTTCTCAGTCCGGCTACGACCGAACGCCCGTCCGCATCGGTCACAATTTTGCCCAGATGGGCATCTTCGCTCCGCAACGCATCCAGCGAAAACTGGCGATCAATAAACCGGGCGATGAATACGAGCAAGAGGCAAACCGCGTCGCCGAGCAAGTCTCCCGAATGCCTGAGCCGCAGATTCAGCGTGCCTGCTCGACCCTCCAGCGACACCCGTCCGCTTCGGGTGAGCTTTCTGAGGCGCCTCCGTTAGTAAGTGAAGTTCTGGGGTCGCCGGGTCAGCCATTCGACAGATCAATCAGCAATTTCATGGAGTCGCGTTTTGGTTATGACTTCAGCCAAGTGCTCGTCAAGAGCGGCGAGTCGGCGGCATCCTCGGCCTGCCAGTTCCACGCCTCGCGCTCCGGGCAATTTTCGGCGGTCGAGCTGTTCCGAGGGGCGGGAAAGCCTATCGAGGATGGGACCCGAGCGTCTTACGAAGCGCGGTTCGGTCATGATTTCTCCGACGTGCGGATTCACGACGACTTAGAGTCCGCGGCCCTGAATCGGCAGCTTCGCGCCCGTGCGTTCGCAGTGGGCAATCACATTGCGTTCGCCGGCGAGGAGCGCTCGCAAGTCGCACCTCGCTCGTATCTCCTGGCCCACGAGCTCGCGCATGTCGTCCAACAACGGCAGGTGGGCGTCGCCAGGGTAATGCGACAACCAACGGAGGAGGGAAAGAAGAGGGTCGTCGCTCCGCCATGCCCCAGCTCCTGTCATGTGCACGTGAAGTACTATCAGCGCGCGTTTGGCAGCGGCCTGGAGCCATTGCCGGCCACCCCTTTAGAGCGGAAACAGGTTCCGCTCACCCAAACGGAGCTGCAGGCCCTTTACGATTGGATCGCGCTCTCGAGCCCCGGCACGGTGTCGGGCGTTGTTTCGGCCGGTCCAACGTCGAACGAGCTCACGGGAGGGCAAGTCAAGGCCGACGTCGCCACCGAATATGCGAAGCACGAAGAAGAGTTCAGAGCGAAGCCCAACAATCGCGTCCAGATCATCCGCTTCGAAGTCCCCGATGAACGCGATCCCGATTGGTCCAAGTACAAGGCTTCGGAGATTTCGGCGGACCAGAAAAAGAAAGCGTTCACGGCTCTCGGCCTGAGGCCCGAGGAGAAGGTCTTTTCTCGCAGCGCGTCGAGTAGGAACTTCAGCGCCTACATCGCTGCGCAGAATGGCGATCCCACGGTCTTCGGCGTTATCGTGCAACTGCCAACGCCGCCACAGCTTCGGGCGGACGTCGGCAAGATCGCTCCGGGGAAAGATCTCGATGCGCTCAGTGCGGGCAAGGGCCGCATCTTCAAAGCTCCCGCGACTGCCGAAGGGGTAGTGCGAGTCGTGCTCGCCAGGTGGAAGCCGGGGCAGACCGTGGCGGTGATCGGCGGTGGACGCGACCCCGGCTTTGGCGCGCTCGGTTTCGTAGGTGGCGCCGTGGTGGAGTTGCTGCGCGACCGCGGAATCACCGTCAAAGTATTCGAGAAAGGCGACGACCTCCGGGAGGTGAAGCTGTACGACTTGGTCGTCTCGGCCGTTGGCACGCCTCGGGTCGTCAAAAAGGAATATCTCAAACCCGAGCACGAGCTGGTCGTGGATACCGGGTTCATCCCGGAACAAGGAGGCAAGCCGGTGGGGGACGTGGAAGAGTCGGCGAGAAGCATCCCGCGCTACATCACGGCGGTGCCGGGCGGAACTGGGCCCATTGAGATGGCGGTGCTGATGGAACGCGCAGCCAAGCTGCTCGGCATCAAAGTCCGGACCTGGAAAGTCGAGCTACGCGACGGCAAGCTGCGAGCGGTGTTCGTCGAGTGACGTCGGGCTGGCTCCCGAGCCCGTCCTGCGAGCGCTCGGCTCAGCTCCGGTATCGGACGCCGGTCGAGGTATATTGTCGCGTGAAGCAATTAGTCGGCATTAAAACGCGTAAATATCTGGCATACTCTGAGGCATGCAAGAGCTTTCCGAGATGCCGGAGGCAACACAGTTCTCGAAAGAAGTTGTCGAAGCAGCCCGAGAAGCCACGTCATAGGCACGCCCTGAACGATACGAGCATGCCAAATAATTGCGTCACGCCTGTGCCACAAAGCGGCTCACATGACAGCGTTTGAGTGCTACAAGTGCCATAGAACGGGCTTGAGACTCTCAAGGAGATAGAGGGGATGCGTCGGGATGCCGTGTTTCGAGAGCTTCAATACGTGTGGGACAACGGCAGCTTTTTGCATGAGCAGGCGTGCCACGAGCTGCCCGCGCGGCGCTAAAGTGCGGTGACCCGGCTGCCCGTATGCGAAGACGACGATTTCCGCTGCCTTGGCCATGGCCACAAGGTGCTTGTCGTTGTCAGGGCCGATAGGGTCAGCAATGAGACGCAGGTGCTTCTTATCGGTAGCGCGGTACGCGAAGGTGTTGCCAACATGGATGCCACCGTAGCCCCATGCCCGCGCGAATCTTCCACACTTCGCCACGGTCGGGTCATCGACCTTGAGGTCCGCGGTGCTTGGATTCATCATCACGAACAGCGCATGCGGTCTCTTATCGTTCCATGTGCGCGAAAGCCGGTAGCGGTAGCAATCGCTGGGTCCGCCAAAGACAGCTTTCGTTTTTACGTCCGGCGTCAGCACGATGCGAACTTTGCCGCCCGGGTCATGCTTCTTC
>JAMFSC010000202.1 GCA_026225095.1 bacterium
CATCGCGCAGATGGAAGATCCACGTCAGCGCATCGGGCCGTTCCCACCCCGTCGCCAGCCAGGGCTGCAGGTTGAAGTGTTCATCCTTCTTCGCCAGCGCATCGAAGACCAGCCCGCCGATCCGTTCGGACTGCGCATCCGTCCCCTGCCGCAGGTCGAGATTGTTTGGACTCGACTCAATCGCCATCACAACATTCCCCGGCGGTTCCTCCCGCGTCCGGCATCCACCCAGTAAAATCAGTCCAAGCCCCAGCCATGCGGCCCTCATGCCGCCGGACCCATGGCAGGTAGCGCCAAAACACCGTCAAGCATCACGTGTAAATCTGGCAGGCTCTCCCGCAGCCCGCGAAAGCTGACAAACCATCGTCCATCCCGCGACAGGCAAAGCAGCGACAGCCGCCCCGTCTCCGCGACCTGCCGCCCCGCGCAGCCGAACCGCGCATCCCCAACCGGATCGTCCGCCAGCAACGTCTCTCCACCCGCCGCCATCCGCAGATTCATCGTCCGCAACACCTCGAACCGCTTCGCCACGTCATCCGCCGCTGTTGTCTCCGAAGACACCGTCACCGTCTCCTTGTCCATTCCGGAGTGCCCACGCACCACCCCAAACGACCCATACGGATGCCAGTCCGCATCCGGCATCCACATCGCAGGCAGCGTCAGCTCGACCCCCCGATAAGTCATCCGATGATGATGCAGCGCACCCCACGCCGCCCCATCGATCAGCCTCCAGTACTGCACCCCCAGCACCGCCACCGCGAGCAGGTTTCCCACCACGATCCCGATCCGCAGCGCGGGAATCTCCCGCCTCCACCAGCCTGTCTTCATCGAAGCCTCGGTGCGATCCTGTCACGAAGCATACGTCACCTTGCCCAGAATCACCTCGCGCGCCGCTCCCGTCGCCGCCATCACATTGCCTGGCCTGTGATTCCATGTAAGCCACGCCATCAGCGCAAACGCCACACCTTCCTTGGCCTGCGCCGGAACCCCAAGCTCATCCATCGTCCGCACCCGCACGCCCAGCGGCTCCAGCCCACCACGCAGCAGATCCATCAGAAATCCATTCCGAGCCCCACCCCCCGCCACGCAAAAATCGACCCCCCGAGCCATCGGAGCCCGCTGCCCCAGGTGCGGCCCCACGAACCGCTGGTAAGCATCGACCACCGACTCCGCCGTCAGGGCCGTAGCCGTAGCCACCACATCGCCCTTCCCACCCCCAGCCCCCTCGCACGCCGCGATAAACCGGGAAACATACGCCCCCCCAAACTCCTCCCGCCCGCACGACTTCGGCGGCAGGGAAGCGAAGTACCCATCCCTCAAGAACTCCGCCACAACCGCCGACAGCAAACGCCCCCTGCGCCCGACCGCCCCATCCTTGTCGAAGCGCCTCCCCCACAACCGCTCCATGCACCCGTCGATCACCATGTTCGCCGGTCCCGTATCGAAAGCCAGCACACCCTCCGCCCCCATCCCCGCTGGAATCGCCGTTAGATTCGCAATCCCCCCCAGATTCTGCAACACCCGGTTCCGCGTCTTATGCCCAAACAGGCAGGCATCGAGTATCGGAACCAGCGGCGCTCCCTGCCCCCCCGCTGCCAAATCCGCCGTCCGAAAGTCGCTCACCACCGGCACCCGCAGCCGCTCCGCGATCACGCTCGCCTCACCGATCTGCCAGGTCGCCCGAACCGCCGCCCCCAGGTACTTCGCCGCCACGCCCTGGTGATAGATCGTCTGCCCATGACATCCCACCAGCCCGATCCTCACCCCAAGCCTCTCCGCCGTGGCCTCGATCGCATCGGCATAGACGGCCCCCAGCCGCCAGTGCAGACGGCTCATCTCCGCGACGCTCATAGCCTCGGCGTTCATCGCCGCCAGCACCGCCCGCCGGACGTTCGCCTTATACGGAAACTCGGCAAAGCCTACGAGCTTCACCCGTGGCCGATCCCCAACCCCCGCCGAGATCCGGCAGACCGCCACATCCACCCCATCCGCCGAGGTTCCGCTCATCACCCCCGCCACCACCATGGCCTTCATCCGCGAAGCTCCTTCTGCAGCTCCGCCAGCAGATTCAAGGCTTCTCGCGGCGTCATCTCGTCCACATCGATCTCCCCCAGCCGATCCACAATCCGCTGCGAGAGCGGAGTAAACATCGTCATCTGCAAAGCCGGAGCAGCCGCCGCCGAGGAGGCCTCCCGCACCTGCTGCGTCTCCGCCCGTTCATGCACCTTCAGCACCTCGCGCGCCCGCCCGATCACCGCTCCCGGCAGCCCCGCCAGCCTCGCCACCTCGATCCCGTAACTCTTGCTCGCCGGCCCCGCCTCCACCGTATGCAGAAACACGATCCCCCCCGCCGTCTCCTTCACCGTCACCCGCAGATTCTTCAGCCGCACAAGCTTCTCCGCCAGCAGCGTCAGCTCGTGATAATGCGTCGCAAACAGCGTCCTCGCCCCGATCCGATCGTGCAGATATTCGACGGTGGCCCACGCCAGAGAAAGCCCGTCATACGTAGCCGTCCCCCGTCCCATCTCATCCAGCAGCACAAGCGATTTCGCCGTAGCTGTATTCAGAATCGCCGCCGTCTCCGTCATCTCTACCATGAAGGTCGACCGCCCTCGAGCCACGTTGTCGCTCGCCCCGATCCGCGTATAGATCCGGTCCACCAGCCCCACTCGCATCCTCTCCGCCGGAACAAAACACCCACACTGAGCCATGATCACCAGCAGCGCCGCCTGCCGTAGATAGGTACTCTTACCCCCCATGTTCGGCCCCGTAATCAACGCAATCGACGGCCCCGCTTCCGCGTCCAGATGGACGGAGTTCGGCACAAACCGCCCACTTCCACTCTCCTCCATCCGCCGCTCGACGACCGGATGCCGAGCCCCCGCGAACTCCAACACCCCACCCTCCTCAACCACCGGCCGAACCCACC
>JAMFSC010000203.1 GCA_026225095.1 bacterium
CCGTGGGTCGAGATGAAGTATTGGTGGATGTTCAGACCTTCACGGAAGTTCGCCGTGATCGGCGTTTCAATGATCGAGCCATCAGGCTTGGCCATCAGGCCGCGCATGCCGGCGAGCTGGCGGATCTGGGCCGCGCTGCCGCGGGCGCCGGAGTCGGCCATCATGAAGATCGAGTTGAACGACTTCTGCTTCTGCTTGACGCCCTTGGAGTCGACCGCCTCTTCGGAGCCGAGCTTCTCCATCATGACCTTCGCCACCTGGTCGTTCGCACGGGACCAGATGTCGACGACCTTGTTGTAGCGCTCGCCGTTGGTGACGAGACCGGACGAATACTGGTCCTGGATCTCCTTCACTTCGATATCGGCAGCAGCAACGATGCGGGTCTTCTGCTCCGGAATGACGATGTCGTCAATACCGAAGGAAATGCCCGAACGCGTGGCGTACTGGAAACCCGTGTACATCAACTGGTCGGCGAAGACGACCGTCTCTTTCAGACCCAACGCGCGATAGCACGCGTTGATGGTCGCGGAGATGTTCTTCTTCGTCATGTCCTGGTTGATGATGTCGAAGGGCAGGCCCCGCGGCAGGATCTCAGACAGCAGTGCCCGACCCACGGTCGTAGCGACGAGCCGCGTACGATCATGTATCACGCCGCCTTCGCCGCGAATCGCGTCCTTCAGACGCACTTTTACCTTCGCCTGCAGAGAAACCATGCGGCTCTCATAGGCGCGGTGCGCTTCAGCAACGTCGGAGAAGAACATGCCTTCACCGGCAACACCGACCTTCTCACGAGTCATGTAGTACAGACCCAGAACGACGTCCTGCGACGGCACGATGATCGGATCACCGTTCGCCGGCGAGAGAATGTTGTTCGAGGACATCATCAGCGCGCGAGCTTCGAGCTGCGACTCCAGCGACAGCGGCACGTGGACCGCCATCTGGTCGCCGTCGAAGTCCGCGTTGAAGGCCGTGCAGACCAACGGATGCAGTTGGATCGCCTTACCTTCGACCAGCAGCGGCTCGAACGCCTGGATGCCCAAACGGTGCAGAGTCGGGGCGCGGTTCAGGAGTACGGGATGCTCGCGGATGACTTCCTCGAGAATGTCCCAAACCTCCGGTCCCTCACGCTCCACCAGGCGCTTGGCCGCCTTGATGGTCGAGGCTTCGCCACGCAGCTGTAACTTTTGGAAAATGAAGGGCTTGAACAGCTCGAGCGCCATCTTCTTGGGCAAACCGCACTGGTGCAGCTTCAGTTCAGGACCGACCACGATCACCGAACGACCAGAGTAGTCAACGCGCTTGCCCAGCAGGTTCTGACGGAAGCGGCCCTGCTTGCCCTTGAGGGTATCGGAGAGCGACTTCAGCGGACGGTTGTTCGCCCCACGCAGCACGCGACCACGGCGGCCGTTGTCGAACAGCGCATCGACGGCCTCCTGCAGCATGCGCTTTTCATTGCGCACAATCACTTCAGGCGCATGCAGGTCCATAAGCTTCTTGAGGCGGTTGTTGCGGTTGATCACACGACGATAGAGGTCGTTGAGATCGGACGTGGCGAAGCGTCCGCCGTCGAGCGGAACGAGGGGACGAAGCTCCGGAGGAATAACCGGGATCACATCGAGGATCATCCACTGGGGCAGGTTGTCGGACTTGCGGAAGGCCTCGACGATCTTCAGACGCTTCGAGTACTTGAGCTTCTTCTGCAGCGACGTCTCGGTCTTCATGCGCTCGCGCAGTTCAACCGAAAGCTCCTGGATCTCGACCCGCTTCAGCAGTTCCTTGATGGCCTCCGCGCCCATCATGGCCTTGAAGCCGGATGGGCGGTACTGTGCATCAAGCTCGCGGAATTTGGTCTCGTCCTTGATGACCTCGCGCTCCTTGACCGGGGCGTCACCTGGATCGACAACGACATAGGACTCGAAGTAGAGGACAGCCTCAAGCTCACGCAGCGAGATGTCGAGCAGGTGGCCGATGCGCGAAGGCAGGCCCTTGAAGAACCAGACGTGCGAGCATGGGCTGGCAAGTTCGATGTGTCCGAGGCGTTCACGGCGGACCTTCGAGAGGGTGACCTCGACGCCGCACTTGTCGCAGATGACTCCGCGGTGCTTCATGCGCTTGTACTTGCCGCAGAGGCACTCCCAGTCGGTGATGGGTCCGAAGATACGAGCGCAGAAGAGACCGTCACGTTCGGGCTTGAAGGTACGGTAGTTGATGGTCTCTGGCTTGGTGACCTCGCCATGCGACCAGGAGCGGATCTTCTCGGGGGAGGCGAGCTGGATCTTGATGGCGTCAAAGTCGGCGATCGGGCCGGTGAGTTCAAAGGGGCTGGAGCGGAACATAGTTTGCGTCTCCGGGGAGCAGCGTTAGGCTGCGGGTTGCTGTCTGCTTTACTGCTGCCGGGCATCGGCTGGTTAGGTTCGATGCCTGCTTCTATTCAGTGCCTCCCCGTGGCTGCCCCCGTTGCATGTTGAGCGGTAGCCTCATGCAGAAGAGCCGTGCCACGGGGTGTGGCGGGTGCTGCTCACGCGGTTAGTCGGCCGCGGCGATGCTTGGGAGGGGGACCTTCTTCTGGTCGGCCAGTTTGATCAGTTCGACGTCGAGGCAAAGCGACTGCAGCTCACGGATGAGGACGTTGAACGACTCCGGTACACCCGGCTCGATCGCTGCCTCGCCCTTCACGATGGCCTCATAGATCTTCGTACGGCCGAAGACGTCGTCGGACTTCGCGGTCAGCAGCTCCTGCAGGATGTATGCTGCGCCGTATGCTTCAAGGGCCCAGACCTCCATCTCTCCAAAGCGCTGTCCGCCGAACTGCGCCTTACCACCAAGCGGCTGTTGGGTGATGAGCGAGTAAGGCCCGATCGACCGTGCGTGGATCTTGTCGTCGACAAGGTGCGACAGCTTCAGCATGTAGATGTAGCCGACCGTGGCGGGTTGCTCGAACTCTTCGCCGAGCATGCCGTCATGGAGCTGCGTCTTGCCCGAACTGGGCAGACCCGCAGCCTTCAGCAGCGCCTTGATCTCTGTCTCGCGCGCGCCGTCGAACACTGCGGTGCCGAACCAGATGCCCCGCTTCATGCCCGCGGCGACGCGCATCGTCTGCTCGTCATCGAGGTCCAGAAGCTGGTTAAGAGCAGCCGTCCCAGCAAAGCGTGCCTTGAAGAGCTCGCGGACTTCGTTCGCCGATTCCATCTGCGCAGCGGCTGCCGCGATCTGTGCGCCAAGCGTGTGCGCGGCCCAGCCAAGGTGCGTCTCAAGGATCTGTCCGACGTTCATACGCGAAGGCACACCAAGTGGGTTCAGCACGATCTCGACCGGCGTCCCATCGGGAAGGTAAGGCATGTCTTCCTCGGGGAGAATCCGGGCAATCACGCCCTTGTTGCCATGGCGTCCGGCCATCTTGTCGCCGACCGACAGCTTGCGCTTCATCGCGATGTATACCTTCACCATCTTGATGACGCCAGGCGAGAGCTCATCGCCCTTCTGCATCTTGCCGATCTTCTCGTTGGTGATCTTGCGCAGCACATCGATCTGGCGCGACGTCATCTCCTCGATCTCATCGATCTGCTCGTTGACGCGGGGATCCTTGTCGGCGTAGCGAATGCGCTTGAGGTTACGGGTACTGATCAGCTCGATCATGTCACGATCGAGGATCTCACCCTTCGAGAGAAGACGCTTGTTGGTGCGCTCGTCGTGCAGGTCGGCAAGGACCTCGCGCTTGCCCAGAATCGCCTCAAGCCGCTTGAGGCGCTCATCGGTCAAAATGCGGATCTCATCGGCCAGGTTACGCTCCAGCTTCTCGACCATCTCCTGCTCGATCTGCTTGGCACGTTCGTCCTTCTCCTGTCCCTTGCGAGAGAAGATGCGAACGTCGACGACCGTACCCTCAATACCCGGAGGACACGTCAGCGAAGCATCGCGCACATCGCCGGCCTTCTCACCGAAGATGGCGCGCAGCAGCTTCTCTTCCGGCGTCAACTGGGTTTCGCCCTTGGGCGTGACCTTGCCGACGAGGATGTCGTTGTGGCCGATCTTCGCTCCGATGCGGATAATGCCCGACTCATCCAGATCCCGCAGCGCATGCTCCGAGACGTTGGGAATATCGCGCGTGATCTCTTCCGGCCCAAGCTTCGTGTCGCGCGCCTCGATCTCGAACTCCTCGATGTGGATCGAGGTGTAGTAGTCCTCACGGACCAGTTTCTCCGAGATCAGGATCGCATCCTCGAAGTTGTAACCACGCCATGGCATAAAGGCCACCAGCACGTTACGTCCAAGACCAAGCTCGCCCTGTTCCGTGCACGGACCGTCGGCGATCACCTGACCTTTGACCACGCGGTCATTCTTGCGCACAATCGGCTTCTGGTTGATGCAGGTGTTCTGGTTCGAGCGCTTGAACTTGGTGAGCTGATAGATGTCCGAACCCACCTCACGCGAGAGCTGAGTCGGATGATGCTCACCTTCGACGCGGACGATGATGCGCTCGGAGTCAACCGAATCGACGATCCCATTGCGCTTGGCCAGGATGACAGCGCCAGAGTCGCGGGCCGTCACGCCCTCCATGCCCGTTCCGACGAAAGGGGCTTCTGCAACCAGCAGAGGCACAGACTGCCGCTGCATATTGGCGCCCATCAGTGCGCGGTTGGCGTCGTCATGTTCGAGGAACGGAACCAGCGACGCGGCCACCGAGACAAGCTGCTTCGGCGAAACGTCCACATAGTCCACGTCCGACTTGTTGACCAGAACGAAGTTGCCCTGCCGCCGAGCATCGACAATGTCCTGCACGATGTTCAGGCTTGCATCGAGCTCGATGTTAGCCTGCGCGATGGTGTGACGATCCTCTTCCCACGCGGACAGGTAGAAGCTGAAGGGTTCGAGGTCCATCGTGCGCTTACCCTCGGTCTTCAGCTTCTCATTCAGAGTCTTCGCCTCGTTGATCTCGAGGTGGTCTCCCTGACGCAGACCGGACTCGCCCGCGTTGGTAACGGATACGTAGTCGAGCACGATGCCATCCTTCACGCGGCGATACGGGCTCTCAATGAAGCCATACTCATTGATCCGCGCAAAGCAGGAGAGCGACGAGATCAGGCCGATGTTCGGGCCTTCCGGCGTCTCGATCGGGCAGATACGTCCATAGTGAGTCGGATGCACGTCGCGGACTTCAAAGCCGGCGCGCTCACGGGACAGACCACCAGGCCCAAGGGCCGAGAGGCGACGCTTGTGCGTGATCTCGGACAGAGGGTTGGTCTGGTCCATGAACTGCGAG
Source organism: bacterium (assembly GCA_026225095.1). GTDB lineage: Bacteria > Acidobacteriota > Terriglobia > Terriglobales > Acidobacteriaceae > Edaphobacter. The sequence goes on from JAMFSC010000203.1 coordinate 5,261, forward strand.
AGCTGGGACGATCCGAAGAATTCGCGGATCGCGGCCATCACTGGCTTTGCGTTGATGAGGTCGTGCGGCATCGCCGTCGACATCTCCTGGTAGACGCTCATCTTTTCCTTGATGGCGCGTTCCATGCGGACGAGGCCGATGCGGAACTGGTTCTCCATCAACTCGCCCACAGCGCGCACGCGACGATTGCCAAGGTGATCGATGTCGTCCACCGCGCCAATGTTCTTGCGCAGCTTGAGCAGGTAGCGAATCGTCCCGTAGAAGTCTTCGGGAGTCAGCGTCCGCTTGTCGAGACCGGCAGGATCCTGGTTCTCGTATAGCTTGATGTTGAACTTCAAACGGCCGACGCGGGAGAAGTCATACTTGCGCGGATCAAAGAACATTCCCTCAAAGAGCGCGGTCGCGGTGTCGAGAGTCGGTGGATCACCCGGACGCAGCTTGCGGTAGATCTCGATCAGCGCCTCTTCGGGCTTATGCACGGAGTCGCGACGCAAGGTGTTCGTGATGATGTTGCCCACGTCGTCGCGCTCGGGGAAGAAGACCTCGAAGCTGGAGACGCCGGACTGGATGATCTTGTGCAGCTTGTCCGCGGTCAACTCCTGGTTGGCCTCATAGAGCAGTTCGCCGGTGCTCATGTCGACCACGTCCGATGCGGACATCGCGCCGTCGAACTCACTGGTCTCGACCGCGACCGACTCCACGTTATGCGCCCGCAGCTGCTTCAGCGCCGACGCCGAGATCTTGCGGCCGGCGACGACGAGATCCGCGCCACCCGTGTTGATCGCGCTGGACGAACGGGTTCCCGTCAGGTTCGTGGGTGTGCCATCCGCAGCCACCTTCCAGGTCAGCTTGCCATCGGCAACGTTGATGGTGTCGACGGTGTAGAAGGTCTTGAGAATCTCCTCATCGGTACGCAGGCCGAGGGCACGCAGAAAGATCGTTCCCAGGAATTTGCGCTTTCGGTCGATGCGGACGTAGAGCGTGTTCTTCTGGTCGTACTCGAACTCCACCCAGGATCCGCGGTACGGGATGATCTTGCCGAGGAAGTAGCTGCGGTTGTTGGCCGTCTCAAAGAAGACTCCGGGCGAACGGTGCAACTGCGAGACGATGACGCGCTCGGTACCGTTGACGATGAAGGTGCCGTTCTGGCTCATCAGCGGAATATCGCCGAAGAAGACTTCCTGCTCTTTCATGTCGCGCAGGTTCTTGACGCCGGTCTCGGGGTCCTTGTCGTAGATCTTCAGGCGGATGGTGACCTTCAGAGGGGCCGAGTAGGTCATGCCGCGCTCTTCGCACTCGGCCTGGTCGTACTTGAGTTGCAAGCCCACCGGATCGCCGCACTTGGTACAGAAGTCGGGGGTGTTCTTGTTGTACGTTCCGCAGAAGTTGCAGAGCACATCGCCCGGATGAAAGGGGTCGGTGATGACCATATGGCCGCAGGTGGTGCAGGCCGTGCGCAGGTGGTTCAGACCCTTCAGGTAGCCACACTTGCACTCCCAGTTCCCAATCGAGAAGTCCACGAACTCCAGTTCGGAGACATTCCTGAAGTCGGTAATGGGAAAGACCGATGTAAAGACTGACTGAAGGCCGTTGTCCTCGCGCTCTTGGGGGAGTTTGTCCATCTGAAGGAAGCGCTCATAGCTCCGGCGCTGGACTTCAATCAGATTCGGAATCTGGATGGAGGTAGGAATCTTGGAAAAATCGAGACGGCTGCGGATCGCGCGCATTTCGCTGGGCATGCTCTCTCCTGGGGCTGAACTTCGAGGCCTCTCGAAACATCCATCCGGCATCACAGGAATACCGGGGATGTTCTTGAGGGGGAGGGCTGCTTCGACAGCACCTCCGGGTTTACTTCCAACTGCGCCCCGGAATCGTCTTCGGGTGATAAGATGTGCCGCCCTCGATGCGGCTCATCCCATGCGCATACTCTTTGTGTCCGTCCGGCCTGAAGCTTCCGGCCGGAATACTACAAAACTTTTGCTTTCATCGCGCTGCTTTTGCTGCTATAAACACTGCGGTTGCTCTATAACGCGATACACGGAACCATGCGGATGCCCTCTGAGCCCGAAACGGGTCCACGACACCCCCTCATTACAAACAGCGAAGGAAGACGACAAAGCGCCCGTATGGGCAGATGCCCACGAGCGCGGCTTCAGATCGCAGATTGGGTTCTTCGTCGTAATGGAAATGCTTGCCACTCTTTGAGGCTCGCCCTGCCCCAAGTTGCCGCTCGCTGGACCTCATTTCACCCTGCATCTCCGCCGCTCGAGACACATGGTGGCCGGCTCCATAGCCTGTTGGACAGGATGACCCGGAGTACTACGGAAGATAGTTTTCGCTTACGATGCTTACGCTGAATGATTCAGATTGTCGCCCGACAGGATTCGAATCATCGCTCTCCTGACGCTTGTTGAATCTTTGGTGCAGAACTTGAGTTTGCCGCCTGCACGCCGAAGCAGAACGGATACCTCTCCATAGGAGAGAATATCGCGTTCCGCTTCCGAGCGCAAGGGGACAAACGTTACTACTTGATTTCGACAGTCGCGATGCCGTCGAACTTCTTGGCAATGGCGGCCGCGTCTTCCTTCGAGATGTTCTCCTTCAACGGCTTAGGAGCTCCGTCAACCAGATCCTTGGCTTCCTTCAGGCCAAGGGCGGTGACTTCACGCACCGCCTTGATGGTCGAGATCTTGTTCGCGCCGGCGTCCTTCAGAATGACGGTGAACTCGGTCTTCTCTTCGACCGGTGCCGCCGCCGCGCCGCCGCCCGCTGCCGGGGCTGCAACTGCCGCTGCCGCCGAGACGCCGAGGCGCTCTTCAAGCTTCTTGACCAGGGCGGACGCCTCGAGGAGGCTAAGGTTTACGATCGAATCTTCAAGCTGCTGGATATCCATGTTCTTCTCCGTATATCGTTGCGAAATCTAAAAGTCTGTGCTGATCTTGTACCGTCGAGTCCAACCAAAGGAAGCTCGACAGCGCCTCGACTGCTCTCACCCAACCGGGTTTCCGTTGCGCCCAGACCAGCGCCCCCGAACGGGAAGAGCGAACTTGTATCCGACTAACCCTCGACAGGATCGGTCGTTGCCGCTTCGCCCGCCTGCGATGCCGTGCCGTTTTCCGGCTGCGTCTCTGCCTGGGCCTCGATGGCATGCGACTCCGCCACCAGCGCACCCGACTCCGCGGGAGCCTCCGGAGCTCCTTCCGCAGGCGCTTCGATAACTGGAACTTCGACAACTGCAGCTTCGGCAACCGGCGTGGCCGCAGGAGCTGCTCCACCCGCAAATTTCTCCTTCTCGACGCCCTGGTTGATCACCACCGCGAGATCGCGACCCGTAGCATTGATCACCGTCGCCAGCCGCTGGGCGGGAGACTGAATCAGGAAGAGCAGCTTCGAGAACAGCTCCTCCTTGCCCGGCATATTCGCCAGTTCCTTAACCTCTTCAACCGAGATCACCTTGCCGTCGACGATGCCCAACTTGAAGGTAAACTCCGCGTTGTCCTTCACCCAGGTCGAGAGCGCCTTGGCCAGTGCCACCGGGTCGCCCGAGGTGTACGCAACCGAAGAAACGCCCTTCAAACCCTGCAGCGCCGCCTCGATCTTGGTGCCCTTGCTCGCCTTCGCGGCCAGCTTATTCTTGACGACGTGGTAGCTTCCACCTGCAGCGCGAACCGTCTTGCGCAGATCGAAGTCCTTCGACGCAGTCAGCGCCTTAAAGGTACCGATAATCGCGGAGGTCGAGTGTTCCAGCTCGCTCGCGAGCGCCTTCACCTTCTCCGTCTTCTTTGCCCTGGACAATGCCATAAGTCAAACCTCTTCCCGTCTCACGTGTCGCCCGGCGTCTCCTCGCTTTACGCGGCCAGAGAGGACCAGGCTGCTCTCTGAATGCTGAATTCCCGAATCCGTCAGGCTCAGCGCACTTCGGACTAGTTCTTGCTCGATGCTTCCGCGGTATTCGTCTCGAGCGAAATCCCCGGGCCCATCGTGGAGCTCAGCGTAATCCCCTTGACGTACTTGCCCTTGGCTGCCGATGGCTTCGCCTTCAGCACGCTCGTGATCACGGTCATCGCGTTATCGACCAGCTTCTGGGGATCGAACGAGAGCTTGCCCACCGGAACATGCACCAACGCCGTCTTGTCCGTTCGGAACTCGACCTTACCGGCCTTGATCTCGCGGATCGCGCTGACCACATCGGTCGTCACGGTGCCCGTCTTTGGATTCGGCATCAGTCCCCTGGGTCCAAGCACCTTACCCAGACGTCCGACCGACTTCATCATGTCTGGCGTCGCGATCAGAGCGTCGAAGGCCGTCCAGCCTTCTTTCTGAATCCGCTCCACGAGCTCTTCACCGCCAAAGAATTCAGCGCCCGCAGCCTCTGCATCCTTGATCTTGTCACCTGATGCGATGACCGCCACGATCTTCGACTTGCCCAGTCCATGCGGCAGCACAACCGTGCCGCGCACCATCTGGTCAGCATGCTTCGGGTCCACGCCCAGACGCAGCGTCAGATCGACAGTCTCGTCGAACTTCGCATACTTTGCCTTTTGCAGGAGCGGAACCGCATCGATCAGCGTATAAGGACGCGGCTCTACCAACGCACGCGCCTTCGCCAGATTCTTCGAAATCTTCTGTGCCATTTTTCCTCGTCTCCCACCGTAAGAACCATGCAACGCATCCTGCCGCCGAGCACCTTCCGGAAACATTCCCGGACGAGCTGTTCCACCGTGGTGAATGTGACTGGCCCAGGCACGGAGCCAGGGCACTCTTACGAGTATGCTGGAAACTTCGAAATCCGTCAACTATTCCGGAGCAACCGGCACCAATGCATAGTAGCGCAGATGGTCCTCCGTGCCGTCCCCGCCTAGAGGCAGGAACTTATTGCGCGCAAACTCCGCCGCCTTGAACGCTCCAAGACCAATGGGTGCGGCAGACCCGATCTGATCGTCCAATTCATCGGCATAGGCCCCATGGGCGACAGCCACCCGGTACCCTCGCGCCCTTGCCAGATCCAGCAAGACCCCGGCCCGCGAGGCCTTGCTCGCCTCCGGATCGAGCGCGAGCCCAAAGCCTGCCAATGCCGAAACATCCGCCACATAGCTTGTGAACCCATCGTCAAACTCGATGATCCGGTCCGCGCCCAGCTCGTTCAGCTTCGCCCGGATCGCGCGACTGTCCTGCACCATATGAACTTCGTCCGCCGGTCCGCCGAAGTTGCGCGCACTGATGAAGAGGTTGAACGTCAGCAAGAAAAGTAGCGCGTACCCAACCATCCCCGGCCAAATCCCTCCCCATCCTGCCCACTCGTCCACGCGTAGACGATCCAGCAGCCGCTCCAGCCACAGCACAAGCACCAGATTCACCACCGCAATCGACACCGTGTAGTACCACTGCCCCTGGTTCCAGCTCTGCACGAAGAGGAAGTTGTACCCCGCCTTCAGGATCACCCCCGCGCAAACGGCGTCGACCATGTTCAGTCCCCGCCGCCAAAGTCGCATTCGGTACGCCAGCTCCCCGCCGCACAACACCGCCGGGAGCACCATCTGAACGATCCTCCCACCCAGCTCCGCAAACCCGAAGTAGGTCGCCGGCCGCGGAAGCAGTGCACTCGGCCGATCCCCTGTCACGACCGGCAGGAAGAACTTCAGCGTCGACTTCAGGTTATCCATCGCCGCAAACCCCGCCTTGGCCGTCCCGCTGATCGGAAGATAGACCCCCACTGTCGCCCGGTTGTAGACCAGGTACGCTACCAGCATCAGCGCCATCGGCGACAGCAGAGCCATCTGCCGCAACCTCTTCCCCGGAACGGCGCGCCCGAGCGCCAGCAATAACAAAGGGAGCGCGAGGAAGACATCGTCGAGCCGTGCCAGCACCCCCAGCCCCAGAAGTACCGAGAGCCCCGCCATCCGTCGCCAGTCCCCCCCGCCGGCGCGCTCCTCCGGAAAGCAAAGCAACGCGGCAGAAAATCCGAGCAAGGCAAGCGCGCTCTCCATCCCGTTCGCAAAGGACCAGGTCGCGAACCATGCCGGAACCAGCGGTGCCGTTATCAGCCAGAACAGGCCCGGAGCCACGATCAGAACAGCCAGCATCGGACGGCGCAGATACCGAGTCGCCATCGCGCAGAAGATCGCCGCCCCAACCGCTAGTAGCAGCAAGTCCACCAGGAAGATGGCCTTCAGGGGAGCGGCGTTCTGCGTGTAGTCGACCAGCCTCAACCTCCCAAGCCCAACCAGAAGGTACTCCCACAAAGGATGGAATCCGTTGGTCACGAACTGCCCGTCGAAGCTGAATCCCTGGCCGGCAACCCGATGCCTTGCCACATCCAGGTAATAGAACGTGTCGCCCGCGAAGAAATACAACGGTGCGATCAGGCGATAACGCAGAAAATACGCCAGCGGTGGCCCCCCGACAGACAGCAGCGTCACCAGAAAGACCTTCAATCGCGGTTTCAACGGTCTCCTTTGCCCAACATCTACTCATTCATTGATCTGCCGACCGGCACACATCAGGGAGAGCTCGCCCTCGGCACAATCCGGATCCAGACCTTCTTGCCCTGGTCGTGAAACCGAGCCTCAAGCCGGCGCATACCAGATGTGCCTCCCACCCGCGAACTCAATGGGATGCGTCCCGCAATTATAGAAGCCGAGGCCTTCATTCACCCGGACGCACCCAGCACTTAGCTCGCTCGAAGCCTGCGCCCGTGGGGAGGCCAGGGTCTATCACCATAGACAGCGAGAATCGCGGCAACCAGCTTCAAAGATGGGCTTGACGCGCCGCATCGAGTAACATAGAGTCTTAGCGAAGGCGAATATATGGCGAAGATACAGCACGACACAACCGCCGAGCTTTTCCCAATCCTCCCTCGCTCCGCGACGGGCCTCGCCCGTCTCGCCGCGCTGGCCGAACCCGCTGGAGACGGACACCAGATCGAGTTCAAAGCCCTTCAGGCAAAGTCCATCCTCAACCGCAGCATCTCGCGCCGGCAACTCTCCCTCGCATGGTCCATCAACCCCTATCGTGGATGCGAGTTCGCCTGCCGTTACTGCTACGCCCGCTACACCCACGAGTTCCTCGATCCCACTCCCATCAGCTCCCCCGCGACTCCAGGCACAGATGCCGCCAGCAGCGAACCCCAGACCTGGGCCACTGCATTCGAGCACCAGATCTATCTCAAACAGAACGCCGCCTGGCTCCTCGAACAAGACCTCAAACACATCGATCCGGCACAGGAGATCGCCCTGGGAACCGCGACCGATCCCTACCAGCCCATTGAACGAAAAGTAGAAATTACACGGAGCCTGCTCGAGGTCTTTGCTCGCCGTTCCGGCTACCGCCTGGGAATCGTCACCAAGTCGAACCTCATCGTACGCGACATCGACCTCCTGCAGCAGATCGCCCGCAACAACACCCTCGTCCTGCACCTGACCATCACCACCACCGACACCGGCCTCGCCCGCAAACTCGAACCCCGAGCGCCCCGGCCCGACCTCCGATTCCAGGCGGTCCGCTCCCTGCGTGACGCCGGCCTGACTGCCGGAGTCCTCTGCTCCCCGCTTCTGCCCGGCCTGACGGACAACGCCGAGGCCCTCGATCGGATGGCCTCCCGCGCCGCCCGCGCCCGCGCTAGTTTCTTCGCCGCCCAACCCCTATTCTTGAAGTCCTGTTCAAGCCCAACCTACCTGGCCTTCGTCCGCGAGCACTTCCCCACCCTGCTCCCACTCTACGAAGACCACTTCCGTTCCACCGACTTCGCCCGGCAGCCCTACCGTCTGCGCATGGCCGCACTCGTCGCCGCGGCCTGCACTCGCCATCGCCTGCCGCCGCGTTCGAGCGACGCGCTCCTCACCCGGGACGTTGGCTCCGCGAGGAAGCCATCCCGCTCCAGCCACCCACCGCAGCAGCGCCTCTTCGCCTGATCCACCCTGGGAAAGTATTTTTCTCGGAATATGGGCCAAACTCGCGCGTCAAGGGGGCGATACTCTCATCTTACTCATTCCATTAAAGATAAAGGTTGCCGATGAGTCATGCTCGGCTCGCTACAATGGAATTACAGATGAAAGAGGAGCTACACAAGCTCCCCATAGCATGCACCTAGGGCTAAACCATTTTTTCTGATATTTGCCCGTAGGTCTCTTGTCTAGATATTATTTATGAAGACATATCCGATGCATCACTATAATAAGAAAGGGATTGCGCCCGGACAAGGGGGAGGGGGGTACCCTCGATTCGAGATCAGGCACGTAAAACGAGCGCAGAGCGCGTGAAGACGCGTAGTGCGTCCACAGCCATCCTGCGCCCCTTCCATGTTCCAGCGAAACGATGATGCGAACCTAGGCGGTTACTTCAATGCCCATCGAGCGCGCGGTCCCGCGGATTGACTTCGCAGCCGACTCGATCGACGCCGCGTTCATATCCGGCATCTTCATCGTTGCGATCTCGATGATCTGCTTCTCAGTCACCTTGCCCAGCTTCTCCTTGTTCGGTGTTCCCGAACCCTTGGGGATTCCGGCCGCTTTCAGCAACAGCACCGGAGCGGGAGGCGTCTTGGTGATGAACGAAAACGTGCGATCCGCATAAACTGTGATCACGACCGGAATCGTCATCCCGGTCATCTCGGGCGTGGAGGTGCGGGCGTTAAACTGCTTGCAGAACTCCATGATGTTGACCTGCGCCTGTCCAAGCGCTGGACCGACCGGGGGTGCGGGGGTGGCCTTACCACCTGTGATCTGCAGCTTGACGTATCCAGTAATCTTCTTCGGTGCCATTTCGCGTCCATCCTCTGATACTTCTAGCGGCGGGCTCTGCCAGCCACTGCTTGATATAAAAACTCGGTTGCTGCAGAAGGCATGAAACTAGCCTTCAAACTTATCGACCTTCGAAAACTCGATCTCGACTGGCGTCGAACGTCCAAAGATGCTGACCATCACCTTCAGGGTCTGCTTGTCTTCGTTCACATCGTCGACCGCGCCGTTGAAGTTGGCGAACGGACCTTCGTTGATCCGAACCTGCTCGCCCTTCTCGAACTTGACCTTCATCGCCGGCTTCTCCTTCGAGACGTCGGAGCGGAAGAGGATCGAGCTGACCTCCTGCTCAGACAGAGCCACCGGCTTATCCCCTGTCCCCAAGAACCCGGTCACGCGCGGCGTGTTCTTGATCACGTGCCAGAGATCGTTGTCGAGCTCCATCTCCACCAGTACATAGCCTGGCAGGAACACGCGCTCGATCGTGTACTTCTTGCCGTTACGCAACTCCGTCACCGGCTCGGTCGGGATCATGATCCGCCCGATCCGATTCTCCAGGCCAAACGCCTGAATCCTGCTCTCGAGCGATTCGCGAACCTTGCGCTCAAACCCGGAGTAGGCGTGAATGATGTACCACTTGAAGTTCTCGTTCACGGGAGGCGCGAGATGTTCCGCTTCGCCGTCCACCGGCACGGGAGCGGAGTTCGCCTCTGGTTCCAGATTCTCTTCCGGGAGCTGCTCGTCTGCCGCCATGACTATGCCTTTTTCGCGCTTCATCGACTTCTTTCCGAAACCATGTTTCACCGGTTCGCCCGGCCAGTGCTGCGATGCTAGTGGGTAGTGCTGAGCTTCTTCAGGAGCATCTCAATTCCGCGCCCGATGATCGAGTCGACCAGCCAGAAGTACGCGGCAAAGATGAAGACCGTCACGATCACCACGATCGTCGTCGTCTGCACCTCATCCCGCGTCGGGGTGATCACCTTGCGCATCTCGCTGCGGACATCGTGCAGGAAGCTACGCAGGCGAGCGGGCGTCCCTTTAAAGCGCTGAATGCCCGGGTTTTGGTTCGTCTCGTTTGCCACTGCGATTGCCTTTGCCATGGTTGCCCTTAAACCTTCGTTCGACGAATCTGGAAAAACTTTGTAAAACCTGGAGAACTGGCGGGGGAGCTCGGATTCGAACCGAGAAGTTCGGTTTTGGAGACCGACAGTTTAACCGTTGAGCTTACTCCCCCAAAACCGCCCAAACGGGCAGATGGCGTAGCTCATTCTCTTTTCTGAAACCCTCTTACACTGCAGGCACAAGAATTGACCGCACTCTCGCACACCCGTACTATTCTAACCGATTCAGGCCAAAACCTCTAACCTGCCCGAACAGACTCGCGCCGGAAACGGATATTCTCCGTTCCCGGCAGGCTCGATCAGGCACAGAGAAGCAACTTACTTTCGTGCGTCTGCTTTACTTGATGATCTCGGAGATCGTTCCAGCTCCGACGGTGCGTCCACCCTCGCGGATGGCGAAGCGCAGACCCTTCTCCATCGCGACCGGGGTGTGCAGCGTGATCTCCAGCTGAACATTGTCGCCCGGCATCACCATCTCGATGCCCTCCGGCAGCTTCGCCGATCCGGTCACGTCGGTGGTGCGGAAGTAGAACTGCGGACGGTAGCCGTTGAAGAACGGCGTGTGACGCCCGCCTTCTTCCTTCGACAACACGTAGATCTCGCCCTTGAACTCGGTGTGCGGTGTGATCGATCCGGGCTTGGCCAACACCATCCCGCGCTCCACATCTTCCTTCGCCACGCCGCGCAGAAGAAGACCCGCGTTGTCGCCCGCAAGACCCTCATCCAGCTGCTTCTTGAACATCTCGACACCGGTGCAGACCGTCTGTTGCGTATCGCGGAAGCCGACGATCGAGCAGGCTTCGCCAACCTTGATCTTGCCGCGCTCGATGCGTCCCGTGACCACCGTGCCCCGACCCGAGATCGAGAAGATGTCTTCGATCGGCATCAGGAACGGCAGGTTGACCGCGCGCTCCGGCTGCGGGATGTATTTGTCAACAGCCTCCATCAGTTCGTCGATCTTGGCCTCCCACTGGGCTTCGCCGTTGAGTGCTCCAAGCGCCGAGCCGCGGATGATCGGGGTGTCGTCGCCGGGGTAGTCGTACTTCGACAGAAGCTCGCGGATCTCCATCTCGACCAACTCGATCAGCTCTTCGTCCTCAACCGCGTCGCACTTGTTCAGGAACACGACGATGAAGGGAACGCCCACCTGCCGGGCCAGGAGCACGTGCTCCTTGGTCTGGGGCATCGGGCCGTCGGTCGCGGCGACCACGAGGATCGCACCGTCCATCTGCGCCGCGCCGGTGATCATGTTCTTGATGTAATCGGCGTGGCCCGGGCAGTCGACGTGCGCGTAGTGCCGGTTCTTGGTCTCGTACTCGACGTGCGAGGTGGCGATCGTGATACCGCGCTCGCGCTCTTCGGGAGCGTTGTCGATCGTGTCGAACGAACGGTACGTGTTGTTCGGGTTGTGCTTGGACAGAACCTTTGTGATCGCCGCGGTCAGCGTGGTCTTGCCGTGGTCGATGTGGCCAACCGTCCCAATGTTTACGTGCGGCTTCGACCGGTCAAACTTTTCCTTGCCCATGACTC
>JAMFSC010000204.1 GCA_026225095.1 bacterium
AGAGGCCGGATCAGCCGGTCCCGTTCAGCCACAAACACCACGTCGAGGGCCTGGGACTCCAGTGCCAGTACTGTCACACCTCGGTAGAGAAGTCGAGCTATGCCGGCATTCCTCCCACCAAGACCTGCATCAACTGCCACGCGCAGATCTGGACGAACGCCGAGCTGCTCAAGCCGGTGCGCGAGAGCTGGGCGACCGGAGCGTCGATCAATTGGATTCGCGTCCATGATCTCCCGGACTACGTCTTCTTCAATCACGAGATTCACGTGAACAAGGGCATCGGCTGCGCGAGCTGTCACGGCCGCGTCGACCAGATGCCGCTGATGTATCAGCAGAACACGCTGCAGATGGAGTGGTGCCTGAACTGCCATCGCAATCCTGGCGTGAACCTGCGGCCGACGAGCGAGATCTACAACATGGCGTGGGCGGGCCCGTCGAGCGAGAAGCCGGTCTGGTGCACGTCGACCGGCAAGGGTGGACCGACGGCGCAGAGCGTCGCCTGCACGACGACCAAGCCGACCGATGGCCCGGTGGTCGCGTCTCTGCAAGCGCCGGACGGCAAGGCTGAGTCGGGTGCCAGCCTGCAATCGAAGCCGCTGACCGGCGAGGGCAAGACGGTAAGCGATGGTCCTCCGGTTGGATCGGTGACCATGGCGCCAAGCTACAAGGAGTTCCACAGCCAGATGGAGTTGGGACGCTACCTGACCGCTGAATATCACATCCGCACGGCGAACGAGCTTTCGAGCTGCGAGGTGTGCCACCGATGAACACGAACACGACGGGAAGCAAGCAGACGATGGCGTCAGCGAAGGAAAAGATGGGACAGGCCGAGGTGGTCAGCGCGATATCGGCAGCGGTGTCGGCTGGACCGGCGGTGGTGACCGCGATTCAGCCGGCGAAGCTCACCCTCGCCGAGGTGCAGGCGAAGCTGGCGGGGCAGACGGGCAAGCGGTACTGGAAGAATCTGGATGAGCTTGCGGAGACACCTGCATTTCATAACCTGATGGCGGAGGAGTTCCCGAGGCAGTCGATGGGGAGCCCTGGTGAGTGGGTCGATGCGGTCAGCCGGCGGGGATTCCTGAAGGTGATGGGTGCATCGATGGCGCTGGCCGGCCTGGCGGGCTGCACCAAGCAGCCGGATGAGCCGATCTTTCCCTATGTGAAGCAGCCGGAAGACCTGGTGCTGGGCAAGCCGATGTACTTCGCCACCGCGTTCCCCTTCCCGACCGGTGCTATTCCCGTGCTGGTGAAGACGGACGCGTTCCGGCCGATCAAGATTGAGGGCAATCCCGACCACCCGATGTCCAAGGGCAAGTCGGACGCGCTGACCCAGGCGACGCTGCTGGATATGTACGATCCGGACCGCTCGACGCATGTGCGGTATCGCGATACGGAATCGAGCTGGGGCAAGTTCCAGCAGGAGTTCGCCGCGGCGGCGAAGAAGACGGCGGGCGGACAGGGGATCTACTTCTTGTCCGAGACGATTACGTCGCCCACGCTGGCCGCGCAGTGGAAGCAGGTGCAGGCGCTCTATCCGCAGGCCAAGCTGGTGCAGTGGGAGCCGATCAACCAGGACTCCAGCCGTGCTGCCTCGAAGGCTGCTTTTGGAAGCTATACGGATGCGCAGTACAAGCTGGCCGATGCCGATGTGATCGTCTCGCTGGACGCCGACTTCCTGGGCGGCATCGCTCAGCCCGGATTCCTGCCGTTGGCGGCCGGATACGCGGCAGGTCATGCGTATGAAGAGGGCAAGCCGATGAACCGGCTGTACGTGGTCGAGAGCACGCCGACCGTGACCGGATTCAAGGCAGAGCACAGGCTGGCGCTGAGGCCAAGCCAGATCGCAGGCTTTGCGTCCGCGTTGGTGGGTGGGGCCTCTCCGGCAGGGCTCGACGCGGAGCAGCAGAAGTTTTTCTCAACCCTCGCGGCCGATCTGAAGAAGAGCGCCGGACGTGCGGTGGTGATTTCGGGTGAGTTGGCCTCTCCCGCTGTGCATGCCGCGGCCTACGCGCTGAACAGCTCGATTGGTGCAATCGGCAAGACGGTCGTCTACACCGAGACGGTGAACCCGGTTCCATCGGAGCAGACCTCCGACCTGAGAGCCCTGGTCGCCGCCATGAACGCGGGCCAGGTGCAATGGCTTGTGATCCTGGGCGTGAACCCGATCTACTCCGCGCCCGCCGATCTGAGCTTCCAGGATGCCTTCGACAAGGTTCCCGTTACGGCCCATCTCAGCACCCACGTTGATGAGACCAGCAAGCTGGCCATGTGGCATGTGAACAAGGCGCATTACCTCGAGAGCTGGTCCGATGCGCGCGCGTACGACGGCACGATCTCGATCATCCAGCCGATGATCGATCCGTTGTATGGCGGCAAGACTTCTCACGATGTGCTGCAGGCGCTGCTCGACCCGAGTCTATCTGGGTACGACGTGGTGCAGGCGAACGCGAAGACCTATATTCAGGGCGATTTCGCCGCAGGTTGGCGGAAGGCCCTGCACGATGGCTGGGTCGACGGCACCGCTTTCACGCCGAAGAGCGGAACGCCAGCGACGGCTGCTGCTGGTACGGCGCAACCGGCCGGAAGTGGGATCGAGATCGCTTTCAAGGCGGATCCATCCCTCTATGACGGACGCTTTGCCAACGTCGGCTGGCTGCAGGAGCTTCCCAAGCAGGTGACGAACCTGAGCTGGGATAACGCGGCGCTGATGAGCATGCGCACCATGCTGGCGATGAAGGTCGAAGAGGGAGACCTGGTCGAGATTGAGGCCGGTGGTCGCAAGGTGACGGCTCCGGTCCTGGCGTCGCCGGGTCATCCGGACGATGTGATCACGGTGCATCTCGGGATGGGACGGACGATCGACGCCGGTCGTGTGGGTTCCGGCACGGGATTCAACGCCTATCCGCTGCGTACGTCCGATGCTCCGGGGTTCACCTTTGCCGGATCGGTGAAGAAGGCCGAGGGCAGCTACGACCTGTGCGTGACTAAGGTGCACAACATCGAGCATCGCGGGAGCTTCGCACAGCACGACCTGAACGATCCGAAGTCGGATAAAGAAGGTACATATTCGCTGGCTGGCCACGAGGCGATGGAGCGGGCGATCATCCGCTACGCCACGCTGGAAGAGGTCAAGAAGAATCCAAACTTCGCCCACGAGAACGAAGGCGACGTCAAGGGCGCCCTGATCAACAAGGTGGGCTACTCGCCCATTGGTGAGACGCTGGGCAAGGACGACACTTTCTTCCCCGATGCCTGGCATTACGACCACAAAGACGAGCGCACGCAGAAGATGCAGAACGCGTGGGGCATGTCGATCGATCTGAACAGCTGCGTCGGATGCAACGCCTGCGTAGTCGCTTGCTACGCCGAGAACAATATTCCGGTGGTTGGGCGCGAGCAGGTGAAGATCGGCCGCAACATGCAGTGGATCCGCATCGATACCTACTTCGAAGGCGACCTCAATGCGCCGCGTGCCCACTTCCAACCAATGGCATGCCAGCACTGCGAAAACGCCGGATGCGAGCAGGTCTGCCCGGTCGGTGCCACGGTTCATACTCCGGAAGGCATCAACACGATGGTCTACAACCGGTGCGTGGGGACTCGCTACTGCTCAAACAACTGCCCGTATAAGGTGCGTCGCTTCAACTTCCTGCTGTACTCGGACTACGACACCGAGAGCCTGAAGTTCATGCGGAATCCTGATGTTACGGTTCGCTCGCGCGGCGTGATGGAGAAGTGCAGTTACTGCATCCAGCGGATCGAAGCGGCGAAGATCGAGGCTGACAAGGAGAATCGCGAGGTACGCGACGGCGACATCGTCACCGCATGCCAGCAGTCGTGCCCGACCAATGCGATTGCCTTCGGCAACCTGAACGACCCCCAGAGTAAGGTCGCCAAGCTGAAGGCCAAGGAACGCGAATATCAGGTGCTGGCCGACCTGAACTACCGCCCGCGCACGACGTACACGGCTGGCGTCATCAACCCGAATCCGGAGCTGGCATAAATGGCGACCAAAGGACCCATCCAACCGATCGTTGACCCGATGATCGACCCGCGCACCGGCGAGTACGCGGTCATCGCTCCGGGCCACAACTTCAAGTCGGTCACGCAGAAGATCGGCGGGATCGTCCTGACGGCGAATACCCCGCTGGCCTGGTTCTTCGGCCTGATTGTGGCGGCGGGTATTGCGCAGGGCGTGATCGTCGGCATCACCTGGCTGGTCCTGAAAGGCATCGGCATCTGGGGTGTCACAATTCCTGGCGCCTGGGGATTCGCCATTATCAACTTTGTATGGTGGATCGGTATCGGCCACGCCGGCACGCTGATTTCGGCGATCCTGCTGCTGTTCAAACAGACGTGGCGCAACTCGATCAACCGGTTCGCCGAGGCGATGACGATCTTCGCTGTGGTCTGCGCCGGTATGTTCCCGCTGATCCACGTGGGACGCCCCTGGGTCAGCTACTGGCTCTTCCCCTACCCCAACACGATGAACGTGTGGCCGCAGTTCCGGTCGCCGCTGTGCTGGGACGTCTTCGCGGTATCGACCTACGCGACGATCTCGATCGTGTTCTGGTACATCGGTATGATCCCCGACTTCGGGACGCTGCGCGATCGGGCGACCCTGCCACTGGCCAAGTATGTCTACGGTATGCTGTCGCTGGGTTGGCGCGGCTCGACTCGCCACTGGATCCGGTACGAGACCGCATCGCTCCTTTTAGCCGGGCTTTCGACGCCGCTCGTGCTTTCCGTTCATACGGTCATCAGCTTCGACTTCGCAGTGGCGGCCCTGGCGGGTTGGCACACGACGATCTTCCCGCCCTACTTCGTCGCCGGCGCGATCTACTCCGGCTTCGCGATGGTGCTGACTCTCGCGATCCCGATCCGGAAGTTCTACCATCTGGAAGACCTGGTTACGCTACGCCACCTCGATAACATGGCGAAGGTGATGCTTGGTACCGGTCTGATCGTGGCCTACGGATACGGCATGGAGGTCTTCATGGCGTGGTTCTCGGCCAGCCACTGGGAGTTCTTCATGATGTGGAACCGGATGTTCGGCCCGATGGGCTGGGCGTACTGGATGCTCATTCTGACCAACATCGCGAGTCCGCTGACCACGCTCTGGTCGAGGAAGCTGCGGGTCAACGTGGGCTACCTCTTCGTGCTGTCCTTCATCGTGAACATCGGCATGTGGTTCGAGCGCTTCGTCATCGTCGTGACGAGCCTCTACCGCGACTACCTTCCGTCCAGTTGGGGAACGTACAAGGCAACCCGCTGGGACTACATGATCTTTATCGGAACCTGGGGACTGTTTACCTTCCTGTTCCTTTTGTTTGCTCGATTCCTTCCGATGATCCCGATGTCGGAGATCCGGATGATGCTTCCACAGACCAAGGTGAAACGCGGCGGGGCGGATTCCGAGACCGTTGTTGAGGAGACTGCCTGATGCCACCGCGCGAAGGAATCTACGGCCTGCTGGCGGAGTTCAATACCCCGACCGACCTGGTATTTGCGACCGAGCAGGCTCGTCAAGCCGGCTACCGCCGGATGGAGTGCTACACCCCCTACCCAGTGGAAGAGGCGGCCGAGGCGCTGCACTTCCATAGCACCCGGGTACCCCTGGTCTGCCTGCTGGGCGGGCTCATGGGTGTGACGACAGCTTTCCTGATGGAGACCTGGATGTCGGTATGGGCCTATCCCCTGAACATCGCGGGTCGCCCGTTGTTCTCGTGGCCAGCGTTCATTATCCCGGCGTATGAGTGGACGATCCTGTTTGCGGGATTGTCGGCGGCCTTCGGCATGATCGCCCTCAATGGCCTGCCGCAGCTCTATCACCCGGTCTTCAATGCGCCGAACTTCCGCAATGGCGCGACCACGGACAAGTTCTTTCTGTGCCTAGAAGCCACAGACCCGAAGTTTTCGCTGACCGAGACACGCGGCTTCCTCGAGCAGTTTCCCGCAGTCTCCGTCGTGGAGGTGGATCATTAATACTGAGCGCAACAGGATCGATGTCCAGCCCTCCCGGCCCGTCTCCAGCCGCGCCCTCGCGATTGCCATCGCGACGTGCGCCCTGGCCTTCACGGTGGGTTGCCGGCAGGATATGCACGATCAACCGAAGTTTGTCCCGCAGCGGGGTACTGATTTCTATGCCGATGGGCGCTCTGCCCGGCCGCAGGTCGAGAACACGGTCGCCCGTGGTCAGCTGCACGCAGACAGCTACTTCTATACCGGAATGATCAACGGCAAGGAGGGCGACACGATGCCCTTCCCGGTGACCGCGTCGGTGATGCAGCGTGGACAGGAGCGGTACAACATCTACTGCACACCCTGTCACTCGCGGGTCGGCAACGGGGCAGGCATGATCGTCCAGCGTGGCTACCGGCCAGCCGGGAACTTCCATACCGCCCGCATGCAGGCGGAGTCGCTGGGACACTATTACGACGTGATCACCAACGGCTACGGCGCAATGCCGGACTATGCGGCGCAGCTGCCCCCGGCGGATCGGTGGGCTGTGGTTGCCTACATCAAGGCGCTCCAACTCAGCCAGAATGCGAAGCAGGGCGATGTGGCCCCCGGCGCACAGGTTGAATCGCTGGCCAATATCGCCTCTCATGAAGGGCTACCGCCAGGGATGGCCAACAGCGAGTGGGAGCTTCCATCGACGGCCGTCTACGGCACACCGAACAACCAGGACAACGGGATTCCGAAGGCGGCGACTCCTGCTGGCACGGCCCCGAAGACCTCCACCCCTACGCCCGCAGCCCTGTCGAAGCCGGCGGCAACCCCCACGGCTGCCCCACAACCGTAGTTACGGCTGAACCGGGCTCATCGATCGTACCGATTACTGAATGAAGGCTTGAAAACTCATGGCATCTGGACACGAACATCACGGGGAAGCAGGCAGCCACGCACTGGCGGCCCACCATGGTCCACGCACCCTGCCCTCGATCCTGAGCGCAACGACGCTGGTCTCCGCATGGCGGACGCGGGCACTTCTGATCGCGGCGGTGACAGCCGCCCTCTCTCTGCCTTTCCTCTTTGTGGACGGCGGGCGAGGCCACATCCTGCGCGCTTACCTGCTGGGATTCATGACCTGCTTCGGCTTCTCGGGTGGAGGCCTGGTACTGCTCATGCTGCAGTACGTCTCAGGAGGCAAGTGGGGTCTGCTGCTGAGGAGGCCGCTCGAGGCGATGAGCCGCTCGCTGGCGCTGGTCTTCGTGATGTGGATTCCGATTGCCATCTTTATGAAGCATCTCTACCAGTGGGCCGCGTTCCCAACGAACGATGCCGCGCGGGACGGATATGCCAAGGGGCTTATCACCCACGAGCAGGAGCTGACCATGATCGCGAAGCGCGCCATGTTCAGTCCGTCCGCTTTTATCCTGCAGTCGCTCGCGGTCTTTATCATCCTGGGCCTTTTTGTGTATCTACTCAATAAATGGTCGCTCGAGCGCGATGCGGACCCGGCGCGCGGGACGGAGCGTAGCTACGAGTACTGGCGTACCAAGTTCGAGAATCTGAGTGGTCCGGGGATCTTCATCTACGTTGTGCTGCTGACGGACGCGGCGATCATGTGGATCATGTCGCTCGATGTGACCTGGTACTCGTCGATCTGGGGTCTGCAGTTCCTGGTTGGTCAGGGTTTCGCGGTCTTCGCGCTCTCGATCCTGACGGTGATCAAGCTGTCCAAGGTTGAGCCCATGAATACCCTGCTGCGCAAGACCGAGCAGCACGACCTGGGCAAGCTGGCGTTCGCGTTCGTGATGCTGAACATCTACCTGAGCTTTGCGGAGTTCCTGATCATCTGGTCGGGGAACGTGCCCGACGAGATTCCCTGGTACCTGAATCGTATCCATGGGGGATGGTGGACAATCTGCAGCCTGGACTTCATCTGTCACTGGCTGATTCCGTTCTGTCTGCTGCTATCGAGGAATCTGAAGCGCGACAAGGGGCGGCTGGCGCTGCTTGCCTGTTTTATGATCTTCGCACGGTGCGTTGATATGTTCTGGCTGATCGAACCGAACTTCAAGGATGCCGCCGGAAATCTGCGCCTCATCGGCAACTGGGGCATTCTCGCCTATATTCCGGTCCCGCTGTGCGTTCTGTCGCTGTGGGCCGCGTACTACCTGACGGAGCTGAACAAGCGGCCGCTGGTCAATGTGAACGATCCTCACCTCGAGGAGATGCTGGAGGCCGAACATGCCCACTAATCCGGATAATCACGATCTCGGCAAAGATTCCCTCGGCGGCACCCCACCGGCCTCGGACACCAAGGACGGCAGCCCCGGGTATGAGATCTCAGACGTCAACGTTAATGGCGTCGTGGTCTTCCTGGGCGGTCTCCTGGGCTTCGTCTTTGTCTTCTTTGGTTTCTGCTTCGTCATGGGCCGGCTGATCAACCACCAATTGCTGACGGAGTATGGCCCGGCAACCAAGTGGCAGGTCGCCGCGGGCATCGTTCCGCCGGAGACCAAGCGGCAAAACCTAGCGAGCAACCCGGAGATGGATCAGAAAGAGCTGCAGCGGATGACGACGATCTTTCCAACGCCTCGCCTGGATGTCGATGACGGAAATCAGGCGACGGCCGATCTGCATGCGAGGGAAGATCTCTTTCTGGACCACTACAGCACGGTCGATGGGCAACCCGGTACTGTCAGGATTCCGATTGAGCGCGCGATGGAGCTCATCGTCGAGCGCGGACTTCCGGTCAACCCCGCCGCCGCGAAGGCTACATTGCTGGCAGGCGATGAGAGCCCCACAGTCGAGGCTCCTCTGACGACCGGCTTTGCGCGGACGGGGTACGAACTTGACACGATCGAGGCCCGCGAGCAGAGGATGAACTACAGCAAGGCGGTGCAAGAGAATCATGCCGGCCTTGCTCCACTGAAGTAGAAGTCCCAACGCGACGAGAGTAATTATGATGCAGGCGACCACAACCCGGACCAAGCAGCGCCTCCTAAGAGCCACCTTCGGCTTGGCCGGGTGGTCTTGTGCTGTCGCTGCGGCGGTAGTCCTGCTGGCGGTAATGCTTCCGTGCGGTCTATCGGCGCAGGTCTCTTCCTACGGTGAAAAGCAGGCGGGTGAGAACAGCGGGGATCAGCTGCCGCAGGTGCTCCAAAAGGTTGTAGTTCAGCAGCACTTGAACCAGCAGCTTCCCATGGACGCCGCCTTCTTCGATGAGTCGGGGAAGCAGGTTCGATTGGGCGACTACTTCGGCCAGCATCCCGCGTTGATGGCGATGGTGTATTACAACTGCCCGATGCTGTGTTCGGAGGAGCTGGACGGTCTGACCAGCGCGCTTGAGATGGTGCATCTGACGCCGGGTAAGGACTTCGACGTCATCATTATCAGCATTGACCCGTCCGAAACGCCGGAGCTCGCCGCGAAGAAGAAGGCGGTCTACCTGAAGCGGTACGGCAGGCCGGAGACCGGCGCGGGCTGGCACTTCCTCACGGGGCAGCCTCCGGCCATTGACGCCGTCTCCTCGGCGATCGGCTTCGGCTACGTCCGGGTGCCGGGACCGGACGGTAAGTTGACCCAGTTTGCGCACGCCAGCTCGATTGAGGTCGTGACGACCAGCGGTAAAGTTGCACAGTACTACCTTGGGGTGGAGTACTCGCCCAAAGATTTACTGCTTGGCCTGGTCGAGGCCTCGGACAATAAGATTGGATCTCCAGTCGCCAATATTCTCACCTACTGCTACCACTACGATCCCCAGACGAATAAGCACTCGCTCCGCGTGGCGCGCGTGGTCCAGTTTGGTGGGATGGTCACCGTGGCCAGCCTCGGCGGATTTATCTTCCTGATGTTTCGGCGAGATCTGAAGCTCGGGCGCGACCACGATCTGACAAGAGATTCAAGGGATAAAGGGTAACGATGCATATCAGTCCTGTCTTGTGGCAATTTCTGGTGAAATGGCTCAACGCCTCCGCACTGTTTCCGCGGGAGGCGTCGACGATCGCACCTTGGATGGACGCGTTGTACTTTTTCCTGCTGGCGATGACGCTGCTTGGCGTCATCCTGGTGGGGGCGCTTCTCGTAGCGTTCTCGCTGCGCTATCGGCGCGAGAAGCATCCGGTCGCTGTTCCGATCGAGGGTTCGACCCTGCTCGAAGCGACGTGGACGATTATCCCGCTGGCCATCTTCCTGGTGTGCTTCGTCTGGGGCGCGCTGCTGTATTTCCGCATCTATAACCCGCCTGTCAACGCGATGAACATCTACATCGTGGGCAAGCAATGGATGTGGAAGGCCGAGCATCCGGGAGGACAGCACGAGATCAACGCGCTGCACGTCCCGATTGGTCGTCCTGTCCAGCTGACGATGATCTCGCAGGATGTCTTTCACAGCTTCTCGATTCCCGATTTCCGGGTGAAGCGCGAGGTGATTCCGGGCCGTTACACGACGGTCTGGTTCCAGGCGACGGAGGCCGGGACGTACCACATCTTCTGCACGCAGTATTGCGGTACGAACCACTCGCAGATGATCGGCGAGGTTACGGCACTGAGTCCGGAGGATTATCAGAAGTGGACGCAGGAGTCCACGAGCGGCATGTCGCTGGCGCAGAACGGAGAGCGGTTGTTTGCAAGTATGGGTTGCAACGCCTGCCACTCCGGAAGCGCGTCGGCACGCGGGCCGAATCTTGCAGGAGTCTATGGGTCGAAGCTACAGCTGGCCGGTGGATCCGAGGTTCTCGTGAACGATGCCTATCTGCGGGATGCGATCCTCAACCCGTCGGAGCATGTGACGGCCGGATATGCGCCGATCATGCCGACCTATCAAGGGCAGATCAGTGAAGAAGGCCTTATCGACCTTGTCGAGTACGTGAAGACACTTCAAACCAATTACCGTGTGCAGCAGACGCTGACCACATCACAGTCCGATCAAGCGGCGCCGACAACGCCGGGGATGGTGAAGCCATGAGCGCATCAAGTTCAACAATTCTCAACCTGCCTGACCAGAGCACAGCCACTCTTCCCAAGAGAAACTACATCAACAATGAAGATGGGTTGCTGAGCTGGCTCCTGACCGGAGACCATAAGCGGATCGCGATCATGTATCTGATCTCGATTACGTTCTTCTTCTTTATCGGAGGAGCGTTCGCGGGCCTGATCCGGCTGGAGTTGCTGACGCCGCAACCTGATCTGGTCGCGTCGGATACGTACAACAAATTCTTCACGATGCACGGCATTATCATGATCTTCCTCTTCCTGGTGCCTTCGGTGCCGGCGACGCTGGGGAACTTCCTGATCCCGATCATGCTGGGCGCGAAGGATCTGGCTTTCCCGAAGATCAACCTGCTGAGCTGGTATCTCTACATGATCGGCGGCATTCTGACTCTTGCCGCGCTGGTTCTGGGTGGAGTGGATACGGGCTGGACCTTCACGACGCCGCTCTCGACCCACTATCTAAATACTCATGTGATTACGGCGGCGACAGCGATCTTTATTGCTGGATTCAGTTCGATCTTTACCGGGCTGAATTTTATTGTGACGATCCACCGGATGCGTGCACCAGGTATGACCTGGTTCCGTATGCCTCTGTTCGTGTGGTCGCACTATGCCGCTTCGATTCTGATGGTATTGGGAACTCCGGTGCTTGCGATCGCGCTTGTCCTCGTCGGGCTGGAGCGCATCTTTGGTATCGGCGTCTTCGATCCGACCAAGGGCGGCGATCCGCTGCTGTTCCAACACCTTTTCTGGTTCTACTCGCACCCTGCCGTGTACATTATGATTCTGCCGTGTATGGGTGTGATCTCGGAGGTCATCAGTACCTTCAGCCGGAAGCGGGTGTTCGGATATACGGCGGTTGCGTTCTCATCGGTGGCCATCGCGCTCTTCGGCTTCTTCGTATGGGAGCACCACATGTTCATCATGGGTGTCTCGAACTACTCGGCGCTGGTGTTCTCGCTGCTGACGATGCTGGTTGCCGTGCCCTCGGCAATCAAGATCTTCAATTGGGCCTTCACGCTGTACAAGGGCTCGATCACCTTTGAGACTCCGATGCTCTACGCCTTCGGGTTTATGGGGTTGTTTACGATCGGCGGACTGACGGGCGTGTTTCTGGGCTCGCTGGGCATGGATATTCACCTGACCGAGACGTACTTCATCGTCGCGCACTTCCACTTTGTGATGGTGGGCGGTATGTTGATGGCGTTCCTCGCCGGTGTCCACTTCTGGTGGCCGAAGATGACGGGGCGCATGTATCCGGAGTCGCTCTCGAAGCTGGCTGCGGTGACGACCTTTATCGGGTTCAATCT